>JBEVJT010000318.1:0-5428 GCA_040510075.1 Xanthobacteraceae bacterium | reverse complement strand
GTATCGCCCAACGCCATCACCGCCCCGCCGTGCAAAACCTCAAAGGCATTGGTCAGATCTTGCCGGACCATAAGCTGCGCTTCGCTGCGCTCGGGCGAGCAGCGGATCACCTCAATGCCAAGGAAACTGCTGAACGGAGCAGGATCGCGCGCAGTCATGTGAGCCTCGAATTAGCCTTTCGGTGGATTGGCGGCCGGCGGGTCAGGATACGTGCAGCCACATTTCGCATGCAATTTGCAACTTCGTGAGAACAAATAGGGTACAGCGCCCCTGGGGGTCAGTCTCCGGAATGCAGAACCGATAAGCCCACCCGGGGACACCTCAATGCAGCCGAGCCATTTTGTAAAAACGAACTCACCCAAGCTGATGGAGGTGTGTCAATTTTGTAAAAGCGAACCCAACCTGATCGAGCTGCTGCGCCAATTCTGTAAAAACGAACCCAACCAAAAAATACCGTGACGCGGAGAGCACGGTGCCGTGCTCTGGTGGTCATCAAGGCGCCGCACGCATTTGCTGCGACCGTGCAGATTTCAGGATCCGCGCAACGGCAGCCGCGACGTCGGCGACGGAGATGTCATGCATGCAACCATGATGGCCGACGTGACAAACGGGCTTGTGGCAGGGCCGGCAGGGCAAATCGTTCGCCGTTTCCATGACTGCAGCCAAGGGATTGAGGGGCGCCCAATGCCAGGAGCTGGTCGGACCGAAAATGCCCAGTGTTGGCGTGCCCAATGCCGCGGCAACGTGAAGGAGGCCGGAATCGTTGGATACAACTGCGTCGGCCGCATTAAGAGCCAGTATCGCGTTGCGCAGGTCAGATCCGGTTAGATCGCGGATATGAGGCGACGCACGACTGATATTCACGGCGAGCGATTTCTCTTGCTGGCTTCCGAGTATCCAGACGGCATTGTCGTCGGCCAAAAGGCGCGCCGCCAGTTCCGCATAGGAATCTTCAGGCCATCGCTTCGATGGACCGACAGCGCCCGGCGCCAGCGCTATCACCGGCCGGCCGTCGCAGCTCAAGCCCAAGCGTTGCCGCCAGGCGAGCGTCTCGGATGCGGGCACCACGAGTTCAGGTTGCGGCCAGATCGCCGGCGGCGGTTCGCCCTTGCGCAAAGCGAGCGACGCACAGCGATCGACCATGCGAAACAGCGCCCGCTCTCCCCCGCGCAGGTCATTGATCAGCCCGATGCGGCCTTCTCCGAAAAAACCAGTGCGTCGAGGAATGCCGGCGAGGTAGGGCGCCAATGCCGACTTCCAGGTGCGCGGCATGATCAGTGCCTGCGCATAGCATTCCGCTCGCAGCCGCTTGGCCAATGTTTGATGCTGCGCGTAAGCGAGTTTTTGACGCGGCAGGTCTACGACAATTCCCCTGCGTAAATCCGGCATGTAGTCCACGAGAGGCGCCACGTTCGAAGTGGCGAGCATATCGATCGGACGAGAGGGCTCGCGCTCGCGCAGCAGCTTGACCGCGGTGTGACAGCGAACGAAATCGCCGATCCACATGTAAGGAACGATCAGAATGGGGGCTTGCATGCGGGCGGATGCGGGAACAGCGCTATTGCGGGAGAGCGTGCATTATCTGATATGGTCCCCCTGCGTGGATGGCGTTAACCCGCTCGATTTCGTTTGTCCAGCGGAGCGCAGCGCATAGCTCAAAGCTTCGTTCGGGAACAGCGCGAGCGAAAGCGCGGGATAGGGGACGTGATGCTGCTGGTCACCGGAGGCGCCGGGTTCATTGGCTCGAACTTGATCGCGCATCTCAACGAGAACGGCTGCAACGAGATCGTGGTCAATGATGAGCTGGGCTCATCCGGCAAATGGCGCAACCTTGCGAAGTGCCGCGTCGTGGACATCGTGCCGCCGGGCGACCTCATGCGCTGGCTCAACTCGCGCAAGCTTGAAGCGGTGCTCCACCTTGGCGCCATTTCCGACACCACCGCGACTGACGCCGATCTCGTCATCGAAACGAATTTTCGCCTGTCCCTCAAACTGTTGGATTGGTGCTGTGCGACCGGCACGCGCTTCATCTACGCCTCATCGGCAGCGACATACGGCGATGGATCCTCAGGCTTTGATGACGACTGGTCGCCGACGGCGTTGCAGCGCCTCAAACCGATGAATCTCTACGGCTTCAGCAAGCATCTGTTCGATGTTGCGGTGGTTGATCGTTTCGCGCGAAGGAGCGAATTGCCCCCGCAATGGGTGGGGCTGAAGTTCTTCAACGTATTCGGCCCCAACGAATATCACAAAGGCGAGATGATGAGTCTCCTCGCCAAGCGCTTCGACGAGGCGAGGAGCGGTCGGCCGGTGCGGCTGTTCAAGTCACACCGGCCGGGGATTGGCGATGGCGAGCAGAAACGCGATTTCATCTATGTGGATGATGCAGCTGCGGTGACGCGCTGGTTCCTGAACCGCCCTTCTGTCTCCGGAATCTTCAATGTGGGCACCGGTAGTGCGCGAAGCTTCCGTGAGCTGATCACCGCGATGTTCGATGCGCTCGGCCGGCCTCCGCACATCGACTATGTCGAAATGCCCGAAGCGATCCGCGACCAGTACCAGTATTTCACGCAGGCGAGCGTCGAAAATTTGCGCCGCGCAGGTTATAACGCGGACTTCACGGCCCTCGAGGACGCAGTGAAGCAATATGTCAACCGGTTTCTCAACACACCCGATCGTTATCGCTAGCCCTTGGCCATCAAACTGAGCGCCATGTTCGATTTCGAAGCCGCCCTCGACCGCATCCCCGGCCAGACCGTGCTTTGCGTGGGCGATTTGATGCTCGACGAGTACTTCTATGGAGAAGTCACCCGCATCTCGCCGGAGGCGCCGGCTCCCGTGCTCGCAGTCAGCGGACAGGAAATCATCGTCGGCGGGGCAGGCAACGTGGCGCGCAACATCGCCGGGCTGGGTGCGCGTTGCATATTGGTAAGCGTAGTCGGCGATGACCCCGCCGCGTGCGCCCTGACCAGCGAGCTTCAATCAAATTCGCTTATCGAAGCTCACCTCGTGGTGGATGTTTCCCGCCCGACCACCCGCAAGGTGCGCTTTGTTTCGGAGCATCATTCGACGCACCTGCTGCGGGCGGATTGGGAACAGACCAAGCCGCTCGATCCGCAGCTCCAGCGCAAAGTGCTCGACCATGCGCTATCGGCGCTGCCACGCTGCACGACGCTCGTGCTCTCCGATTATGCAAAAGGCGTGCTCTCAACGCCCGTTATCCGTGCTCTGATAGACGCAGCCCGCGAACTGGCAAAGCCGGTCATTGTCGATCCCAAGAGCAGGGACTTTTCGATTTATCGCGGGGCGACGTTGATTACGCCGAACTGGCAGGAGCTTGGCGAAGCTATTCGAATGCTGCCAACGGAGGAGTCCGAAGTTACGGCAATCGTCCACAAGCTCAATGAGGAACTGGACACGCAGGCGTTTCTGGTCACGCGCGGCGAGGCGGGGATGTTGCTCGTTCCGAGAGACGGTAAGCCATTTCACGTGAGCGCCTATCCGGTGAAAGTGCGTGATGTCTCAGGCGCGGGTGACACCGTGGTAGCCGCCCTTGCGGTCATGTTTGCACTTGGGTCGGGATACGAGCCGGCGATGCGGACGGCCAACGCAGCCGCGGCGGTGGTGGTTGGAAAACGCGGTACTGCCACCGTCTCCATCATGGAGCTCCGTGCTCGTCTGCTCCCGCACGCTTCGCTTGCTCCTGCGGAAAAGGTTGTCTTCGATTGGTCCGTCTTGGACGAGCGGCTCGCCGAATGGCGCCGAATGGGAGCAAGGATCGGCTTCACCAATGGCTGCTTTGACATCCTCCATCCGGGGCACATCAAGCTCTTGGCGCAGACGCATGGGCTTTGTGATCGCCTGATCGTAGGGCTCAACAGCGATGCGTCGGTGCGGCGGCTGAAGGGAAGTGGCCGCCCCATGCAGGACGTGCAGGCGCGGGCCGAAGTCCTGGCCGCACTCGAGGCGGTGGACCTGGTCGTTATTTTTGACGAGGACACTCCCATTGATTTGATCAAGCGGGTGCGGCCGCAGCTGCTTGCAAAAGGAGGCGATTATCGGCGTGAACAGGTGGTAGGCCATGAGCTGGTGGAAGCCGATGGGGGCGAAGTGATTCTCATCGAGCTCGTCCCAGACTTCAGCACGAGCCAGATTGTGCGCAAATCGCGTGCACTCAAGTCGATCTAGTGGCTGAGATTCCTTGGCTTAATCCCTCAGCCGAGCCCTCGGCCGTTGGCACGGGGAGCAGGCCTTTGCCTGCCGGCCCGTGGTCCAGAGACTCTCGCTTGGGAATTGCGTCCGCGCGCTTGTCTGCGCTCGCAGACTGTCTCGCGGTCGCGGTCGCCATCTCGCTGCCATGGTCCACCTCGGCGACCAGTATTCTGATCGTGCTGTGGCTGATTGCCCTTCTGCCGACCTTAAATATCCGATCCGTGCGGGCGTTTGCATCACCCGCGGGCGCTCTGCCTGTCCTGCTCTGGCTCTTGGGGGCCGCGGGAATGCTGTGGTCTGACGTGAGCGTGAGCGAACGCCTCGACGGACTGAGCGGCTATCATAAGCTCCTGGTCGTGCCCTTGCTGCTTGCCCAATTCCACAGCCGCAGCCAAGGAAAATGGGTCCTGCTCGGCTTCATCGGCTCGTGCACGGTATTGCTCGTTTTTTCGTGGGCGCTGGTGCTCATTCCGGGTCTCTCATGGCGAGGCCGCAATGTGCCCGGAGTGCCGGTGAAGGATTACATCCTGCAAAGCGCGGTGTTTGCAATTTGCGCTTTCGCCCTTCTCGGCCAGGCCGCGGAATTATGGCGCCGGCGCGCCTTGCTTGCGCTGGCGCTCGTTCTTGTGGCAGCGGCGTTCCTCGCCAATATTCTTTTCATTGAGACGGCGCGCACCACTCTTGTCTTCGCGGCCGTGCTGCTTGTCTTGTTCGGCTTGCGTCAGTTCGCCTTGAAAGGAGCCATTGCCGTCTGCGTCGTGGGCGTTGCAATTATCGGTGCAGCCTGGCTCTCCTCGCCCTATCTGCGCGAGCGCGTGCTGCACGCGATCGAAGACATGCGCAATTATGGACCGCGGAACGTCAACACGACGGTGGGGCTTCGCTTCGAGTACTGGAGAAGATCCCTGGCCTTCATTGCGGATGCGCCACTCTTTGGCCATGGGACAGGAAGCATCCCGCAGCTGTTCCGCAGCCATGCCACTGCGGAGACGCATCCCGCAACGATAGCTAGGAATCCGCACAACCAGATGCTGGTGATTGTACTCGAACTGGGCATTCTCGGCGGGGTCATCTTGCTGGCGATGTGGGTGGCGCATCTGGCATTATTTCGCGGAGCCGGTATCGTTTCGTGGTTCGGATTAGTTATTGTCGTGCAAAACATCGTCTCGTCCTTTTTCAACTCGCATCTGTTCGACTTCACGCAAGGATGGCTTTA
>JBEVJT010000317.1:0-4114 GCA_040510075.1 Xanthobacteraceae bacterium | reverse complement strand
TCCGGTCGGCACGAGGCGAGGTTGTCGTGCTCAACCGCAAGGGCATCGAGCGCAAGGCCGGTAATGCCTACGGCGCTCCCGAAGCGGAATTTCGGCGGCTGATCGGCCGAGCGGAGCGTTAGCTAGCCCGCGCCCGACCGAGGGCGGCGGCCACGGCCGGCCACTCGATCAGGGCCTGGAATGCCCGGGCTCCTCGCCGCCGAATTCGTGACGCGGTTGACTGGTTTCGGCCGTCGTCCGCGCACCGCCTCCAGCAGCACATACTCGTTCGCGAGCGCGATCAACCCGTCCCGCACTTTGTTGTAAAAATCGCGCTCGCTCTGCGTCTCCGCGAGCCGCGCTCGCTGCGCGAATTGGGCCGCCGTCCGCCAGGCATTCTCGGCTTTGGTTGCCATGCGGCCCCTACTCCCGTCGAGCCACGAAGAAGCCGTCGCCCTTGCCGCACTCGCAAAGGTAATGGCACAGGTCGATATTGGTGTAGCGCAGGTAGGGCACCACGCCGATGAGCCGCATCGGCTTGCCGCACCTACCGCAAGCAGGCGGGCTCGAAGGCGGCGGAGGTGACGAAGGATCAGGCTGGTGAGGCTGTGGCACGGCGCTGCCCGCTGGTATCCCCAACCGGGAGAGCGACCCTCCTCGACAACCGACACCTGGTCGGAGCTGCTGCCCGGTGACGGGAAGCTATTTTGCATGACTCGCGCCATCTGTCATTAACAGTACGTTTTCGTACCGAAATCGCTGCGCAATTGAACGTTGTTGTTCCGGCCGCCTTCACCACCCGAAACCTCACCGAGGCGGACAAGCCGGCAGGCTCCCCCTCGCGCTCGCCGGCACGACCTCCGGCACGGAAAAATCCACGGCCTGTGTGAGGTCCCTCACACTGGCGGCGCCGCATCAGCACCAACTCGAGGTGTGAAGGTGAGGTTTCAGATGCGCAAGCTCGGTTCATTCGTCATTGTTGTAGGTTTGATCCTGGCCGCCACCGGCATTGGAGTGTGGGCGGCGTCGAGGACGACCCATCAGGCGAACGTCAATATCGAGGACACCCGTCACGGAATCCCGGTGGGCCGCTTGCTCGTCATGCCGCTGGTCTATTAGTGGTCGGACAGCAGCTTGTGACGACGAGCCAGGGCCCGTCCCGCGCGCCGACGAGGTGATGGAATGAATGGGGCATGAGGTCGCCTTTTGGCACTGGCGGACATGCCAATGGCGCCGAGCAATGTCTACAATCGGGTAACAGCATGGTATCACGGCCAATGGCCCTTCGGGCGAAGGATGTCAGGGCAAATTCAATGCGACGATGCGCTGGCCCGGATCGTGCTCAGTCGTCCCGACCCGCCGCCCTCTCCGACGGGCCGGGACTTGCCACAACGCACAAGCCACTGAGCGTCATGACTTGATCGACTCCTACATAGTCCTAGCCTTTGGCGAACTTTCGTCGACGCCGAAAATGCGATCGCTCTGCGACGCCGCTTGCGCCCATATGCACGCAAGCTCGGTCAACGTCCGTTTCTCTTCTTCGCTTGTGGACTCGCTGACCCAACGTAGGGCCTCTTCGGCGTATTGCCGGAAATGACTGGCCTCTGACATCGACACTCTCCCGCTATCAGGACGCCTTATGTCGCCAACGTTCGTAGCCGCGGCACGTACATCGCTCCGATCGACTACTTCGAGGCAGACTTCGCGGCGGCGGCTTTGTCACGCTTCATCACCTCGAGCCCACACGATTTGGCGAATGGGCGGTCGGACGTGCTGACGGTACGATCGCCGACCTTCTGCACGAACTTGATGACGATATCGTCATAGTCACGGTCGTCCTTCTCCGACTTCAGCGTCGCGAGCGCGAGCTCGCCGACTGCTTGAAATTTATCCGCGCAAATTGGCACGAGCGCAGCGGAGACGGCGGCGTCGGACAGCGTTGTGGCCTGGCCACCGGTTACCCAGCCGCCCCACGTAAACCCGATGATCGCGAGGGCGATTGCTCCGCCTACTGCGCCAAAGGAAGCGGGCTTCACCGCAGCTCTCATCTCCTGGGAGATTTCCATGATTTTCACCTTAGATTGGAGGAAAAAGAGGGTTTTCACCCATCTTTAGCCCACTCTAGTCGCACGACGGATCGGCGTCTGAGCAGAATTGCTCACTTCACCATTTCATTTCGTGGCGCAATGTCGGCTTTTGGCACTAACCGCTACTCGATCACCTCGTCGGCGAGGGCGAGCAGCGTCGGCGGGATTTCGAGGCCGAGCGTCTTCAGGGAACTTTGGCAGGGATTCCGCTCTCGTACTGACAGTCCCTTCGGATTCCTCTACAATTCATCCGATCCTGGAGATGCGGCGGCCGGATCTCTGGTTTGCGCAAATGCCCATCCTTTCATTGGCTGCAGGTGCAGGCGTTTTCGGCCCCGAGCAGACGCGCGCGATCTGCGATGCCTTCGACGGCGCCTGGACCGAGCTCCAGCGTTCCGGGAGCGAACTTACCGCGCCTGCCAGCGCGCCTGCCGCGCGCGAAGCTCTGGCTAAGCGCATTATCGATCGGGCGCTGGACGGGTTGCTTAATGTCAGGGAACTCCGTGACGACGCGCTGGCGTACCTTCACCACAACCCGCCAGTATGACCGCTTGGCCAGAGTGCGCGTCGTGAAGGTCTAAAAAAGAGGCGCCATCGCAGCGCCGAGGCGGCCTAGGAATTCGCGACGTCACCCAGATATGCGCGGCACAAGATCAGCGCGCTGAAGCGTGAATCGCACCCATACCCGACGGCAGTGGCCAAGCCGCTCCGGCTCGCACGTCAACCGAGGCAACACTCGACATGTCCAGGCTCAAGGCATTCACCGTCTCGCTTGTCGCCATACCCATTTTGACCTTCGGAGCAGTCGTCCTGGCGCAACCTGCTGCCGTTCATTGCCCGGCTCCGTCGCGCGACGGAACCGGTGTCGACCTGCAAACCTCGCGTGCCGAAAAGATCGAGCCTTCGCAAATGGAGGCGAGTTGTCGAGATGCGCTGCGGTCTGACTCCGGCAACCCGAGCATCATGCTCCAGCTTGCGCGGGCGCTTTCCGCTCAGAACAAGACGCGCGAAGCAATATCGCTCTACATGGAGGCAGCCATTCGCCTCAATGTCGATGCGATGAACGATCTCGCGGCAGTATTTGAACATGGTCGCGGTGTTCCGAAAAATTTGCTGACCGCACGCATGTGGTACGAAAAGGCTGCGGAACTCGGCCATACAGGCGCCATGACCCATCTGGGCAAATTGAGCGAGAATGGCATCGAGGTTCCGCTCGACCTGGCAAAGGCCAGGTTCTGGTACGAGCGCGCTGCCGGGCTCGGAAGTCCGGCAGCAATGAATGATCTTGCGAATCTTTTCAGACTGGGACGAGGCGTGGAGCAGGATCTTGGGGCCGCGGCCGCTTGGTACCGCAGAGCCGCGGATCTGGGGATGCCAAGCGCGATGAACAGTCTTGGAGAATTGATGGAAGCGGGAAGCGGCGTTCCGCAGGATTACGCCGGCGCAAGAGGCTGGTACGAAAAGTCTGCCGCTTCCGGCGATGCCGATGCGATGGGCAATCTCGGCAGACTACTCGAAACCGGGCAGGGCGGGCCGCAGAACGTTGAGGAGGCCAAGGAATGGTTTTTGAAAGGGAGCGCTCTCAATGGCCGGGTCGCGATGCACCAGCTTGGCGTGCTGTTCGAAAAAGGCCGATTGACATCGAAAGACTTGTCCCAAGCAAAAATCTGGTATGAGCGCGCCTCAGCGCTGGGATATGCGCCCGCGCTCAACGATCTTGGGCGTCTGCATCTCGATGGCTTGGGAACTGCCAAGAATGTCGTACTCGCCAAGAATTCATTCGAGCACGCCGCGGAGCTTGGAAACGCGGAGGCCATGAATAATCTTGGAGTGCTTTACTTCAATGGAACGGGGGCTCAGCTGGACGTGAGCGTTGCCCAAAGTTGGTTCGAAAGAGCGATCGCGCTTCGTAATCGTGATGCAGTGCAAAATCTCAGAATTGTCCAGGACTCGATTCACCTCGGCGGAAACGAAATTGGCGCACGGCGGGCTTCTTGCAGCCAGAGTTGCACCATGGCGCATCAGTCATACGTGAAGTCCGTCTGCGT
>JBEVJT010000316.1:0-5208 GCA_040510075.1 Xanthobacteraceae bacterium | reverse complement strand
GTTTATTACGAAGAATATTCCTCGATGAGGCCCGGAGCGCGGGAAGCAAGTCTCAAACGCTGGCGACGAGCCTGGAAAATTGACTTGATTGAGACCCTCAATCCAGAGTGGCGTGGTCTAGCGGAGGGGCTTGCACTGTGAATGGACTCGATATCCTTTTTCGGAGCGCGGTGCAGCGCGAGATGGTGAACCGCTGATCGGAGGCGGCCTCAGGCCGTAACGATCCCGGGTCTGCGGCGCACCACTGCGTGCTGCACCGCGCCCGGGACACGGCAGATATAAGAGAGCCTTATGTCCCATTCCGCGTTTGCTCGCCTCTGCCTCGTGCCGCTCGCCCTCGTGACGACGGCATTCTTTCTGGTGCCCATGGCACGACTGATGATCACCGGCGGCAGCGGACCCACAGGGCTTGCCGCCTACACGGCAATCCTGACCGAGCCGCGCTATCGGGCGACGCTCGTCAACACCATCGTGCTCTCGGCCGCGACCACCGCTTTTACGCTGGTGATCGCGACAATCGCGGGCTTGTTTCTTCAGCGCAACCGCTTTCCCGGTCGCGCGGCGCTCATCGCCATGCTCACCTTTCCGCTGGCGTTTCCCGGGGTCGTCGTGGGCTTCATGATTATCCTGCTCGCCGGCCGGCAGGGGCTCATCGGTGATGTCTCTACGCATCTGTTTGGCGAAAAAATCGTCTTTGCCTATTCGATCCAGGGCCTCTTTCTCGGGTATCTCTATTTCTCCATTCCGCGCGTGATCCTCACTGTGATGGCAGGGATCGAGACACTCGACCCGGCGCTCGAAGAAGCGGCGCGGGCACTGGGTGCAGGCCGCTGGGCGGTGCACCGCGACGTGATCCTGCCGGCGCTGCGTCCGGCGTTCGTCGCCTCGGGAGCCATTGCCTTCGCAACCGCCATGGGCGCGTTCGGCACTGCGTTCACCCTTGCGACCAACATCGATGTGCTGGCGATGTTGATCTATACCGAGTTCACGCTGTCGGCGAACATCGCCATGGCCGCCGCGCTGTCGGTTGGGCTCGGGCTCATCGCGTGGGCCATTCTCGCGCTCGCGCGCTCGTTGAGCGGCGGCCCCGTGGCCGCGGCAGGCTGACCCGATGCGCGAGCGCCTGCTGTTTGCCGCCCAGCTTGCATTTACGTTGTTCGTTGCGGCGTTTCTCATCGTGCCTGCGCTCCTTTCCATGCTCGCCGGCGTGACCGTGAATTATTTCCGCGGCATAGCATCCGGGTTCACATTGCAATGGGTGGTCACAGTTTGGAGCCTCTACGCCGACACCATTGCCCGCTCCCTCCTTATCGCCCTGGGCACGCTTACCGTAACGCTCATGATCGGCGTGCCCGCCGCCTACGCATTGCACGTGCGCGGCGGACGCGCGTCGAGGCTGATCGAAGAAATCATCACCCTGCCGCTGGCCATTCCCGGTCTCGCCATCGCGCTCGCACTTCTGCTCTCCTACGGCGGAGTGAGCGCGTTTCGCCTCTCATCCTTGTTCATTCTGGCGGGCCACGTGGTGTTCACGCTGCCCTTCATGGTGCGCTCGGTCATGGCGGTGTTTGCGAGCATCGATGTCAAGACGCTCGATGAAAGCGCGGCATCTCTGGGCGCTTCGGCCTGGCGGCGATTTCGCGATGTGATCGTGCCCAATGCCACGCCCGGCATCCTCGCTGGCTCGCTCATGGTGGTCACGCTCTCCCTGGGCGAGTTTAACCTGACCTGGATGCTGCACACCCCGCTGACAAAAACCTTGCCGGTGGGACTCGCCGACAGTTATGCCTCCATGCGTCTTGAAGTTGCTTCCGCCTACACACTTGTGTTTTTCGTGATGATCATTCCTCTGCTTGTCGCCATGCAGCTTTTTGCCGACCGCGCAACGCGAACCGGCGCACCGCGGGTCGGAGCGTGAGCGCCGGCGTTCGCCTCGAGCACTGCGGAAAGACATTTCCCGACGGTACGCGCGCGCTCGAGCCGATCACGCTCGAGGTGGGGGAGGGCGAAACGGTCGTGCTGCTCGGCCCTTCCGGCTGCGGCAAGACGACGACGCTGCGCATCATTGCCGGACTCGAACAGCCCGATCCCGGGGGACGCGTGCTGTTTGCGGGCGAGGACGTCACGGCCGTTCCCATCGAGCGGCGCAACGTGGGCATGGTCTTCCAGTCCTACGCGCTTTTTCCCAATATGAACGTGGCGGAAAATATTGCGTATGGTCTGAAGATCAGAGGCGTGCGCGCCGCCGAGCGCAGCGCGCGCGTGGCAGAGCTCGTGGCGCTCACGGGCATCGAGGGGCTCGAACGGCGGCACATTGACCAGCTCTCAGGCGGGCAGCGCCAGCGCGTCGCCCTGGCGCGCGCGGTGGCCATCCGGCCGCGCGTGCTGCTCCTCGATGAACCGCTCACGGCGCTTGATGCGGCGCTGCGCGAACGGCTGCGGGGTGAACTGAACCGGCTCCTGCGCACGCTCGGCATCACCGCTGTCTACGTCACCCACGACCAGGCCGAAGCTATGACCTTGGGCGACCGCGTCGTGGTAATGAGCAAGGGAGCCATTGCCCAGATCGGGACGCCAAAGGAGGTCTATTTCAAGCCAGCAAGCCGGTTCGTTGCCGAATTCATCGGCGCGGCGAACATCGTGGAGGGCGTCGCCGCGGCCGGGCGCCTGTCGCTTCCAGGCGGCGTCCTCCCGCTCGTCAATAGCGGTGCCGTAGGACCCGTCAGCGTGATGATCCGTCCCGAGGCGATCAGTATTGTCGCGCCTTCGGAGTCGACCTGCTGCGGTGTCGTGGAGAGCGTCAGCTTTCTGGGAGACCGCCAGCGCTTGAACGTCAGTGGTGTCGCCACGAGACCCATCACCGCGGAAGTTGCGAATTCCTTCGACGTGAAAGTAGGTGAGCAGGTTGGCGTATCGATTCACCCGCAGGCAATCCGCCTCTTGCCGGGAGAGGAGCGGTGAGCTCCCGCTGGCAGCTGGTCGCGCAAATATCCGACCTGCACATCAAACGTCCGGGTGAGTTTGCCTATCGGAAGGTGGATACCGCCGCCGCGCTCACCCGCTGCATCGAGACGCTACACGCCTTGTCGCCGCGACCGAGCATCGTGATCGTCACGGGTGACCTCGTCGACACGCCTGCGCCTGAGGAATACGAGCATCTTGCGCGTCTGCTCGCGCCGCTCGATCTGCCGCTCGCAGTGATTCCGGGAAATCACGACTCGCGCGCCTCGCTTCGCGCCGCGTTTCCCGTGCAGCCCTATGTGCACACGGATGGAGCGCTGGATTTCGCGCTCGCGCTCGAGGAGCTCGATCTCATTATGATGGACTCGAGCGTGCCCGGCGCCGCCCACGGGGAGCTCGGCAGGGAGACGCTTGCCTGGCTTGATTTGACGCTTGCGCGGAATGCGCAGCGCCCGGCGCTCTTGTTCCTGCACCATCCGCCGTTCATGACTGGCATCGAGCACATGGACCGCCAAAATCTGCGTAATGCGCAGGAACTCGCGACCGTGGTTCAGCGCCATGCGCGCGTGCGTCTTGTAGCGGCAGGTCATGTCCACCGCTCGACCCACACGATCTTCGCGGGCGTCCCGGCAAGCATCTGTCCCGCGCCCAACCATGCGGTGGCACTGGATCTACGCGCCGCCCTGCCGCCTTCGTTGAAAGTCGAGCCGCCGGGACTGCATCTCCACGCCTGGGATCGTTGCGATAAAAGACTGGTCACCCATTACGTACCCATCGGCGAGTTCGACGGGCCCTACCCCTTCTTCGCGACCAATGGCCGCCAGCTTTGATGCGGTTTACCTCCCGTGAAAGGGGGAGGGCGCCAAGGCGAGCGCAGCGAGCCAGGCAGTCGGGTGGGAGTCCTTCGCAATTGCGGCGAGGAGCATGCTAAGCTGCCGCGGCAATGCGAGTAGAGAGGACTCCCCGTGGATAAGAGCCGCTGTGCCGTGATCGTCATCGATCTGCTTAAGGGCTTCTTCAAGCAAAACCCGACCCTGCCCGACCCGCTGAACGCGAAGCAGTTGTTTGGCACAGTGCGTCGCGTCATCGACAATGCGCGCGAGCGTGGCGTGCATATTGTCTTCATCAAGGACAATTTCCTGCCCGAGGAAGTCCCCATCGACAAGCATTTCAAGATCTATGGCCCGCACTGCATCATCGGAACGCCCGACGCCGAAGTGGTTGACGAGCTGGCGCCGCGACCTGGAGACTTCCAGATCCGCAAGAAGCATTACAGCGCATTCAATTCGACCCGCCTCGATGCCGTGCTGCGCGAGCTCGACGTGAAACGGCTCTATTTCACCGGCGCCTGGACAGAGGCATGCGTCCAGCACACGGTCATCGATGCCTTCTATCTGAACTACGAGATCAACATCCTTGCGGACGGGGTTTCGTCGCCCCACCGTGACGCGCACGAATACGCTCTCAACTACATGCGCCAGTACCATCGCGCCAAGATCATCAGCAGCGAGGAGGCGATCTCGCAATTCCGTGCCGGCGCCACGCCGACGCTGCAACCCGCCGCGAACGGGCTGGAGCGTCCCAGCTATGCGAGCTGGTCGCGTGCCTCTTGAGCATGCGGTAAACGCTGTACAGCGCGCAGGCGGTCTCGTCTTTGCCTCCGGGCTGATTGCAAGCGAGGAGGGCCATGGGCTCGCGCCCGCGGCGCGGATTGATCCTGCCTTTCCCTATTACGGCTCCGCCATCAAGCGCCAGACGCGCTACGTCCTCGAGAAATTCGCAAACGTTTTTGCCGCGGCCGGCACTTCGCTGCAGCACGCGGTCAAGGCGCACGTATTCCATACGGATCTGGGCAATTTCGACGCGTTCGACGAAGTGTGGCGCGAATTCTTCCCGGCCCGCCCCCCTTGCCGCGCCACCGTCGCCATGGGCGGCCTGCCGGTGCCCGGATGCGTCGTGGCCATTGACCTCATCGCGGCGCTTCCGGATGCACCCATCCAGGTATTCTCATCCTCGGCACCGCGCGCGCCGGTGAACTACTCCGAAGCGATCGCCACCGGCGATATCATTTTTGCCGCGGGCTTGATGGCGAGCGATTACAAGACGGGCGTTCCGGCCGAAGCGCGCGTCGATCCGGCGTTTCCGTATTACGGCTCCGACATAAAGCGCCAGACCCGCTACATTCTCAATAACTTCAAGACGGTGTTTGCGGCCGCCGGCACGTCCCTCGACCACGTCGTCAAGGCG
>JBEVJT010000315.1:0-5998 GCA_040510075.1 Xanthobacteraceae bacterium | reverse complement strand
GGCGCATATTTGCTCTTTTTTCCGGTGCATCATATCGGAAAATGTCAATCGCCGGCTGAAGGTTCTGCGCGAGGAGCCCAATCGCGAAAACACTCTCGTAGAACTGCGCAAGGAGCGCGGCCTCACGCGGGCCGGCAATTACCAGATAGGTCTCGAGGCATTGAACAGGCTGGTGCTGCAGTCCGGGGTTACCCTCGGGCTCGGCAAGCTACTCGCCTTCATTGCCGGCGGTTCTGTCGTTTCGTTCGTGCTCGGACTCTTTTGGCGCCGCGATCTCGTTCAGGCACTGGTCATCGCTCTGTTCTGCGCCACGGCGCTCCCTTACCTGGTATTGCGCATCATGCGCGGGCGTCGGCAACGCGCTTTTGGCGCGCAGTTTCCCGACGGCCTCGATATGATCGTGCGCAGCTTGCGCGCCGGCCATCCCGTCCCCATCGCGCTCAATATGGTGGCGCGCGAAATGCCCGATCCGATCGGCAGCGAATTCGGTATCGTGGTCGACGAGATCACCTATGGGGCGGATCTGGAAACCGCCCTGCGCAATCTGTTTTTTCGCATCGGACAGGACGACTTGCCTCTGTTCGTCACAGCCGTCGCCATCCAGGGCTCGACCGGCGGCAATCTGGGAGAAATCCTGGAAAACCTCTCCGGGGTCATTCGCCAGCGCTTCAAGATGCGTGGAAAGATTCGCGCGCTCGCCGCAGAGGGCCGCGCATCGGCTCTGATTCTCTCTTCGCTCCCGATTGCAATGTTCATCATCATTCAGGTGGTGGCGCCGGACCTTTACGCGAGCGTCTGGGACGAGGCGATCACGAAGCAGGCGCTGGCGATGGCCGTCGGATGGATGAGAATCGGCAACTTCGCCATGTACCGCCTGGTTAATTTCAGGATCTGATGAGGTCGCGCATGAACCTGTTCGAATACATCGTGCAGATCTTTGGCGACAGCTCGGCCTTCATGCTGGCTCTGCTCGTCTTCCTGGCGACGGCGGTTCTGACGTTTTCCGCGATGCTGGCAATGCGCCCGCGCAGCGCAGTCAAGCGGCGCGCCGCCGGCATTGCCGAGTATTCGGGTGAGGCGGCAGAAGGCCGGAACTTGCAAAGCTCCAGCATCAAGGCGGTTCAGCGACTGCTCGACTACACCACCAAGCATTACATGAAGTCGGACAAGGACCGCACATGAAGTCGGACAAGGACCGCGGCCAGATAAAGGTATTGCGCCGCCGCATGGTCCAGGCCGGCATTTATGATTCGCGAGCGGTTGCGTTCTTTTTCGTCGCGCGCACGGCCTTGGCGCTTGCCATTGCGCTCGCTTTTTTTCTTTTTCTTCCGCTCATTGTGTCGTTGTCGACTTCCAGCTTCTGGCTTGCGGTTATCGTCGGCGGCATCGCCGGTTATGTCGGCCCGAGCATGTATCTCGACCGGCGGATTGCAAAGCTTCGCAACGAGCACCGTGCAGGATTTCCGGATTTCATGGACCTTCTGGTCGTGTGCGCCGATTCGGGATTGAGCATCGAAGCCTCGCTCGAGCGCGTGGGACGGGAAATCGGTGAGTCGTACCCCTCGTTGTGTGCGAACATTCACATGACCAATCTTGAAATTCGCGCCGGCCGCAGCATGACGGAAGCGCTCGAACACCTCGGCGACCGGCTTGGCCTCGAGGAGGCGCGCGCTTTTTCCGCGCTCATTCAGCAGTCCACCGAACTCGGTTCAAGCATCACCGATGCGCTGCGCGTATACAGCGACGACATGCGCCATAAGCGCCTCTCACGTGCAGAGGAAAAGGCCTACAGCCTGCCTGCGAAGCTTTCCGTGCCCATGATGGTCTGCATCTTTCCGGTGCTCTTCGTGGTGATTTTGCTCCCGGTCATCGTCCGGCTCTATACGGGCCATTATTGAGAAGAAGCGGTATCCCGGCAGGTCGATATCCTCCCATTTCGCTGCCGCTCGATTGAGCCGTTACTCCATTATGGCGTCGCTTTTCGCACCCGGCGAGGAATTCTTAACCATCCTCTTCTAGCGTGGCGGAGAGAAGTTGTTGCTCCAGCCGCACCGGAGCCTCACGCGCGTTGCTTTCGCCTCGGCGGGGTCAATCCGACAGCTCGGTCGCCGAGGAACCGCGCCATGCCAGCAAGATCGGGTCGAATGCTCCTCGCCGCGGCCGGCTGCGTTCTGGTTCTCGGCGGGTGCGAGACCTCGGTGAAGCTCGGCGACGTTTTTAAGGCAACGCCCCGGTCCGCCCAGGAAAACACGCAGTCTCTGCCGCCGCCTTCGGCTGCCGAAGTGACCACGACCGGGACCGCGCGGCCGCCGGGCGAGGATTTGCAACCCGATGCCGTACCCAAGGGGCTGCTCGGCAACGACCCCAACGATGACCTCAACCTTGGCAAGAAGCACTTTCGCGCCGCGAATTTCGGAACCGCGGAAAAGCATTTCCGGCGCGCCGTGGAACTGCACCCGCGCGATCTCGAGGCCTAGCTCGGGCTCGCCGCTTCCTACGACCGGTTGAGGCGCTGGGATCTCGCCGATCGTGCCTATGATCAGGCGCTCAAGATCGCGGGCCCCACGTCCGAGATCCTGAACAATCAGGGCTATTCACTCATGCTGCGCGGCGACTATCGGGGCGCGCGGACAGTTTTGCTGCAGGCGCAAGCTCAGGATCCTGCCAACCCCTATATCAGGAATAATCTCGAGTTGCTCGAGGCAAGCTACCGCAAGGGAAAAGCCATCCAGTAGGCCCCTCGCTTGATTTACTGTCCGCAACGCGTATTAAGCCTCCATTGAGGCGTGCGCGTGCGGGGTAGGCGTAATGCTTGAGCGCTTACGAAAATTCCTCTCTGAAGTTGCCGAAGGCGGCAAGCATCCCGCCCATTTCGATCACAACGATTATCGGCTCGCGGCAGCCGCGCTGCTCGTTCATACCGCCGAAATCGACGGCAACATGTCGGCCGCGGAACGTCAGAAGCTGCATGCCGTCATACAGCGGCTGTTTGCGCTGAGCGAGGCCGAAACAGACACGCTCATTTCAGAAGCGACCGAAGCCGAGCACGAGGCTATCGACCTTTATCATTTCACCACCGTGATCAATCGATCGCTGGATGAGAATGCCCGGCTTCGCATCATCGAGATGATGTGGGAGATCGTCTATGCGGACGGTCGCGTGAGCGAGTTCGAAAGCAATCTGATCTGGCGGGCTGCGGATCTTTTGGGCATTTCGTCACGCGACCGCATCGAGCTTGGCCGGCGAGTAGCAAGCCAACAGGGAGGGAATGCGACGTGACCCAGGCGAAACGTGCGGTCACCGTGATCACCGGGGCTTCTTCCGGTATCGGCACGGCGCTTGCGCATGAATTCGCCGCGCATGGGCATGAGCTGGTTCTCATCGCGCGTCGCGAGCAGGCGCTGAAGGCCGTGGCCGATGCGATTGCCGGCAAAGGCGCGCCGGCTCCCACGGTCTTGCGTCTGGACGTGAGCCGCATCGATGCTGCACGCGACCTCTCAGAAGCGCTCGCGCAGCGATCCTTGGAACCGGAGATCCTCGTCAACAACGCGGGCTTCGGCCTGCTCGGCCCCGCAGATCGGCTCGATCGTGCGGCTCAACTCGCAATGATCGATTTGAACGTGCGGGCCCTGACCGATTTCTCGCTTGCCTTCCTTGAGAGCATCGAACGCCGCCGAGGCGGCATTCTCAATGTGGCATCAATCGCAGCGTTCCTGCCTGGGCCAGGCATGGCCGTATACTATGCGAGCAAGGCCTACGTGCTTTCGTTCAGCGAGGCCTTGCATCATGAACTCAAGCCGAGAGGCGTGCGTGTCACGGCCGTCTGCCCCGGCCCGGTCCCCACTGAGTTCCAAGCACGCGCTGGCGTGAGCCTCAGCAGCATTCCTCAATTCGCACTGGTCTCCGCTGAATCCGTGGCCAAAGACGCGTATCGCGGGCTGAAGGAAGGCCGGCGACTCGTCATTCCGGGCATGATTACCAAATTTGTGCCATGGGTCGCGCGACTAGCGCCCCAATCGCTTGCGGTGCGTCTGCTCAGCATTCGGCAAACAAGAGCCAGCTAGATTGGACAAGCGTTCGGCGCTTGCGCTCACCTTGAAATTTCTGCCTTCGGGCGGCATTGAAAGCTGAAATTTCCCTCAGCCGGTTCCAATGCCCAAACCCATTCTGGTTGTGCTGCATCAGGAAACGTCGACGTCTGGCCGCATAGGACATGCGTTGCGACAGCGCGGCTTTCCGCTCGACATACGGCGGCCGCGATTTGGCGATCCGTTACCGCCCACGCTTTTCGAACACGGCGGCGCGATTATATTCGGTGGCCCGATGAGCGCCAACGACTCCGACGACTTCATCCGGCGCGAGATCGATTGGCTGGCGGTCCCCTTGCGCGAGGAGCGGCCGTTCCTTGGCATCTGTCTTGGTGCGCAGATGTTGGCGGCTCACCTTGGCAGCCGCATATTCAAGCACCCCGATGGACACGCGGAAGTGGGTTACTACCCGATCCGCCCAACCGATCTGGGCCGGGACGTATGCGATCCCTGGCCGGAGCAAGTCTACCAGTGGCACCGTGAAGGGTTTGATCTGCCGCTCGGCGCCGACCTGCTCGCCGAAGGCGACTCGTTTCCTGTGCAGGCTTTTCGGCAGGGCAGCTCGGCCTTCGCGCTGCAGTTTCATCCCGATGTCACGCACGCGATCATGTGCCGCTGGACCACGCGCGGGCACGAGCGCACGCTGCTGCCCAATGCCAAGCCGCGCGCGGCGCATTTTGCCGACCGGCCGGTTTACGATCCGGCCGGCCGCGCCTGGCTCGCAGCCTTTCTCAATCATTGGCTCGGCCAGGCCGAGCAGACCGAGCAAGCCGAACCGGCATGAACCTTTTTCAGGAGAAGGCCCTCAAATGCATCATCGAATTCCGCGCCGAATTTTCCTGAAACAAGGAGCAGCGCTCGCCGTCGCAGCTTTTGCCCCCCGGGTCGCGCTTGCACAAACGCCTCCTGCGAGCGCAATGACTCCCGAGCTCGTCGCCGCGGCGGAGAAAGAGGGCAAGGTCGTCTGGTATACGTCCGTCGACCTGCCGGTCGCGGAAAAAATAGCGAAAGCATTCGAAGCCAAATATCCGGCGATTTCGGTGCGCGTGGAGCGCAACGGCTCCGAGCGGCTCTTTCAGCGGCTCGGGCAGGAGCTTGGCCGCAACATTCATGCGGGCGACCTCGTCAACACTTCCGATGGCGCCCACTTCGTGATCTGGAAGCGGGAAGGGCGCCTGCAGCCTTATGTGCCGAGTGCGGCGGCGCAGTTTCTGCCCAAGGATCAGATCGATCCCGATGGTGCCTACATGACTTGGCGCTCATCCCTGAGTGTCATTGCATACAACACTAAGCTCGTGACAGCCGAGGAGGCGCCGAGGAGCTTCGCTGATCTTCTCGATCCCAAGTGGAATGGCAAGCTGGTCAAAGGCCATCCCGGGTATAGCGGTACGATCATGACCGCTACATTCGAGATCGCGCGTGACCTCGGATGGGACTATTTCGAAAAGCTCGCCAAACAGAACGTGCTGCAGGTGCAAAGCTCGACGGACCCTCCCAAGAAACTGGTGTTGGGAGAACGCGCCGTCATGGCCGACGGCAACGAGTACAACGTGTTTCAGATGAAGGAGTCAGGCCAGCCGCTGGAAGTGGTGTATCCGACCGAAGGCACGCCCCTGATCACCGGGCCATGCGCCATTTTCAAGACCGCACCCAATCCCAATGCCGCGCGTCTTTATCAGCATTATCTTTTCGCCCCCGAAACCCAGCAGATGCTTTCCGACGTGGGCGGGCTGCGTTCCTTCTACTCGACCGTGAAGGAGAAGTCCGGACGCAAGCCGTTGCGCGAGATCAAGCTGATGAAGGACGACCCGGCCGGAGTCGCTGAGCAGAGCGAGGCCATCAAAGCTCACTACGTGCAGATATTCCGGGTTTAAGGAATCGGAACGCAGTAACTTCGCCTATTGCGACGA
>JBEVJT010000314.1:0-5736 GCA_040510075.1 Xanthobacteraceae bacterium | reverse complement strand
TTCGATAATTAGTTCCCGGTTCCAACAAACTTTGCTGCCGGAACATTTGCAGCGGTTCCCGGTTGCCAATCAGGCCAACCAAGAAGGAGCCGGTTTATGAGAAACACTCTGTTTGCCATGGCCACGGCGGCGGTTGCCCTGCTTCCGTTCACGGCTGTACCCACGAGCGCGAGCCAGATGCAGATTGCGCAGGCAGATATTCGGGTCGGTCCTCCCGGCGTAACAGTCGAGGAGCGCCGCGGGCCCGGTGTCGTGATCGAGGAGCGCCATCGTCGTCCGGGTGTGGTGATTGAGGAAACCGAAGGACGCCGGCACGGCTGTGTAACGCGCTCCGAGAGTGAGACTCGCGGTGGCGTCACCGTGACCGAGAAGGAACGCGAGTGCCGCTAGGCGTTCGTCCAGATTAGTTAGTTTGAGTGCTGACGAAAATGGCTCCCGGCCGGGAGCCATTTTCAGTTTGCATTACGGTGCAGATGACGCACTTCGATGGGGTCGCCGGCTGCGACCTTCAGCATGGCAAGGCCCTGCGCATCGAACGGCACGGTTCCTGCCGTCACCGCTTCGTCATACCGAATCCAGGCCCGCAATGGGGCAGCCCGATACGCATCGAGTTCCACTATGGCGTCCTGAGCAAGACCGAACTTTTTCGCATCTGCGGGATTGAGCCGGCAAATGCGGCGCCTGCTCACGGGGCCAGGCTCGAACACGTGAGCGTCGGGTACGGTAAGGAGCATGCGCCGGCTCGCCCGCACCTCGTCGCGCCGAGCGATCGTCCGGGTGAGGTCTGCGTCTCCCGATGACTGTACTAACACGCCGTAAATGTCAGCCGCTGTTTTCAGCGAGACATATCCCTCCCTCACATCCAGCGCGACGCGTTCCGCGTCACGCGCAAGCGGATCCCCGTATCCCCCGCCGCCCGCGGACCTGATTACGATCCGCGTCCCTTTGCTGACCGGGTGACCTGCGATTTTTCCGGGCGTGTCGAATTGCTCGGCCGTCCCCTCGCGCTCGGTCCAAGCGCCGACCGGGAGCCCCGACCTGCCGCCGAGCACGCCGAAGGCGGGGAGCAGCGCGCCGTCGGACAGGAGCGAGTAGCGGCCGCCGTCGACCAGAAGGCGCAGCGCGCGCTGCATGGAAAGCCCGCCGCGGGTTGTCCCGGCACCGCCCGAATCCGTGGCCAACAGCGAACTGTCCACGAGAAGCGGCATGCGTGTCTCGATCACCTCGGTCGATTGCACGGTGACCAAGTCCCCCCAGTCGATGCTCGCCATGGCGCTCGGACCATCGTCTTCCCTGAAGGCGCCATTCCCGCCCGCCGACCACTCGTAATGTACCCACTCGCGTCCTGACACCACGTCGAAGCCGCCGAGGAGATTGTGAAAAGAAGTGCGGCAGAGATCGCCCGCGACTTTGTCGGGAACCACCTGCGAGAGTGCCCCGATCATGGTGGCAATGACACGCTTGCGAATCTCCCCGTGTGAGCCCGCGGGAGCGGGACGCTGCACATTCACGATTGTCCCGGGCGGAGTTGTCACTTCGATTGGGCGGAATGAACCCTGGTTCAACGGTGCTTGCGGGTCGAACACGGATTTCATGGTGATGAAGACCGCCGCCGCCGACACTGCAGCGGTCGAATTCACCGGAAACGGCACCTGCGGCGATGCGCCGGTGAAATCAGCGCTCATGCGGTCGCCGCTGATCGTGAGCGCAAGCGGCAGCAGCAGCGGCTCGAAAGTACCGCCGATAAACGTCTCCAGATAATCTTCGTAATGGTAGGTCCCGTCCGGAAGCGCGGCGATGCACGCGCGCATTCGTGCCTCCGCGCGATCGAGATCGAGGCGCACGGCTTCGAGCAGCGTATCGAGCCCGTATCGCGCGCAGATTTCGTGGATGCGTTTTTCCGCCACGCGGCAGGCGGAGAGGCTCGCCTGAAAGTCTCCGAGCCGCTCCTCCGGAACCCGCATGTTCGCGAGCAGGAGATCGAGAGCCGCTTCGTTCACCTGCCCACCTTGCATGATCTTGATGGGCGGAATGCGAATGCCCTCCTGATAGATCTCGGTGGCTTTGCCCGACATGCTGCCCGGCACCATGCCGCCCACGTCCGCCCAATGAGCCCGCACCGCGGGGAAGAAGACGAGCCGGTTCTCGCGAAAAACCGGAAAGATGATGGTCACATCGTTGAGATGGGTCCCGCCCGCATAGGGATCGTTCGCCAGAATGGCATCGCCGGGGGCGAGGTGGCTGCCCATCTTTTCCATCGCCGAGCGCACGCTCCACGGAAGCGGCACCACGTGGGAACCGATGTCTTCCGATTGCGCGACGACCTGGCTGTCGGGCGCGAACAGGCCGCAGGAAAAGTCCTTCGCGTCATAGATCGCAACGGAGCTTGCGGTGCGCGAGACGGTCGCGCGCATTTCGCGAACCGTCGAGACCAGCGCCTGCGTAAGCACTTCCAGAGTGATGGGATCGAGGGTTTGGGCCATGTCAGGCGCGATGCATTACAAGGCAACCGATGCGATCGAGCCTTGACGTCCATTCGGAAGGCAGGACCGTGGTGGAGCTCGATTCATCGATGAGGGCAGGGCCATGCAGGATTTCGCCGACCGGAAGTCGCTCACGGTCGAAGGTCTGTACGTCATACTCACCGCCGCCGAAGACCGCGCGGCGTGCGCCGACGCACGCAGATGCAAGCCTACGCCCCGAAGCATCGATCGCCGGCAATGCCGGTTTGTCTGATAACCCGAAAGCGGCGACCCGGTAGCTGACGATCTCGGTTGGCCTGTCCGTTGCGGCCCCATAACGCGCCGCGTAGACGTCATTGAAGGCGCGTACGATCGCCGCGGTGCTCTCCACATCGAACGGAATGGGCACCGAGAGCTCGAAGGATTGCCCCCCATAACGCATGTCGAGGCTGGCGGCGTAACGCCGGCGCTCGACGGGAAAATCCACGAGTTCCGTTTCCCCCTCACGCACGAGCTGCTGCAGGGTTGACCGTATATCCGAGATGTCGAGGCCCGACGTTGCGCAAACGCGTGTGCGCACGAAGTCGCGCCGCACATCCGCGATCAGCAGCCCCAGCGCAGAAAAATTGCCCGGCATGGGCGGGATCACCACCGTCGTCATGCCAAGCTCGTCGGCAATGGCGGCGGCGTGCAGGGGACCTGCGCCTCCGAAGGCAATCAGCGCAAAATCGCGCGGATCGATCCCGCGCATGACCGACACTTCTTTGATCGCGCCCGCCAGGAAGACGGTGGCCAGGCCCAAAATGCCTTCGGCCATGGCGAGCGTGCCCAAACCCAGTGCGGCGGCAAGTTTGCCCACGGCACTATTCGCGGCATTCGGGTCGAGTGCGATTTTTCCGCCAAGCAGCCGATCAATCCCAAGGCGGCCAAGCACTACATTTGCATCGGTCACGGTCGGCTCGGTGCCGCCGCAGCCATAGCAGGCGGGCCCAGGCAGCGCGCCCGCCGAAAGCGGTCCGACGGAAAGAAAGCCGCCGTGGTTGGCCGCTATGCTCCCGCCGCCCACGCCGATGGAGTTGATGTCGATCTGCCTCATCTTGAGCGGAAGGCCGCCCACTTTTCCTTCCGTGGTCATGGCAAAGTCGCCGCCGCGCACGAGACAGACGTCGGCGGAAGTGCCGCCCATATCGCAGGTGATCACGTCGGGGTAACCGGCCGCGGCACCGACGTGGCGTGCCGCAATCACGCCGGCAGCAGGACCGGACAACATCGAGAGCACCGGCAGCGCTTCTACACGCGCGGCAGGAAGCGAGCCTCCATTTGATGTCATGATGGAGAGGGGCGCGGAGCATCCGGCGGCCGCCATCTTGTTCCGCAATAAGCTGATGTAACGCCGCATGCGCGGCGCCACATAGGCGTTCAGCGCCGTGGTGGAAAAGCGCTCGTACTCACGGAACTCGGGCAGAACTTCTGATGACGTAGTCACCGTCGCCTTTGGAAGGCGCTTTGCGATCCTTTCCGCACACCGGCGCTCATGCTCGGGGTTGGCGTACGCATGCAGAAAACATATTGCCACCGCCTCGATCTCTTCCACCGCGAGGCGCTCCGCGATTGCGTCCACCTGCGCTTCATCGAGCGGCCTCGCCACGGAGCCGTCGGCACACACGCGTTCATTGACCTCGATACATCGGCTGCGGGGCACGAGCAGGCGGGGAGGGCGCGCCTTGACGTTGTACATGGCCGTGCGGTTGCCGCGACCCACAACCAGCACGTCCTTGTGGCCGGCGGTGAGCAGCACGGCGAGCCGCGCGCCATTGCGCTCCAGCGCGGTATTGGTCGCAACCGTCGTGCCATGCACGATGCGGTGCAATTCCCTCGGCTCGACGCGGAGCTGCGCAATGCCGGTCAAAATTCCTTCGGACTGATCTCCCGGTGTCGACGGCGTCTTGCCGACACGAACCGTGCCGGAGGCGAGGTCGAACAGAACGAGGTCCGTAAAGGTCCCGCCCACATCCACGCCAAGCCACAGCATGCGACGTCAGCGGCCCGTGAAGGCGGGCTTGCGCTTTTCCATGAAAGCGTGCGTCGCTTCACGGTAATCGGCACTCGCCATGGCGCGATCGATGTGGGCGGAAATTTCAGCTTCCCGCGAGTTCGCTGATCCCGTTGCCACCGCCTCGAGTACTAATTTATGTCCGGCGAGCGAGAGCGGCGCATTCTGCGCGATTTCTTCGGCGAGTGCGCGCGCCTGCGCCATCGCATCCGGCCCGACGACATCCACCAACCGCAGGGCCGCACACTCCTCGCTCGTGAATGGGCGGCCGCAATAGAGCACCCGCTTCGCGTTGGCGAGGCCGACTTGACGATAGAGGAGCTCGCATTCGAGCGCGCTGTAGACGATGCCGAGCCGTGCAGCGGGGATGCCCATGCGGGTTGTGAAATCGCCCAGGCGCAGATCGCAAGCCATTGCAAGGCTGCATCCGCCACCAAGCCCATAGCCTGGAATGGCTGCGATCGTCGGTTTGCGGCAGTCTCGAACCGCGAGGATTGCGGCTTCGGCGCACTCTTCATATCGGCGTCCGGATTCCGCATCGGCACGCAGCCTGGAAAATTCTCTGATATCAGCGCCCGCGCTGAAATGCCCGCCACTGCCGCTGAGAATGACGGCTCGAACGTCGTCCGCTGCACTCAGCTCGGAAAAGAGGCTTGCGAGCTCGCGCCACATTGCAAGTTTGATTGCATTGCGGACGCGCGGCCGATTGAGCGTAACGGTCGCGACGCCACCATCTGTCGCGGTCAGGATGTCTGCGGCTGCCGCCACGCTTTCCTCATGCGCTTGCATCCGAAGACGCATCGAACCGGCAATGATCGTGCGCTCCCTCGGCGGCGCAATAAACCTCCTGCGCCGCGATGTCTTGGCTCGCGCCATAAGCTTGAGCAACGAATTGCAGCGAACCTGCGATCCAGGGAGCGAACATGGAACAGAGCTTGTGCCGTGCGTTTTCCGGTCTGCCGGTGACGAACACGGAGTGCCTCACCTTCACCTTGGCGCAGCCGGTACGCCCGTCGAGCTCACTCACCTCGAACTGACCCCAGCCGCGCTGGGAAAGCCGCCGCATGTAATGGCGAAAAAAGGCGATGCCGCGCGGCTTCGTGCTCGCACCACGTATAGGCGGAATGGCGGCCCGCGGGTGCGAGGATGGCGTCGAGGCGCTCTGGTCCCAGCTCCGCTTCGACCGCAAAATGATTGTTCAGAAAAAAATGCTGCGGCACC
>JBEVJT010000313.1:0-5737 GCA_040510075.1 Xanthobacteraceae bacterium | reverse complement strand
ACGGAGCCGGCCTCGCCCGCACCCTTCACCCCCAGCGGATTCGTCTTCGTCGGCACCGGATTGCTCTTCACTTCGAACGCGCTCACATCGCTCGCGCGCGGGATCGCGTAGTCCATGAAGGAAGCCGTCACGTTCTGCCCTGTTTCATCAAAACGAATTTCCTCCATCAGGACCTGGCCTATTCCCTGCACTACCCCGCCGACGACCTGACCCTTCAGCAGCAGCGGATTGATCACGGTGCCTACGTCATCGACGACGCTATAGCGAATGATGTCGACGGCGCCGGTCTCCGCATCGATCTCGAGCTCGCAGACATGGCATCCGTTGGGGAAGTTCTGCACGCGCGCCGTGTAAGTGGCGCCGGCGATGAGGCCTACGTCCACGCCATCGGGCAGCCGATCGGAGCCCATGGCTGCTTGCGCGACTTCCTTGATGGTCAGCGTGCGGTTGCTCTTTGGGCTCGAGAACACGCCATCGGAAAATTTGATGTCCTCCACATCAAGCTCCAGGATATGCGCCGCAATGCGCTTCCCCTTGCTTACGATGCGATCGGCCGCAACCGAGACTGCCGATCCACCGAGCGTCGCCGACCGCGACCCGAACGTGCCTTCGCCCACGAAAACCTGATCGGTATCGCCCTGCACATAGTGGACCTCGTCCGGCTCAATCCCGAGGCGCTCGCAGAGGATTTGCTTGAAGGTCGTCTCATGGCCTTGGCCTTGGGTGAGGCTGCCCATCAGCAGGATTGCCGTCCCCGCTTTGCTGAAGCGGATTTCCGCGCCTTCGAAACCTTGCGATGCGGCCCGCTCGATCGTGTTTGAGATGCCGATGCCGCGCAACTTGCCGCGGCCGCGCGCCTCGAGCCGCCGTTTCTCGAACGCCTGCATCTCGGCAAGCTCGAGCGCCATGTCCATGTTCTTCTCGAACTCGCCGCTGTCATACGTGAAAGTGAGGCCGGTCTTGAACGGCATGGCTTCCGCCGGGATCGTGTTGCGACGCCGCAGCTCCGCCGGATCGATTCCCATCTCGTCGGCAGCAAGATCGACCAGACGCTCCATGACATAAGCCGCTTCCGGACGCCCGTTCCCCCGATAGGGCCGCATCGGAGCCGTATGGGTGAAAACCCCGGCAAGCTCGGCATAAATCGCAGGGGTGCGATAGACGCCGGCAAGCGTTCCGATATTGAGCATGAAATTCGGCATGCCGGTCTGCAGATAAGCACCTATCGCGGCAAGCATGCGCACCCGCAGCCCGAGAAAAATCCCGTTCGCATCGAGCGCAAGCTCGGCTTCCGCAACTTTGTCGCGGGCTTGCGCATCGCTCAGAAAGGCCTCGGAACGCGTCGAAACCCATTTCACCGGCCGCCCCAGCCGCCGCGACGCCAGGAGACACAATAGGGTTTCGTTGTAGAGCGCAGTCTTCATGCCGAAGCTGCCGCCCACATCACCTGATACGACGCGCAGCTTGCTTTCCGGAATTTTAAGTACGCCCGCCAGATCGGAACGAAACCCATGCAGGCGCTGAAGCGCCGTATAGGCGGTATAGCGGTCATCCGTTGCGTCGTAGTCTCCAACAGAGCCGCGCGGCTCCATGCTGGCTGCCGTGACGCGGTTAATCACTAAGCGCTGCCTGATCACACGATCGGCGCGAGCGAATGCTGCATCGGTTGCCGGCTTGTCTCCGAATGTTTGCACGAATCCAATGTTGTCCGGGCAGGCGTCCCACACCGGCGCTGCGCCGGGCGCGCTCGCGTTTTCGGTTGATGCGCTCGCCGGCAGCGGCTCGTAACCCACTTCGATCAGCTCGGCGGCATCAAGCGCGGCCGTGGAGTTTTCCGCCACGACGAAGGCGACGTAATCGCCGACAAACCGTGCGCGGTCCGGGACGAGAGCCGGATAGCGCGGCCGAAATGCACTGCCGTCCCGACGCTTCAAGCCTCCCGGAACCGGGAGATCGCCCCACCCTGAGGCGCGCCAATCGGCCCCGGTAAGGACTGCGAGCGATCCCGGCGCCGCTTCGGCACGCTTCGTGTCAATTCTGAGAATGCGTGCATGCGCATGGGGCGAGCGCAGCACGTAACCAAAGGCGATCCCTGGCAGGACCAGATCGGCGACATAGCGTCCGCCCCCGCGCAACAGGCGAGCATCTTCGAACCGCGGGACGCTCTGGCCGATGCCGAACTCACCCATTGCCGTCCGCGATCAGAGATCCTGCTCGATCCAGCGATGCTGCACGTCCTCGCACCAGTTGCCGACGTTCCACTCGCCCCAGGCGCCAAGGCATCCGAGCTCGTTTGGGCCGCAATAGACCGGCACGTGCACCAGCGATAGTCCGTCATGCGAGACGGCCGCCTTGCGTCGTTCGATCAATTGCCTGTCGCCGATGCCGCTTTGAGAATGGGCGACCAGCGCGCGATCTCCGCCTTCACCAGGTGCTCGAATTTCAGCGGGTCGCGCTCCGATTTGGGGGGCAGCGAAGCGCCGAGTTGTGCAAGCCTCTGCGCAACGCCTGGATCATCGAGTGCCTTGTCCAAGGCTGCTGCGAGTTTCTCGATGACTTCCTTGGAGACGCCCGCGGGCGCGAAAATGCCGGCCCAGATATCCATGTCATAGTTGATGCCCGCCTCCTTCGCCGTGGGGAGTTCGGGCAGCGCGGCCAGGCGCTGCGGGCTGGAAGTGAGATATCCCTTCACGCTGCCGGCCTTGATCTGCTCGGTGACGCTGACCGACTGCTCGCAGAAATAGTCGATGTGACCTCCGATAAGATCGTTCATCGCCGGCCCGGTCCCGCGATACGCGACGAGAGTGGGTTTCAGACCCGCGACGCTGTCGAAGAGCAGGCATGCCATGTGCGAGGACGCGCCGACGCCGCCATGCGCCTGCTTCACTTCCGCGCCGTGCTGCTTCACATAGGCGATGAACTCCGAGATGTTCTTTGCCGGAAAATCCTTGCGCGCGAGGATGATCGCAGGTGCGTGGGCGGTAAATCCTATGGCTGCAAAATCTCGTGACGGCTGGTATTTCAAGTTCGGCGTGAGCACCGGGGCGGCGACATGCGATCCCATGCTCCCCGCGAGCAAGGTGTACCCGTCCGGAGCAGCGGTCGCCACGCGCGCGCTGCCGATGGTGCCGCCGGCACCTCCTACATTCTCGACCACCAGCTGTTGGCCCAAGGTGTGGCCCATGTGCTCGGTGACAATGCGTGCGACCACGTCGCTCGGCCCGCCTGCCGGATACGGCACCACAATCGTGATCGGGCGTGCGGGATAGGTCTGCGCGAAGACGCTGTGACTGGCGCACAGCGCAACGCTGAGGAGGAGGACCAAACGCAATACTTGCGTCGGCTTCATTCGCTCAATCCTTCAAATTGCCAGTTCGCCGATCGTGCCGTTCGCTTGCTGGGATTCGAACAGTTCGTTGTCGTGCGTCACCAGAACGGCGATCGTTTTCTCTTTCCCTACCACGCCGTTGAGCCAGTGTAGCTGCGCCATGACCGCCAGAACGTCCTCTTTCACCCACGGGGCGGCTTTGCCGCGCACTTGCAGGATGTTGTCCATGATCCATGCGGAGTCGACGCTGTGCAGGATCTCGCGTCCCGATTGCAGCCGGATGAACACCATTTGTGAATCGCGGCTGTGACCCGGCGAGCGGATCAGCACCACGCCGGGGGCAACCGGATAATAGAGTTGATAATCCAGCACGATGAACGATCCGATCGTTTCTTGCAAAATTTTCAGATGCGGGCGATGCGGCGTATTGACCAGGCAATCGGCTACGTCCCGGCTGATCACCGTTTTTCCCGCAAGCGCCGCGAAATCATTCGCGCGCAGGACACCGGCAACGTGATCGGCGTGATGGTGCGTGAGCACGATCAGGCGCGCCTGCGACAGGGCGCGTTGCAGGCGCGCGAAGGCCTTCGCGTCGTACGGCTCGGGCTTCTCCGGACTGAAAGAATCGTGCGTCGTTTTGTCCAGCCCCGAGTCGATCATCACCGTGCAGTCGGGATACACGATCTGGAAAGCCGTTCGCGGCATGGTGACCGGCGTCTCGTCGCCTCCGGCAATCACGAATTTGCGCGGCCTGATGCTCGCGGCCACGCGCACCCCATTGACGGCGAGCGGCAAAGCGCCGGGTAGAACGGTGCTCAGGTTCCGGATTCGGGTAAGGTCCGGCTGAAATTCGACAGTCGTGTTGCTCGCGACACTCCCGTCCGTTTTCGCATGAATCACTTCGGAGTCCACGGCGCTTCTACTTCGTGCGGACAGCTAGAGCGGGATGACTGTTCTTCGCATCGTCATCCGCTATAGTCGGCTTGGCGAGGATGCGCGCCAGCATGTGCCGGTGATAGTGATGTTCTGGCTCGGCGGACCGAAGCATTCCTCGCAATAAAGCAATGCCTCACTCCGCCGCGATCCTGTGGGCAGCGGAAGCACCGCGCGCCTTCACCACCACCTTGATGGCGTCCTCGACGCGATCCTTGGCATAGCGGATTGCGGTCGGGAGATCTTCGAGCGCAAAGGTGTGCGTGTGAATGAGCTTCGCGTCGAAGCGCTTTTGCGCCATGAAGGCCTGCGCCCGATGGGTTGCGCTCTTTCCTTCGCCGCGAATGCCGTAGAGATAGATGTTGTTGCGCACGATATGCGCCACATCGACCGGCGTTGCTTCGTGCGGAAAGGCTGCGAGGCACACTTTTCCACCGCGATTGGCCATGCGGATCGCCTCGTTCACCGCGTTAGGAGCGCCCGAGCATTCGACCACATAGTCGACCCCGCGGCCGCCATTGAGCCGATGCACGGCCTCGACCGCGTCCTCCTTGCGCACGTTGATCACGTGGTCGGCGCCCAGCGCGCGCCCGATCGCAAGCCGGTTGTCGCGCGTGCCGGTTAAAATCACAGGCGACGCGCCCATGGCTTTCGCAACGGCGACGCCGAGGAGACCGATCGGCCCCGGCCCGGTCACGACGACGCTTTCGCCGGCCACCAACCCGCCGAGCTCGGTGAGACCGTACATCGCGGTGCCTGCGGTGACGACGAGCGTCGCCTCCTCGTCGGTCATGTCATCGTCAATGGGCACAAGCGTGTTGATGTTGTTGACCTGGTATTCACAGAAGCCGCCATCCGTGGTGAAGCCGTTGGCACGATGGCCCTTGTCGACCTCGCCGTAATTGAGACCGTAGTTGTGGCAGGCGGTGTACATGCCCTCGCGGCAGCGCTTGCATTGTCCACAGCCCGCGTGGATTTCCACCGTCACGCGCAGCCCGATCCGGTATTCGTCAACGCCCGGGCCAAGCGCGACCACGGTGCCCATATACTCGTGCCCGGGGGTGAAATTCTTGTTGTGGGGCATGCCTCCGAGAATGGAGGCCGGGGGGCCGTGGTAAATGATCTCGAGGTCGGTTGCGCAGATGGCCACCGCGTCAATACGCAGGAGCACCTCGGCTTTCTTCGGCACCGGCACGGGCTTTTGCGTGAGCGAAAGCTCACCCGGATTCCCCAGCACCCAAGCCTTCATTTTTTCCGGAATGGGGTGAGTGGGGTCGGTCCTTACTCCGGCTGGTGCGTACATCAGGGCTCCTTCGGGATTGAGGGAAGCGGCGCGGGCGGCGGCTCTCGCACAATGTAGTCGATAAGGGACTGGGGTTCGAGAGTTTTCCCGATTTCGCCGGCGCACAATCTGCGGTAGTCTGCTGGCAACATCAGGAGGAAAGCATGCCTCCAAAATTCTGGCTGTTGCTTGCG
>JBEVJT010000312.1:0-15357 GCA_040510075.1 Xanthobacteraceae bacterium | reverse complement strand
CTTCGTATCTTTTTCACGGCGAAGGCGAGCAGATTCGTGGTACCGGGTTTTGATGGCGCTGATCTCTCCCTTAAATTTCTCTGGGTTTCGGTTCCTGACGTGTTTGATGGCTTGCCCAATTGATTTTCCGGGGCTGCGATATGCGCATGTGAACGTGAGCCAGCTTGCGCCATCGATTAATGCGGGGCTAGCGCCATGGGGCACCAAAACCGCCCCAAGCACAAACGAGGTCGACAATAAAATGAAAGGGATCAAATAGATGCGCGAGATGGATACCAACCTTGGTAAGGGGGAGGTCGTAAGTTCAATCCTTACCGGCAGCACCATGAAATCAGGGGGTTTTGTGACGGCCCCTCTGCGAAATCGTGCAGAACAGAACGCGAAGCTGCAGGGGAAAACGCACCAAATTCACACCAAACGTTCCCCATCGCCATAATCGGGGCACGCGGATCCGTTAGCCCTAGGGCGTCGATCTGGTTGGGGCGTTTCATGCAGGCAAGAGTGGCCCTGGTGTCGTTGTTATTGAGCTTTGGATTTTCCGGCTGTGACGTCATGCAGCGCTTCGATCTTTTGAATGCGCAACTCGCGTCGACTAATGCCAAAATTAGCAAGACCAACAGTCATCTGAGGGATGTTAAACACGACACCGGGAACATGGACGAGAAGCTCGCAGAAACAAATGCACGGCTAGAGAGCGTAGAACGAAAGCTCGGAGGTGTGGAGGACGCCATAAGAAAAGCTACGGGCGGTGCTGCTCCCAAACAGTGAATACAGGCAGCCACCGTCGGCGCGCGGGGCAAAGCTCTGGGAGACAATCCCCATCTTGTCGCGCTGTCCTACAAGAAGACATTGGAACGGGGTGACTTTTCCTCGAATCGCTATCCCGCTCTAGGTCTTTGGCGGAGCATGATCTTTTCCGAAAACCGGTATCCACTTTTCGGGATCATTTTCCAACCGATATTACTCGATCACCATTACGCGATCACCGACGTTTCACCGATCTGCCGCAGCATTTGGACTAAAACAAAAACTTGGCCTAAAGGTGCGCCAGATGGCCGAAAACAGCCCCTCATCCGTGACGCAGGGAACGCCATGAAGAAGACCATAGCAATAGGCCTGACCGCAGGAGCGCTGGTGTGGGTGACCGTTGCTGTCGCCCAGGAATTCGGCACCGCCGCTGAGGCAAGAGCCATGCTCGATCGTGCTGTGGCCGAGCTCAAGGTCATCGAAGCCGCCGCACTCGCCAAGTTCAACGACAAGGACAACAAACAATTCCGCGATAGCGGGAACTGAAATGAAGGTCCGGTACGTCGAACCGATCGCCGTCCGCATCCCCATGAAGAAGCCCGTCGTCATGGCAGGCGTGGAGATCAGGGTTGCGGAAAACGTGCTGGTGCGGCTCGAGGCCGACGACGGCACCATCGGCTGGGGCGAAGCTGCATCTGCGCCCAACATGACCGGCGAAACCGTCGAGAGCATGCTCGCCGCCATCGCTTATCTCGTGCCCGCCATAGTGGGGCATGCGGCTGACGATCTCGCCGGTCTCATGGCTGCGCTTGACGCGCGCATGTATGGCAATCACGGAGCAAAGGCGGCGATCGAGATTGCCCTGCATGATCTCATCGGGCGTGCAACGGGGCGGCCCGCCTACATGCTTCTTGGGGGGAAAAAGCGCAGCCGCATGCCGCTCCTCGGGGTGATCGGCACGGGCGAACTGGCCTCCGATCTCAAGCAGGCAGAATCGCAGAAGGCTCAGGGCTACACCGCCTTCAAGATCAAGATTGGCATAGACGCACCGCTGCGCGATGCCGAACGCACCCGCGCGATTTGCGCCCTAATCGGAGCGGGCTCGCTGATTTCAGCGGATGCGAACCAGGGCTATAGCGTGGAGCAGGCGGTGCAGTATGTGCGGGCCATTGCAGGAAGCAGGCTCGATTTTCTGGAACAACCCGTCCGCGGGGAGGATGTCGCCGGGATGGCGCAGGTTGCGGCCGCTGCCGGCAACATCGCAATCGGGGCGGACGAGGGCCTTCACTCGCTCAACGATATTCGTCTTCATCACGAGCGGTCCGCGGCGCGCGGCGCAAGCCTGAAGACCATCAAGCTTGCCGGCATGCGCGGCGTGCTCGAAGCAGGCAGGCTGTGCGATAACCTCGGCATGCAAGTAAACGTCGCGGCAAAAACCGGCGAATCGAGCATCGCCTGTGCGGCGGCGATGCATGTGGCTGCGGCGCTGCCGCAGATAGCCTGGAGCCTCACGCTCACGCACCAGGGCCTTGCAGACGACCTCATCGCCCGGCCCATTCCCACTGCGGACGGACACGTCGAGACAACGGAGCGGCCCGGGCTGGGCATCGAGGTCGATGAAGAGCGCGTGCGCCGGCATCGCTGGGACCTTCCAATCCGGCAAGTGGCGTAGCGGCCTGGCTTCGGTGAGCCCCTCGCCCCCGCTTCGCGCGGGAGGGATGGGTCTGAATGGCACATGAACGTGTTGTCCAGCGGCCGTTCCAAATCGATCAGCTAATAGGAATGCAATCAGTCGGATGCAGGCAAGCAGTCACTGCTCGTCCTATCTGAACTGAGAGACAACTGCCGCGAACGCTCGCGCCAAAAAATGCAGCGCGAGAGCACGGCTCAGCCAAGGATTTTCAACCATGTCCATGCAACGCGTTCTGTTTGCTGCGCTGCTCACTGCAGCAGTTTCGGCCCCGGCTTTGGCCGAGGAGAAGAAGCCCACAGCGGCACCGCCGACAGGGTCGTCGGTCAGCGCAGGCAAGCCCGCGACCACCGGTACCGCTTCGGTCACCGCCAAGCTCAACCTCAATACCGCCACCGCGGGGCAGCTCGAAAAGCTGCCGAAGATTACGCCCGCGGAGGCGAAGGCGATCATGAACGCCCGCGGCAAGGCGAAGTTCAAGGACTGGGACGACTTCGTCGGGCGCAAGGTGATTTCAGCGGACGCCGCGGCCGGAATCAAAGACTCCGTCACGTTCTGAGTACCTGCCACGCACTCGAATGTACCTCCCCCTGAAAAGGGGGAGGTATTCTCGCGTCAGTTGTGTGCGACATGGTGTTTCTGTCGCCCGCGAAATCAATGCGCGCGGGATCACCATGTTCCTGGTCGAACAGAACGTGCATCAGACGCTCGCGGTGTCCAGCTACGGTTACGTGCTGTCGAAAGGACGCGTGGTGGCCGAAGGCGTTCCGCAAGAGCTTGCCGGGCGCGCAGAAGTGCGCGACGCCTATTTCGGCTGGTGCAAGATCAATTTTTCCGAAACGCGGTTGCCACCCGCATCAAGTGCGGGGCAGGCTTTGTCGGGATCATGCCCTGGGCGCGCTGTGGATGGATTGTGCACATGTGCATAAAGCACGTCAGTTCGCAGCGGCATTGCTAAATTACAGCAATTCTGAGGCAAATATCGAAAACGCGCACAGCTGCGCAAAAACTCACTGATCTGGCCCCGCACGCTCGACTACACGAGTAAGGTGCCGCCCGCATGGCTGTTGCACGAATGACACGCCGTCCTTCTGATTTCCGCGAGCGCATTGCACGAATCACGACTGATTGATTCACTGCGACTGGATGATTCGGAAACAAAAAATACGAACTCCCCAAGGAGACCAGAGATGCTAGACGGCAAGGCTTATTTCGACTCGTTCCCGGACGAGGATCCCGCGCGACCGCGCCCCTTGCTGCAAAGCCCGCAACTGATCGCCTCTTTGCGTGCGCTCGAAAAAGAGCTGCGGCATTATATTACAGCACAATCCTTCCTCAACGTGAACGCCGACGAGCCGCCGGCAAACTGACGATCCCTCCATAACAGTAGCCCTGATCGAGCGCAGCAAAATCCGGGATTCTGCCCCGGATGCCGCTTTTCTCCGTCCGGGCTACCATGCCACTCGCTCGGGAACGCGAGGAGGCAGCGATGAAAATCATCGACATGAGCCACGTGATGAACGTGCATACGCCCGGCTGGGTCGGGTATGCGGGAAACAGAATGTATTATGCGCAGAACCTGCAAACGCAGATGATCGTGGCGCAACGGATCGAGACGGCGCTCCACGTCGGCACCCATTTTGACGGCGCCATGCACGCCACCGATGACCCCAAGGGCGACATGGCGTCCCTGCCGCTTGATTATCTCGTCGGCCCGGGGGTGGTCGTCGACATTTCAGCAAAAATGTCGGACTGGGCCGTGATCACGCCCGAGATCATCGAGAGCGCCGGCGCCGAGATTCGCCAGGGCGACATTCTCGTGCTGCATACTGGATGGCATCGCCACTACGAAGGGCAGGCGCAGCAGGATCTGGTGAAATATTTCTGCTATCACCCGGGACCCAATCTCGACACGCTACACTGGATGCTGGCGAAGAAGATCAGGTGGTGGGCGATGGACACGGGTTCTTGCGATCACGCCATGAACACGTCTATCCGCACCATGCGTCCGGACCTCGCGGCACAGTTCACGAAAGTCCACGGCAAGTCGCCGGCCGAGTTTTTCGGCACATTCGAATATGTGCACAAGAAATCCCGACGCCGCGTCGTCTCCGACGTTTTTCCGTTTCACAACTGGGCATTTCAGGAAAGACTGCTGCATGCTGAGAATCTCGGCGGCGATATCGAGCTGATGCTCAACCGGCGCAGCTTGATCGGCGCCTTTCCGTGGCGGTACCAGGGGCTCGAAAGCTGCCCGTGTCGCATTGTCGCGTTTTTGGATGCCGGCGAGGATGTACAAGCGATCGGCAACGCCGCAAAAGCCATCTTAGCCGCCTAACCTGCGCCATCATGGCCGGGCTTGTCCCGCCCGACATGAAGCCGGGCATGATGGCAGACTACAGATGCATGCGAGGAATTTCCCATGGACCTGAAGCTTTCCGGCAAAACCGCGCTCGTCACCGGCGGCAGCGCCGGGATCGGCAAGGGGATCGCGCGCCTGCTTGCGAACGAGGGCGTCAGCGTCGCGATCTGCGCGCGGCGCAAGGAGCCCCTCGAAGCGGCCGCGGCAGAGATCGGGAAAGAGACCGGCCGCAAAATCCAGTTCATCGTCGCCGACCTGACGAAGGATGCGGATGCCAAGGGCTTCGTCGGAGAGGCACACCAGGCGCTCGGCCGCATCGACATCATGATCAACAACGCGGGCTCTGCACCAGGCGGCGTGCTCGAGCATCTTTCGGAGGCGGATTGGGAACAGGCGCTGCAACTCAAGTTCATGGGTTACGTGCGCTGCCTGCGCTACGTGCTGCCTATCATGGTGCGGCAGGGCGGGGGGCGGGTCGTCAACCTGATCGGCAATGATGGCGTCAAGCCTTCATATTGGGAGATCGCGCCGGGAGCCGCCAACGCGGCCGGCCAGAACCTAACGCTTGCGCTCGCCGGCCAATACGGCAAACACAATATCAGCTTCTGTGCCGTCAATCCCGGCCCGGTGCGCACCGAGCGTTGGGCCGGCCTCGTCAATGCAATGGCTCGCGATATGAAATTGTCGCACGATGAAGCGGACCGGCTCGCCCCCTCGTCGATACCCGTGGGCCGCATCGCCGAAGTCGACGAAGTGGCCGCGCTCGTGGTGATGCTCGCGTCTCCGCTGATGCATATGGTCAACGGTACGCAGATCGAGATCGATGGCGGACAGGAAAAGGCGCTGATGGACCGGCTGCGGGACCGCCGCTAGGATATGCGCCGCACGCGATGGGGCTTTCCATGACCAAACAGATGCCGCTGCTCACGGGGCTTGCCGGCGCGAGCATGCTCTTTGCCCAATGCACAGCGTCCGCGCAGGACACGATCAAGATCGGCGAGCTCAACAGCTACAAGGCGCAACCCGCCTTCCTCGAACCCTACAAAAAAGGCTGGGAGCTTGCGATCGAGGAGATCAACGGCAAGGGCGGCGTGCTCGGCAAGAAGCTCGAAGTGGTCTCGCGCGATGACGGCGGCAATCCGGGCGACGCGGTGCGCGTAGCCAACGAGCTCGTCACCCGCGAAGGCGCGAGCCTGCTGGTCGGCACCTTCCTCTCCCATATCGGCCTTGCGGTGACGGATTTCGCCGGCAAGGAGAGGGTCTTCTTCCTTGCCGCCGAGCCGCTCACCGACAAGATTACCTGGCAGAACGGCAACAAATATACCTTCCGCATGCGACCCTCGACCTACATGCAGGTAGCCATGCTGATGCCCGATGCGTTTGCGGCAAAGAAGAAGCGCTGGGCCATCATTTACCCGAATTTCGAATACGGCCAGTCGGCGGCGAGCTGGTTCAAGCAGATGCTCAGCAAAAGCCAGCCCGACGCGGAGTTCGTGACCGAGCAGGCGCCCCCCTTGGGCAAGCTCGATGCTGGCGCGGTAGTACAGGCCATCGACGACGCCAAGCCTGACGCGATCTTCAACGTGCTGTTCGGACCCGATCTCGCGAAGTTTGTTCGCGAGGGGACGACGCGCGGCACGTTCAAGAACCGCACCGTCGTGAGCCTCCTTTCAGGCGAGCCGGAATATCTCGATCCGCTCAAGGACGAAGCACCGACGGGCTGGATTGTCACCGGGTATCCATGGGATGCAATCGAGACGCCCGCGCACAAGGCCTTCCTGAGCGCGTATCAGGCGCGCTGGAAAGATTACCCGCGGCTGGGCTCCATCGTGGGTTATGACTCGATGAAGTCCATCGCCGCCGGATTAGCCAAGGCCGGGGCAACGGACAGCGACAAATTGATTACGGCGTTTCGCGGCCTCAAGCTCGAGAGCCCCTTCGGGCCGTTCGAGTACCGCGCCATTGATCACCAGGCCACTCTCGGGGCGTATGTCGGCCAGATCGCGCTCAAGGCCGGCAAGGGCACCATGGCCAATTTCAAATATGTGGACGGCGCGAGCGTGCAGCCGAGCGACGACGAGATCAGGAAACTGCGTCCCGCCGCCGCAATGAATTGATTCTGATCGGCGTCGCAAGCAAAGAAACCGCTCGTCCCCGCGAAAGCGGGGACCCATTTCTCATGGATTCCCGCTTGCGCGGGAATGAGCGGAGACATCAGACCAGTTCAACTTAGGCGAAGTCTGACCGAGAGGCTTCTGCTGCATGAGCCTTGAAGCGGTTCTGTTTCAGGCGCTCAACGGGCTTGCCGCGGCATCGAGCCTCTTTCTCGTGGGCGCTGGTCTTTCGCTGATCTTCGGCGTCACCCGCATCATCAACATCACCCACGGCTCGTTCTACATGGTGGGGCTTTATCTCGCGTACACGTTCGCAACGAGTATCGGCGGAGCGCTGGGTTTCTGGGGTGGCATCCTGGCTGCAGGACTGCTGATCGGCGCACTGGGCGCAGTAATCGAAATCGTGCTCCTGCGGCGCATCTATCAGGCACCGGAACTGTTTCAGCTACTCGCCACGTTCGCGCTGGTTCTCATCATCAACGACCTGGTGCAATTCATCTGGGGGCCTGAGGACCTCCTGGGCCCGCGCGCGCCGGGGCTGCGCGGCTCGATCCCGATCCTCGGGCGGAATTTTCCAAGCTACGATCTTCTCCTGATCGCGATCGGCCCCCTCGTGCTCCTCCTCCTGCGGGCGCTGCTTGCAAAAACGCGCTTCGGCGCCCTGATCCGCGCGGCGACGCAGGATCGCGAAATGGTCGGCGCCCTGGGTGTCAATCAGGCGATGCTGTTCACCACCGTATTTGCGCTCGGCGCTTTTCTTGCGGGTTTTGGCGGCGCGCTGCAGGTTGCCCGCGAGCCGGCGAATCTCGCACTCGATCTGACCGTGATCAGCGACGCCTTCGTGGTCGTCGTTGTCGGCGGCATGGGTTCGATCACCGGCGCCTTTCTTGCCGCGCTCATCATCGCGGAAGTGAAAGCACTGTGCATCGGCCTGGGGCTGGTTCACTTCGCAGGATTTGCCGTGAACTTTTCCAAGCTCACGCTTGTGGCCGAATTTCTCGTCATGGCGATCGTCCTGATCGTGCGCCCTTACGGCCTCCTCGGTCGCCAGCAGGCGCTAGTGCGCAATCCTGCAGAGATCGATGATCCGATCCGGCCTGCGGCCTTGCCGCTCAAGCTCGTGGCTGCCGCCGTGCTGGTGATACTCCTGCTTCTGCCGCTCGCGGCCAAAACTTCCCCCTACAGTCTCGTGCTCGGCACCGAAGTGCTGTTGGCCATTCTTTTTGCGACTTCGCTGCACTTCATCATGGGTCCGGGCGGCATGCATTCCTTCGGCCATGCCGCGTATTTCGGATTGGGAGCCTATGGCGCTGCGCTCATGGTGAAGTTTATTGCCGCGCCGATGCCGCTGGCCCTCCTGGCCGCGGCGATTGCCGCGCTCGCCGGCGCCCTGCTGTTCGGCTGGTTCGCAGTGCGGCTCTCGGGCGTCTATCTCGCCATGCTGACGCTCGCATTCGCGCAGATCGTCTGGTCGATCCTATTTCAGTGGGAGGCCGTGACCGGCGGATCGAACGGCATTCTCGGCATCTGGCCGCAATGGCCATTCGACTCCGTCGCTTCCTATTATCTTCTAACGCTTGCCTTCGTGCTTGCCGGCGTCCTGCTCTTGCGCCGCTTTCAGTTTGCACCTTTCGGTTACGCCATGCGCGCGGGCCGCGATTCGCCCCTCCGCGCAGAAGCCATCGGCATTCCGGTAAAGCGCGTGCATTGGATCGCGTTTGCCATCGCGGGCACTTTTGCGGGCTTCGCGGGCGGCCTTTTCGCATTCGCCAAGGGCACGATTTCGCCCGACGTCGCGTGGATATCGCGCTCCATCGACGGCATGGTGATGGTGCTGCTCGGAGGCATCCAGACGCTTGCCGGCCCGATCCTTGGGGCCGCCGCGTTCGCCCTGCTGCAGGACACCATCATGCGTGAGGGCGCCGTTTACTGGCGGGGCATTCTCGGGGCAGTGATCCTTCTCCTGGTCCTTGTCTTTCCCGGCGGTATCGTCGGCACGATCGAAAAATGGCTCCCCGGCCGGGTAGTGCGCGCATGAGCCTTCTTTCGGTGCGCCACCTCTGCAAAAGCTTCGGCGGAATACGCGCAGTCAACGACGTGAGTTTTGAGCTGGCGCAGGGTGCGTTTCTCGCGTTGATCGGCCCCAACGGTGCCGGCAAGTCGACCTGCTTCAACATCATCAACGGCCAGCTGCGCCCGGATGATGGCGACGTGCTTCTCAATGCCCGCAGCATTTTAGGCCTGCCGCCGCGCGCGGTGTGCCGGTTGGGCGTCGGCCGCACGTTTCAGGTGGCGGCGACCTTCGGGTCCATGACCGTGAAGGAGAATGTCCAGCTCGCGCTCACCAGCCATCATGGCGAGGTTTTCCGGTTCGGCGAGCCGTTGGCGCGGCATCATTCGTCGCGCGCGCTCGATCTCCTCGATCAGGTGGGCATGGCCGGCGCAGCGGAGCGCGCCTGCAAGGAGCTCGCCTATGGCGACGTGAAGCGGGTCGAGCTTGCGATTGCGCTGGCGAACGATCCACGGCTTCTGCTCATGGACGAGCCCACCGCCGGGATGGCGCCGCGCGAGCGCAACGATCTGATCGCGCTGGTGAAGCGGCTTGTGATCGAACGGAATATTTCGGTGCTCTTCACCGAGCATTCCATGGACGTGGTGTTTGCCTATGCGGACCGTATCCTTGTGCTGGCGCGCGGAAGGCTCATTGCCGACGGCAGCAGCGAGGCTATTCGCGACAATGCCGAGGTGCAGCAGGTTTATCTCGGCACGGGCCGCACCTATGCGGCGCGCGGCGCGCCGCAGCCATGAACGAGCGCATGCTCGAAGCGGAAGGCCTGAGCGCGTGGTACGGCGCGGCGCAAATCCTGTTTGGTCTCTCGTTGCGCATTGCACAGGGCGAGGTGGTCGCGCTGATGGGCCGCAATGGCGCCGGCAAGTCGACGACCATCAAGTCGATCATGGGGCTCGTGCCGCAGCGCCGCGGCATGATTTGTTTTCTTGGCGAGGACATCATTGCATGCAGGCCGTTTCAAATCGCCCGCAAAGGCATTGGCTTCGTGCCTGAAGACCGGCGCATCTTCTCCGACCTCACCGTGCTCGAGAACCTCGAAGTCGGTCGGCAGCCTGTGCGCGCCACCGATAGCGGCCGGAGCAGCGGCTGGTCGGCAGAAAAGGTTTTCGCCGCATTCCCTATTCTTGCTGAGATGCGCGACCGGCGGGCCGCGCATATGAGCGGCGGCGAGCAGCAAATTCTCACCGTCGCCCGGACGTTGATGGGCAACCCGCTGCTCATCCTCCTCGACGAGCCCTCCGAAGGCGTCGCCCCGATCATTGTCGAGCAGATGGCGAATACCATTCTGGCTCTGAAGAAGGAGGGCCTGTCGGTGCTGCTCTCGGAGCAGAACATCCACTTCGCCGGGCTTGTCGGCGACCGCGTCTACGTTCTCGAGAAAGGCCAGATCAAGTGGGAGGGCACGATGGCCGCCCTCATGAGCGATGAAGCGGCGCAACGGCGACTTCTGTCGGTGTGACTATCGTAGCCCGGGTGAGCGAAGTGAGACCCGGGGTTTTCCCGCATGTCGCTTCGCTCATGCGGGCTACACGTGATTGCGTTTCATGATTTGCCGTAACCGCTGGGGCGTGACGGGTAGTTGCGTCACTGCGCCGGGAACGCCGATCGCGTCGTCAATAGCTGAAGCAACCGCGGCGCCCACGGCGTTGATGCCTCCTTCGCCCGCGCCCTTGAGCCCGAGCGGATTGAGCGGGCTCGGCTCGTCTTCCGTAATCAATAGGTCGAACCACGGCAGCTCACGCGCGGTAGGCATGAGATAATCGGCGAAATTTACCGAAAGCGGCTCGCCGCGCTCGTCATAGCGGAATTCCTCGAGCAAGGCGCCACCGACGCCCTGAGCAATTCCGCCAATGAGCTGCCCCTCGATCAGCATCGGGTTGACCGCACGGCCCACGTCATAGGCCACGAAATATCGTTCCAGGGTTACTCCTCCGGTTTCCTTGTCGACGCGCGCAACCGCGATGTGCACGCCATAGGGATAGTTCATGTGATCGGAGTGAAACCACCCTTCGGCGCCAAGGCCCGGTGGCCGGCCGGCGCGCAGTTTCGATGCGGGCTCGAGCGCACGCGCCACTTCGCCGAGAGTCATGGAAGGGCCGCCGTTTGCGTTCTTGCGCATAACGTTGCCCTCGATCACATCGAGATCGGCAGCGGGCAACTGCATCAGCTCGGCGGCAACGGCGAGTGCCTTGTCGCGCACCTCGACCGCGGCGCGCCGAGTGGCTTCGCCGGTCATCACCGTGACGCGCGATGCGAAGGCACCCACGCCGAATTCGATCTGATCGGTCTGGCCATGGATCACACGGACGCGCCGGTAATCGGCGCCAAGCGTATCGGCGCAGATTTGCGCGATCGCCGTTTCGACGCCTTGACCGAGCGAAGCGGCGCCGGTGGTGACCTGAATGCATCCTGCGGCATCGACGCTAATCCGCACCGCATCGTAAGGCCCGAGTCCCGTCTTTTCGACGAACAGCGCCAGACCCATTCCCACGCATTCGCCGCACACGCGCCGGTGCGCGACCTCCCGTGCACGCTCGTCCCATTTGAAAGCCGCCAAGGCCTTGTCGAGCAGGCCTGCATAGTCCCCCGAATCGAGAACCACCGACGTGCCCAGCGTCGAGAGCGGCCGCGTGTAGGGCATCTTTTCTTTGCTGACGAGATTGTGCCGCCTGATCTCGACGCGATCCACGCCCGTCCGCGCGGCGAGCGCATCCATGACGCGCTCGCGCACGAAGGTGCTTTCGAAACGCCCCGGCGCCCGATAGGTCCCTCCGGGAGTCTTGTTGGTGAGGCGGATGTGGCCGACGGCGCGATACGCGCCCACCTCATACGGCCCTGGCAGCATTACCGCGGTCAGATCGGGCACCGTCGCCGCGTGGGTGCGCGCGTAAGCGCCCTGATCGTGAAAAAATTCGTTCTCGATGACGAGAAGGCGGCCCGACGCATCCGCCGCAGCGCGCACCTTGTGCCGTTGCTGCCGCGAATGATTGGCCGCCAGCAGGTGCTCGCGGCGGTCCTCGATCCATTTTACGGGACGCTCGAGGCGTAGCGCTGCGAGACAGACCAGCACGTCTTCCGGGTATAGCTCGCCGCGAATCCCGAAGCCGCCGCCGACATGGCCCTCAAACAGGTGCACGGTCGAAGGAGCGCGACCCAACATGCGGGCGATCGCATCCCGGTTCCAGTGCGGCACCTTTGCGGCGCCGTGGAGCTCGAGGAGATCGCGCGCGCGATCGTAACGCGCCACCGCGCCACGGGTCTCCAACGGAACGCCGGAATGCCGCCCCACGCTGAGGTCGAGTTCGACGACAACCTGCGCTTGCTCGAACGCCGCGCCAATATCGCCATAAGAATGTTCAAGGATGGAAGCTTCGGTGGAGCGGCCGGCTTCGAATTCGCCCGGCGCTGCACTCGCGTCGAGAATGGGAGGCAGTTCCTCAACGGTGAGGGTCACCAGTTCGGCTGCATCTTCCGCTGCATAGGGGTCGGTTGCGAAGACCACCGCGACCGGCTCGCCGACATACCGCACGATGCTTCGCGCGAGCACCGTCTGGCGGTAGGGCAAAAGGCCTTCGACGCGGGTGAGCCGGAAATCGATGGGCGGAAGCTTGCGCACATCCGCAAAGGTCCAGACGGCGGCGACACCGTTATATTGGCGCGCTGCGTCGCAATCGATGGCGAGGATGCGTCCATGCGCGTGCGCTGAGCGCACGACGCGCATGTGCAGCATGTGCGCAAAGGTGACATCCGCCGCGAACAGGCCCTGGCCCGTGAGCAGCGGCCGGTCCTCGAGCCGCGGAACCGAGCGGCCAATCACGCCCATGTCAGCCGGGCCGTTGCGCGCGAGTAAGTGCGGCACGGACGCGCGCCGGCGTCGCCGGGATTTCGTCAATGGACACGCCGAACGGAGCAAGCGCGTCGTTCACCGCATTGATGATGGCAGCGGGCGCGCCGATCGTGCCCCCCTCCCCCAGGCCTTTGGCTTTGGTGATCGAGGCTTGCGTCATTGTCTCACGATGATGAATCTCGATGGGCGGCACCTCGCGCGCACTCGGCGCGATGTAGTCCGCGAGGCTCGCGGTGAGCACGTTGCCGGTTTCGTCGTAGACAATTTCCTCAAAGAGCGCGTTGGCTATTCCTTGCACAACCCCTCCCTGGATCTGCCCATCGGCAATCATCGGATTGATCAGGCGGCCTGCGTCCTCCGCCACGAGGAATCGTTCCAGTATCACGCGGCCGGTCTCTACATCGACCTCGACGATCGCCGCATGAGTCGCGTTGGAGAATGTGCCTGATGGATCATAGTTCGCGCTCTCGGCTATGCCGGGCTCGATCTCGCCCTTGAAACGATGGCTTTGATGGAACGCGGCACGCGCCAGCGCCTCAAAAGTAATCGATCGATCGGTGCCGGCGACGCGCGCGGCGCTCGCTTCAAGGACGATGTCGTCGGCCGAGGCTTCGAGCAGCGTGCCCGCGATTTTAAGCAGCTTGGCGCGCACCTTCTGCGCCGCAAGCACGCTCGCGCCGCCGGCGATCACGAGCGAACGGCTCGCGAAAGTCCCCCAGCCATAAGGCGTGCGGTCCGTATCCCCATGTACGATCTTGATCCGGTCGGGGGAGGTGCCAAGCTCGTCCGCAATGATCTGAGACAAGGTCGTGCGCAGGCCTTGTCCATGCGGGCTGGCGCCTATACGGGCCTCGATGAGCCCCGACGGATCCATGACGATCTCGACCGTCTCCCAGCCGGGCGTCACTTCCATGCCGCGGGCCGCAAAGGCGGGCGTGCCATAACCTGTGCGCTCCGAGAACGTCGCAAATCCAAGCCCGAGATAGCGGCCTTGGGCCCGCGCCTCTTTCTGGCGCGCGCGAAACGCCGGAATGTTGACCGCCTCCACTGCGCCTTCCATCGTCTCGACATAGCTCGCTTCGTCAAACACTAGTCCCGTCACCGACGTGTAGGGAAACGTCTTGATCAGGTTGCGGCGGCGTATCTCTAACGGGTCGAGCCCGAACGCCGCAGCAGCCTTCTCCATCAGGGCCTCGAGCGCGAACGTGATCACCGGCCGGGAGACGCCCCGGTAAGGGGCCATGGGACAGGTATGGGTCAGCACGCCGCGCGCCACGCACGCATATTCGCGCACATCGTAGGGCCCGGGCATCTCCGCCATCGCCATCAGAGGCTCAACCCCGCACGTGGTGGGGTAACAGGAATAAGCGCCCACGCTTGCAATGATGTCGGCCTCGAGGGCGACGAGCTTGCCATCGACGTCGAACGCGCCTTCGAGCACGACGTGCTGATCGCGGCTGTGAAAGCCGCCAATGAGGTTCTCGCGCCGATCTTCGGTCCAGGCGACCGAAGACTTGAGTTTGCGCGCGAGCCAGGCCACGAGCACGAATTCGGGCGGAAGCGACATCTTCTGCCCGAAACCGCCACCGACGTCGGGGGCGACCACCCGCAAATCGGATTCCGGCATGCCTATGAGCTCGGCGATGATCGTGCGCATCCAATGTGGCACCTGCGTTGTGCATGTCAGCGTGAGCCGCGCGCTGGCGCGATCCCATGCAGCGTGCGCCGCCCGGGGTTCGAGCGGGAGCGCACTTTGCCGGCGCGAGCGGATGGCGCATTCGACCCGGCGGTGTGCACTTGTGCGTGCGGCATCCCATCCGGGAGTATGCAGGCGCCCCTCCACTGCCGTGTTTGCGGGTGCCTCGGCATGGACGAGTGGCGCCCCGGGAGCGAGCGCATCGCGCGCGTCCACTACGGCCGGTTGCTCCTGGATCTCGATCTCCACCAGGTCGGCCAAATCTTCGGCCTCTTCGCGAGTGCCTGCCACCGCAGCCGCAATAGGCTCGCCGACGAAGCGAACGATGTCTGTCGCGAGTATGTGCTGGCGGATCGGCACGTAATTGAACTTGTGCAGCATGGGGCAGATTGGCTTCACGCCGGTTAGATCCCCGGCCGTGATCACGTCGGCACCGGGCGGGGCCACAATGCGCTGGATGCGGCCGCTGGCGACGGGGCTGCGCACGAAGCGCACCCATTTTGCAGCGGGCAGATCGCCGGTGAAACGGCCGTCGCCGGCGACGAGCGTCGCGTCCTCGACGCGCCGTATGGAACGGCCTGTCCAGCTCGGATTGGCCCGCACTACGTGCTCTCAGCTCGCGCCTGCGCGACGCAAGTCGCGCGCAGTGCTGCGCACTGCCTTGACGATGTTCTGATAGCCGGTGCAGCGGCAGAGGTTCGAGGAGAGCAGGTCAAGGATCTCGTCGTCGCTGATCTCCGGGTTTTTCTCCAGCGCGTCGACGCTGAGCATCAGGAATCCCGGCGTGCAGAAGCCGCACTGAAGCGCATGATGCGCCATGAACGCCTCCT
>JBEVJT010000311.1:0-51415 GCA_040510075.1 Xanthobacteraceae bacterium | reverse complement strand
CTACCTACTACGCGGCCTTCCTAGTAGACCCAAGTGGCAACAGGATTGAGGCTGTATGCCATCTTCGAGAAGGCGCTTGATGGGTGGTCGCGAGGAACGCGAGCTGCGCCAGGTTGCCGAGCGCATGGTTCTCACCGCAGCAAAACTGCGGGTTATTCGATCACTTCGTCTGCGCGGGCGAGCACCGAAGCGGGCAGTTCGAGGCCGAGCGCCTTGGCGGCCTTGAGGTTGACGACGAGCTCGTACTTGGTGGGCGCCTGCACCGGCAGGTCGGCCGGCTTCTCGCCCTTGAGGATGCGATCGACATAGCCAGCCGCCCGCCGGAACTGGTCGAGGTAATCGGGACCGTAGGAGATGAGGCCACCGGCTGTCGCGTAGAAGCGAGCGGCGTAGACCGCGGGTAGTTTGTGCCGGGCTGCCAACGTGGCGATCAGGTTGCGATGAACGCCTGCCAATGGGCTCGCCGTTACAATCAGCCCACCATTCAACCCGCTCGCGAATGCCGCGACGGCGCGCTCGATTTCGCCGGCGTCGCGCACGTCGACCGGGCTCAACCCCACCCCCAACGACGGCGCCACGATCTGGACAGCGCCGAACTGCCCGATCCCGGAGGCTATGGCGGCATCCCGAAGGACCGCCACTCGTGTCACGCGGGGCGCGATCTCTTTGAGCAGCTCCAGCCATTTTCCGCTCATGCTGTATTCGTAAACCGTGAATCCAGTCGCGTTACCGCCCGGCTGTGCCAAGCTCGCGACGAAACCGGCGCCGACCGGGTCGATGACAAGCACAAATACGATCGGCACGGTGCGGGTCGCTTGCAGCAACGGCGCCACGGTTGCGGTGCCACCAGCAGCCACGAGGACGTCCGGCGCCAGCGCGGCCAATTCGGCCGCGTGTCTGCGAAGGTCGTCGGCCGTGGCCCAGCGGGTATCGATCCGCACGTTGCTGCCGTCGCTCCAGCCCAATTGCGCCAAGCCCTGCAGGAACGCCGCCATGCGAGCCTGATTTTCCGAATCATCCCGCGCGGCCGAGGCCATCAGCACGCCGATCCGCCGCATCCGGTCGGGCTGCTGGGCGCGCACCGCGAGCGGCCATGCCGCCACGCCGCCAAGCAGCGATATGAACTCGCGCCGCGTCACTGCGCAGTGCCTCCAGTGCTTGCGACCAGAAGGGATAGCACACCTCGATATACGGCAGGAGACTGCTGCGCTGCGGGATTTCGACCCAGCTGAAGACCGGTTTGGGTCAAAATGCGACTTCAGCGCTCGAGTCCCAAATGTCTGCATTCACCAAAAGCAGACAAGTCCTGTTTGGCTAGGCCGCCCGCCGAGCTAATCGCGCCAACAGATTCACGGCTCGCCGGAGTTCGATAGCTTCAGCGCTGCGGCCCCCGTGCTTCCAAGCGTTTCGATTTCCCTTTGGAGGCCTTGGCGACTTGTCGCCGTGCAGCCTGCAACGACCGTTCGGCATCGCGGGTGACTGGCACGGTTTGCCGGTTCTCTTGCCATGCGCAAGGCATCGGCGAGCTAGATGCATGGGCAATAGCTGCTTGTGCATTGGGTCGTTTGTCATTCTCGTTCTTTACCCCTCCCCCTGTTGTGACCACCTGATCGGTAACCACTGCTTGGTCTGCATTCACTGTGACGTGCTTGACCACCACTGTTTGTTGCCCTCGGCCACGGTGCCGATCGAGCGCTTCAGAGAGAAACGCAACGGTACGCGCAGCCTTGTCTGCAAGCACCAGATATTTCGAGCGGAGCTCGAAGCTTTGGTTTGGATTCCATGCCCTAGCATAAATATTAAGGGCAGCTTCGTGAGCTGCAATCATCTGACCAGCAATCATACCTTCGACCGCATCAGACGGTTTTATATCGATCAGACCTGCAATCGCGGCATTTGCGACTGCTGCACGGTCTGGCCGGTGTATTCCAGGCAAGGCATTACCTAGACCAAGGATTAGACTGTCGTTCCACCGATCGTCTTGACCACCACCCACCGCCTGTAAACGAGGCTGCGGATTGGGATCCAATGCTATTTGGACCACAGGCTTAGACAAATTAGCCATGATCGGTTTGACTTAAAAAAAGCCGGTGGTTTCTCCAAGCCATAACAGTGATCATTGTGTTTCCAAGATGTGCTTGGGCGGAATCTTGTTAATCGCCGCCAACTGACTCCCGAACCGTTACCTGTGAAACCACATGCGGAAGTCTCGGCTGGCCTTGGCTATCTCACGCATATTTGCTCCAATCTGGCCCGCTTTGGGCAGGGCGACTCCCTGCAAGCCGTTGATTTTGTTTGTGCTGGCGTTATCGCGCAAATGAACACAGGTTTCGCGGCATGAGCGGCGCACGCGCTGCCCTGCGCGCCTTTTTCATCGGCTTTGCCGCATCCCTCCTGATCGGCCCAGTTTCCGCACAGGAGGGCGCCTATCCGGGCAAGCCGATCCGCATCATCGTCGGGTTTGGCGCGGGAGGCGGCAATGATCTGTTCGCGCGGCTGATCGGGCAAAAACTCTCGGAGCGGGTCGGCCAACCGGTCATAATCGAGAACAAGCCCGGAGCCGGAGGCCGTCTCGCCGTCGAGTATGCCACTTCGCAGCCCGGGGACGGATACACCCTCGTGCTTGGCGCGAGCGGCGCGATGGCGGTCACGCCGGCTATCTATCCGCGGCTCGCCTATCATCCGACGCGGACATTTCGGCCGCTTACGATGGTTGCGTCCTTTCCACTCATCCTCGTGGCGAGCATGCAGGATGCGATCACGTCGGTGGATGCCCTTGTGGGCTGGGGCAAAGCCAATCCCGAAAAATCCAACTATGGCACTTCGTCCCCGGCATTCACCATCGCGACCGAGTTGTTCAAGCTCAAGACCGGCATGCCCGCGCAAGCCATTCCCTACAAGAGCAGCAACGAAAGTCTTCTCGGCGTTGCGGGCGGACAGACCTTGTTCACGATCGCGGATGGGCCACCGGTGGTGCCCCTCGTGCACGCCGCCAAAGTACGCGCGCTTGCGGTCACCGGGAGCGCGCGCTCATCCGAGCTTCCGCACATACCCGCCATGGCCGAGGTCGGACTCCCCGATGTGGATATCCGGTTGTGGAGCGGGTTCTTCGTCCTCGCGAGCACGCCCGCGGCAGTAGCCGGCAAACTCGAATCCGAATTGCGGCGGGCGCTGGCCGATGCGGGCGTGCGCGACAAACTCAAAACCATGGCGGTCGATCCCGACGGAGGCTCCGGCGAAGATTTCAGCCGCACGATTGAACGCGACGTCGAGCGCGTCGGCGAGATTGTCAGGGCGGCAAATCTGAAATTTGAAGATTAATGCCTCAGCCGCAGAGGCGCACGGTGGCATGCGCGACTGCCTTGGCCGCGGTGACGAGGTCGCTAAGGCGTACCCGCTCGTCGGGTGTCGGCCATTCCTTGTAGACGCGGATGTCGCCGGGACCGTATTGCACGGTGGGAATGCCGAGTACTTCCTGGATGATGTTGCCGTCGCCGACATTTCCGAGTCGCCCATGCGCGCCGACGACAGCAGCCTGGTCGGAGGCCACGGCCTGGCCTTCCGCAAGCGCGGCGACAAGCGGGTGATCCGAAGAGCAGACCATCGGCAGCTGGTTCCAGGTCTGCTCGGTGCCGCACGCGGGAATTTCCAGCTCGCAATTGAACGCCGGATGATCCTCCTTGATGCGCGCGAGCAGCCGTTTCAGATCATTCTCGATCGTGGCGATCGTCTGTCCCGGAACGGTGCGGAACTGCAAGGTCAGCTCGCATTCCCGCGTGGAGCGCCCGGTAGCGCTTTTGAAATAGTAATGTTCCTTGTGCATCACGTCGAAGGTATGGGTCGGAAACCCGGGAAGCTCCGGATGCGGCGTGAAGCTCATCCAGCCGCCGGGCGGGATGGGGGCGAGGCTTGGACCGATGCCTCGCACGATCTCCATCTGCTGCTCGATGGGATTCATATAGGCCGCGCGCGCTTCCGGGCTATAGCGGAAAAACAACTCGGGGGCCGAGCAGACGAGCCGCACCATCACGACCCCGACGCAGACATTGGCGATGGTGTTGTTCGAATGCTCCATGTTGATGCACAGGTCCGCCTTCGTGCCGTGGCGCAGCAGCGCTCGCGTGCCGGCACCGCCGAGCTTGTGCGCAATGACGGGCGTCATGAGAACATCGCCCTTGAGCCGGATGCCTGAGCGTACGATGGCCTCGAGCGCACAAATCGCGGCGACGCAGCCGCCCTTGTCGTCGTGCGCACCCATACCCCAGATCCAGCCGTTCTCGAACTTCGCTGCGTAGGGATCGACGCTCCACCCGCTCATCTCAACGCCGGGATCCATGTGGCCGTTGATGAGAAGCGTTGGTCCGTCGCCACTTCCTTTCAGCCGGCCGATAGGCTGCCGGCTCTTGCGCTGCGGATCGAAGGGATGGGTGACCTGCTGCATCTCGACCTTGAGGCCCATGCCGGACATGTAGTCGGCATAGAGGTCGGCGATCTCGCCTTCCTCGAAGGTCGAACTCGGGATGCGGATCGATCGCTGCTCTAGATCGAGAACACGCTTTTCATCGATCGCGGCAAGCGCCGGCCGCGTGTCGATTCCCGACAGCGCTGTTACGGACCTGCGGTCAGAATTTTTTTGATGCATTTAGCAATTTACTGTGTCCCGGATGCGGCGCAGCGCGGAGCAGTGCACCGCTGCTGCGGGACCGCCGCAGACTGTAACGATCCCGGGTCTGCGGCGCACCACTGCGTGCTGCGCCGCGCCCGGGACACGAGGCGGCGGGCCGTCTACAGCTTCGCCTTTTCGGCCCAGGTCGGCATCGGATAGAGCACCTGGCACGACGCGAGCTCGAACGGATAAGCAGTGCAGTACTTGCCCTTCTGCACCTGCATCAGGATTGCCCGCACCAGCACGTTCTGACCCGTCGCATCGAACTTGACGCCGCGGTAAGGCACGATGAGTTGGTCGGGAGCAATGTCGGTCGCTGCGAGCGCGGTGCGAATCTTCTCAGGTTCGGTGGAGCCGGCCCGGTTTATCGCATCGAGAAGCGCCATGGCGCCGGTGAAGTTGCGCGCTGGAACGTCGGAAAGATCGCGTCCATTCGAATGTTTTTTGAACAGGGCATTGATCTTGGGAAGAAGTGGAATGCGGCTTTCGAGGTCCGCATTGTAAGGCGAGCGGGTGATTGCGCCCTCCGCGTCCTTGCCCATCGTGCTGATAAACGTGGGGTCGGTAAAGCCTGCGTTCTGAGCCACTATGAGTTTTGGATTGTAGTCCAGATCCTTGGCGGTACGGAGCAGCAGGAAAGTGTCCGACGTATAGGATGACGGCATCAGAACGTCGGCGTTGGCCGCCTTCAGCCGCTGCACCTCGGCGGTGAGTGATGTGGTCTGAGCCTTGTAGGCAATTTTCTCAAGCACGCGAAAACCGCGCTCTTTCGCGAGCCGCTCCTGCACTTTTGAGCTGTCGGTGCCGTAGGCGGTGTCCTCATGGAATAGAGACACGGACTGGAATTTCTGACCGGATTTGGCGCCGAAATCCTTCAGGAAGTCGAACATCAGCTCGCTGAAATTTTCGTCCGTAGGCGTAGTGCGGAAGAAATATTTAAGCCCGCGCTGGGTCAGCGCCGGCTGGGTGGAATCTGCGTTGACGAAGGGAACTCCTGCGCGCTCGGCGGCCTGGCTTGCGGCGGCGGTCACAGATGAGAAATAGGCTCCCAGCAGCGCGTGCACCTTCTCCTGGGTAATGAGACGCTCGGTTTCGCTCTGGCCCACCTCCGGTTTGCCTTGATGGTCGACGACGACGAGGGTCACCTTGGCTCCGCCAAGGCCCGGCAAGCCCTTGTTCTTGGCAAGCGTGAGCGGGAGGTCAACGCCCTGGTTGACGATCTCGACCGCGGTCCTGATCGCGGCCACCGCGTCGAGGCCAATTTGCGCAGTTGGCCCCGAGAGTGGATAGAGCAGGCCAATCTTGACCTCCTGCTGCGCCTTCCCTGATGCTGCGCCAGCCAGGATTGCAACGCACCCGAGAACAACGACTCTGAATTTCATGGCGGTGCTCCGTTCAAACTCGTACCAGTGCGGTCAATTTGAATTCCGTATCATTGGATTGGAGCGTGTTTTGCATGGGCTCGTCAATCGATTTGGCTGCTTAGAGGTCTGCGCGCGCTGATGTGGACAGAACTCATCCTGCAAGCCGTGATCAGCGGGCTCCTGATGGGCCTTATCTATGCGCTTGTGGCGGTCGGGCTGAACCTGATTTTTGGGCTCATGGAGATTGTGAACTTCGCCCACGGCGAGTTTCTCATGCTCGCCATGTTCATGGCGTTCTGGTTCTGGGCTTTGGGCGGGCTCGACCCGCTCTTCTCCCTGCCAATGGTGGCAGCTCTCCTCGCGCTTGCGGGCATATTGGCGCATTTCGGCATTATTCGCCCGCTGCTAAAGGCGCCGATGCTCGCGCAGATCTGCGGCACCTTCGGTCTTGGGGTGGCGTTGCGTGCCACCGCCCAATTTCTCTGGACGCCCGACTTTCGCACCGTCACTGATCCATTGATTGCCGGCCGCGTGCAAATCGGACCGATCTTCATTGGCGAGCCGCAGTTGATCACTGGCGGCATCTGCCTGCTGTCTTTCACCGCGCTGTGGTGGTTCGTCACGCGCACTGAGACGGGTCTGGGGCTGCAGGCAACCGCGCAGGATCGCCAGGCGGCCGCGGTGATGGGCATTCCGACCGAGCGCATGTTCGCGCTGGGCTGGGCCATCGGGCTCGGCTGCGTCGGCATCGCCGGGACCATGCTCTCGACCTTCTATTATATTTTTCCCGACGTCGGCACGAACTTTGCTCTCCAGGCATACGTCGCGGTGGCGCTGGGCGGGTTCGGCAGCATTCTGGGCAGCCTTCTCGCAGGCGTATTGATCGGGCTTGTCGAATCCCTCGGCGGCCTCCTGCTCGATCCGTCCTACAAGACTCTCATCGTGTTCGGACTCTACCTCGCGGTCGTCATTGTCAGGCCGCAGGGGCTGTTCGGCCGATTCTAGAGCGCTCTATAACCATGGCGAACGTTCGCACGGACCTGTTGAAAGGGGCGCTGGCCGAACCGCTGTGGCCGCGGCGGCCGCTGTGGATGCCCGTGCTCGGCGCGGCGGCAATCGCGTTCCTGATCGCCTATCCATTCATCTTCGCGAGCTCGTTTTCTCACCACATGATGATTCTCATTTTGCTTTATGCGCTCATGGCGCAGTCGTGGAACGTGGTAGCGGGATTGTCGGGACAGATCAGCCTCGGGCAGGCAATTTTCTTCGGGATTGGAGCTTATTCCTCAACCGTTCTCTTCGCGAAATACGCGCTTACGCCCTGGGCGGGGTTGCTGGTCGGCGTGCTGCTCTCCGCACTCGCCGCCGTGGCTATCGGGGTCCCGACGTTGCGCCTGCGCGGCCACTATTTCGCAATTGCCACCCTGCTCATCGGCTCCGGCGTGCAAATCGTCTTCCAGCGATGGGAATGGGTGGGCGCAGCCTCCGGCCTTTATGTGCCCATCGAGCGCACCTCGCCCTGGTTTTATCTGCAGTTTCACACGAGCAAGGTGCCATACTATTACCTCGCGCTCGTTGCTGCGGCGGCGGGCTATCTCGTCGTCTGGAAGCTTCGCCGCAGCCGGCTCGGCTTTCGCCTGCAGGCATTACGTGACGATGAGGATGCGGCCGCAAGTCTCGGCGTCGCGATCGCGCGCCACAAGGTGCTGGCCTTCATGATCTCCGCCGCGATGATGTCGGTCGCGGGCACATTCTATGCGCAATATGTGCTGGTGTTGGATCCGGAACGGCTGTTCGCGACCGAAATTTCAATCCTTGTCCTCCTCATGACCGTGCTTGGCGGGAGCGGCACGTTGTGGGGCCCGGCACTGGGAGCTGCCATCCTGGTGCCGTTGTCCGAATACAGCCGCATCTGGCTCGGCGGCACAGGCCGCACAATCGATCTCATGCTCTACGGTATACTAATCCTGCTCGTGTGCATGTGGCGTCCGAGCGGCATTCTCAGCCTCGTGGAGGAGCGCATTCGTCGCCGGGCGGCGATGCCATGAATGCGCTGCTCGAGGTGAACGGCCTGACCAAGCGCTACGGCGGGCTGACCGCCAATGCCGATATTGCATTCGACGTGAACGAGGGCGAGATCGTCGGCATCATCGGTCCGAACGGAGCCGGCAAATCCACGCTGTTCGATCTGATCACCGGCTTCCAGGCTGCCGACGCCGGCCGCGTCCTTTTTGGGGGACACGAGATCACCGGCGTGCGGCCCGACCGCATCAGCCGCCTCGGCGTGGCCCGCACGTTCCAGAAGCTCAAACCATTCCCCGACCTCACGGTCGTGGAAAACGTTATGGTCGGTGCGCTCGCCCGCACATCGGATATGAAAGCGGCGCGCGCGAGCGCGCTGCAGTCGCTTGCCTTCGTGGACCTTCTTGAGAAACGCAATCACTTCGCGCGTGAACTTTCCACTGGACAACGCAAGCGGCTCGAACTCGCGCGCGGGCTCGCCACCGGCCCGCGCCTCATCCTCATGGACGAAGTGACCGGCGGCGTCGACCAGCCCTCCGTCGCCGGGCTGATCGAACTCGTACTCGGGCTCAAACGGCAGGGGCTCACCGTCGTCATGATCGAGCACAATATGCAGGTGATCATGCAGCTTGCCGACCGCATCCTGGCGCTGCACGCCGGACGGCGCATCGCTTTTGAAACGCCGGAGCAGGTGCGCAACGATCCCGCTGTCGTTGACGCCTATCTTGGAACCATCGACGATGCTGCTTGAAGTCCGCGATCTCGAAGTGGCCTACGGCGAGTACCAGGTAGTCTGGGGCGTATCGCTGTCGGTGGCCGCGGGGGAAAGCGTGGCGCTGCTCGGGCCCAACGGCTCGGGCAAAAGCACCGTCGTCAATACCATCAGCGGCCTGCTCGCGGCCAAGGCGGGCGCCATTCGCTTTGAGGGAACCAGTCTCAACGCGCAGCCGGCCCATGCGCGCGCAGGTATGGGCATCGCGCACGTGCTTGAACGCCGGCGTGTCTTCCCGCACCTGACCGTGCTGCAAAATCTGACTTTGGGGGCGTGGCATGCGGCCGCAAAGGCAGCGCGCGCACAAACGCTCGAACGCGTGTTCTCGCTGTTTCCTCGCCTGTCGGAATACAAGGATCACGTCGCAGGCACGCTTTCAGGCGGCGAGCAGCAGATGCTTGCCCTTGGCCGTGGGCTGATGGCGCTTCCGCGGCTCCTCATGGTGGATGAGCCGTTCCTCGGCCTTGCACCGCGCGTGGTGGAACAGATGAAGCTGGCGTTCCAGGCGCTGCAGAGAGAAGGGATCGCGATCCTGTTCATCGAACAGAACGTCCGGCTCGCCCTTTCCATGGCTGGCCGCGGTTATGTTCTGGAAAGCGGGCGACTCGCGATCGAGGGAGACGCAACGACCCTGATCAACAGCCCCGCGGTGCGGCGTATTTTTCTCGGCGGATAGGGGAGCGCGCTTCGGTTCGCTTACGCACTGGGAGTGCATCTGGTACGCTGCCGCGTTTTACGGCTGGGGAATGTCATGACACAGCAAGCCATGATCGATTTGTTTGAGAAGCATGTAAGTGCCGAGCTCGCTGGTGATCTGGATACAACCATGGCCACCATGAGCGATAATCCGCATCTCCATAACGGGCGTGACGGCGTACGGACATTTTATCGCGATCACCTTGTCGGAAAGTTCTTTCCTCCTGACGTCAAGTTCACGAGTGTCTCGCGCATGGTGGGAGAGAACCAGGTCGTCGAGGAGCTGGTCATTGCCTTCACCCACACGACCGTCATCGACTGGCTCCTCCCGGGCGTTGCGCCCACAGGAAAACCCGTCGAGATTGCGTTCTGCGTGGTGGTTGGCTTTAAGGACGACAAGATTTCACACGAGCACATCTATTGGGACCAGGCGGGCGTGCTGGTGCAGGTGGGCTTGCTCGATCCGGCTGGACTGCCGGTGAGCGGCGCGGAGAGTGCGCGCAGGGTACTCGATCCCACGCTACCGGCGAGAAGGATGTAGTCACTCGCCACTGAAGGCGTTCATCCTTCGAGGCTCGCTCGCGCCTTAGGATGATGGATTTAGATGCGTGTTTCTCCGTTCCGGCACATCGATCAACTGCACGTATAGTTCTGACGCAGTTGCACTAATCTTTCTTCGGCGACCAACGATAGGCTTTGGCGCACGCGCCGCCCATCAGCATCGCCCGCTCGCTCTCGGTCAGGCGGTCAGTCTTGAGGAAGGGCTCGACCGCCTGCTCGTAATTGACGACGGCGTATGCGCGGGTCCAATCCGTGCCCCACAAGCAGCGCTCGAAACCCCAGGCATCGAACACGCGGGCGAGCGGATCCCAGATATCCGGGAACGGATACGGTTCCCGGGACAGGGTGCAGGCGCCGCTTACCTTGATCACCGCGTTCTTGCGCTTGGCAAGGTCCAGCACCTTCGGCAGGTCGGCCCACGGCTGCGGCGGGGCCGGTGGCGTGCGCGGCTGCAGGATGCCGAGATGATCAATGATGAAGCGCGCGTCGGGGTGGCGGTCGATCAACGCCGTGCCCGCATCCAGGTTGCCCCAGCACAATATGTTGACGGGCAAGTCATGCTTTACGGCCGCGCGGAGGATGCGGTCGAGTGCCGCATCGTTCGGCTCCCGCTTCGGCTCCTTCGTCATCATGATGCGGATGCCAACGGCGCCCGGCATCCGCTTCCAGTCGGCAATGACATCGCTGACGGCCGCATCATGGGGGTCGACCGGCTTGACGATCGCGAACCGGCCGGGATGGGCCCGTTGCACCTCAACCGCATAACTCGCGTCGTAGCGGTACATGGAAAACGCGGAGATGAAGATCGCGCCGTCGACTCCGACCTTATCCATGGCCATGACCATCTCGTCGCCCGTGACGTGATCGGGCCAGTTCGGCACAGTGTGCCACGGTCGTTTCGGAGTGTTTGCCTCATAGGCGTGGACCTGCGAATCGATGATCATCATCCGGGAGGCTCCTCAATGGCCAAGTGACAAGACTTTACAGGAAACAGGCCGGAAAACAGAAGGAGGCGGTTTGAGGTGGGCGCCGCGCGAGTTGAGGTCTGAAGACATGGGCGGCTCGGACGCACACGAAAGCGGTCCGCGGGACCGCAGCCGGGATCGCGAGAGGATTGCTTTGGACCTAATACTAAAGATCGCTGTTTCTGTCCTTGCGATCGCTGCGATCGTTTTGGAAGTGCTCGATGTGCTCAGCACCTATCACATGTTGGCGCGTGGCGGTCACGAGCAGAACCCGATCGTCGTCTGGTTCATGCACGTGCTCGGGGATGCGTGGCCGGTGTGCAAGCTCCCGGAGATCGCACTCATCTTCATTCTGTGGGCGTTTGCGCCGAGGCCGATTGCTCTTATCTGCCTCGGCCTCGCCGTCGCCGGTTACAGTTTCGTAGTCTGGCACAACTATCACATCTAGAGAAGCGATATGAGACCGAGAGTGTATCGCTACTCCTGAGACATAAGCACAACCCCCTCGTGCTCCGGTCGACGACGTACAGCTCAGGTACATCCGCGATAGCAGTTCTGTCGCTAAGCAAACATAACCGATCACTGCTTATGCAATTGAAAGCGTCTTTCATTTGATCTTGAGGTGATCTACATTGGGGCCATGCGGAAACCGAAACCAGACGCGGAGGAGCGGGCGCGCGATGCTGCCGCGGCGACTGCCGAGTACCACGCAAAGGTGGCGGCTACTCGCACGAACACAATCCGCTTGCGTGAATTGCGACTGGCCAAGGAGACCAAGCAAGCCAACGAAGCCAAGCAAACCAAAGACGCCAAGCAACTGGCCGATAAGACCGCTGCCGGGGGACGTCGTCCAGCAAAAAGCAAGGCAAGCCGAACCTGAGCGAGCTCGGCGCCCCGATGTGAGGGGGCCTTGCGCCTTGTCTGTGCCGCAAGCTTCTCTTCCGTGGAAATCTTTCGAATCTGACGGACAAAAAAGCCGCCCCGAAGGGCGGCTGAGTTTTGGGAGGTTTCGATGCGAAGAACGGTGCAGCGGCTATTTGTAAGCCGCCGATGCGGCAAGCGTGTTGAACTTGTAATTCAATCCGACCCGTACCACCTGCTCGTACACGTGGTTCCGGCTGCTGAACGCCGCCGTCCCATTGATCAGAAAGGGAGCGGCACATGTTGTGCCGCACACTGGCGTCTGATTGGTACCGAACTGATAGTCCACATTGCCCAGATCGACAAAGAGATATTCCGAGCTTCATGGTCCAGCGGGTGCCGCTGCCGAGGCCAAGGAGTTCTCCCACCGCAGTCTCAAGGCCGCCGCCCAGAGCCCAACCGGTCTTGATGGTGCTGAAATTGCGACCTGCGCGCCGCCCGGCAAGCCGAATTGCGCAAAATTGCCAGGTCCGAACGCGCCCGATGCGGTCACCAGCCCGCTGTTGCCCGGTGAAGACACGAGCGTGTACTTGTTCTCGATTCTTGCCCAAGCGATGCCGCCGGTTACGTACCAGAGGTTGGCGCCCTGCGCCCAACCCAGGCGCCCGCGCACCGTGCTGAGCCAGTCAAGCTTCTCCTCTGTGGTCCACCCTTGAGCGGTGGCGGGAATGAAGAAAAAGTTGGGCAGCGGCGGAAATATCCCGGGCACGGGCTGCGCGCCATAGGTCGCCGTATCCTTCTGATTGGTCCAGCTCCAGTCGCCCTCAATGCCGAGCACGACACGGCCAATCTGCCAATTGTAGCCTCCTTGCAATCCGCCCAGGATCCCTCTGCCATCGCGATGGTACTGGTTGCTGAATGTGGCGCTGAATGGCGTCGGTGCCGTTGTCGTAAACAGCGGTCCGCCGCCGATGCCGATCAGCGTGCCGGTTGGGATCGTGTTGGCCCAATTCCACGCCTCCGCCGTTGTGCTCGTGCTCATGCCCGCGCCGACGCTGACGCCGGCGTAAAAGCCGTTCCAGTCGCAGCCCATGCAGGGTGCCGCTCTATTGACCGGCATCATGCGCATATCGGCGGCTTTCGCCGCAAGGGGGAAAGCCAGCGCTACTGCCGCCGCCAAGATCAAAGGAGTATTCCGCATCGTAGCTCTCCTGATGAACGGCCGCGCGCTCGCTCCCGCGCAGGCAAGGCGCCATGGCCGAGAATTTGGGTTCAAAGAATCGAGTACACGCCGCCGCCCTGCGCGAGCGCAAGGCGCGAGAATCACTGACCGGACTGGAAGCGAAAACGCCGCACGGAGCGGGTAAAACGGACGGGATCGGTGCCCAAGAACATGCCCCGAACGCCCCGTGCACAAACGAATCGCAATGACGACGCTAGAGTCCGGCCGATTCGTTCGCAATCCAAAACTGGGGGAAAGAATCAGTTCGGATTCGACTGTGTGAATTTAGCCACATGTGCAGGATGCGCGCCCGCGCACACCCAACCAATTCTTCAAGAATTTTTCAGCGCGCTGATGAGGTCGGCGTAGCGCTTAAGATTGCACCAGCGTCTTGGGCCGCCGCGTAGTGACAAGGAGACAGAGGCTATGTTTGCTTGGCAGCTTGGTCGCGTGCCAATCGCAATGCTCTCAAGCGAGCCGTTTTCTCGCGCATAGCGCGTTCGCCAGCCTTGTACTCCTGCATGCCCTCCCGCCCTTCTACACGGGCGTCTTCCTTTGGTTTGAAAGCTGCTTCAGCCCGACTACGGGCGTGCTCGCTATCTATCATCGCTCTTTGTCCTATAGTCTCGGCAAGGGAAAAGAACTGCCCGTAAGTTGCGAATAATTATGCCGATTTTCAGACTGCCAGAGCATATCCCGAAAGGTGGAAGCCGGTTTTCGGAAAAGATCATGCTCGACAAAAATCTGGAGCGGGATGGCGATTTGAAGCAAAGCCATCCTACTCTAGGGTTCAATGTTACTCACCAAATTTGGCTGAAATAGAGCGCCTCGCCGGTTCATCCGCGGTCGAGGCGCTCTGCCGAGTAGGTCAGGCCGCTTGAAGGTTGTCTGCCGAGGACTTGCCGGTCTTGCGATCGGCAACAACCTCGAATGAGATCTTTTGGCCCTCGTTGAGGTTGTACATCCCCGCCCGTTCGACCGCGCTGATATGCACAAACACATCCTTGCTGCCGTCGTCGGGCTGAATGAATCCGTAACCCTTTTGGCCATTAAACCACTTCACTGTTCCCTGAGTCATGGGAGAGTTTTTCCTTTGCGTACGTGTGTCGATAAGCTGCGCGTTCAGCGCAGCCGGTTTGTCCGAGATTTTGGGGGAAGGTCGTCAGTCAGGCGCGCCAACGCGCGAGGCCAAGTCGTTCGGCCGAAAGCTCGATATCGTGCATGTAAGCCATTCGTACACTGTCTACAAGGGCTTAAATTCGGTCAGCGTTACCAAGCCGATACATGCTTCGCGACGAAAAGGCTGGTCATTTGAGCTCCGAACCCCCATCTTATGCAAATCATCGGTTAATCATACAGGCGCCGATGGCTGAGAGACGCGTCGTGCTCCCGCCGCAATAAGGGAGATCGCCGTGGCTCAGACCTGCTCTCTCGATATTGCGCGCGACATCGAACGACGCTGGCAACGGCGGTGGAGTGGCGCCGCGCCACGATTAACAACGAGGAGCATGCCGCCAGCGGACGCTGGCCGGAATGCATCGCATTGGCTGTGCAGGACTTTTGGTCACGAGGGGAACACCGTAGTGCGCGCGCCAAGGTGAAATATACCTGGTCTCGGGCGAGCGTCGGATGACGCTCAGAGTTTCACAAATTGAGAGCAATGAGGTGATGTCAATGCGACTTTATATTTTCAAGTCAGAGACGAAGAGTGACTTGCGCGCTTTCACTGCAGATGTAGCCGGAAGCAAACTTCCGGACCAGTTTCGTCCGTGGCATGCGGTTGGCATTGTCGGGCCTGAAAAGGACCCTCCGCACAGGCTTTCGCGCAAAGCTATCGAACGCGCGATCGATACCCAGGGTTTTCAGCTCTGGCGCATGAAGGCAACCGGCAAAAGCGATCAATCGCAAGCGGGCGAGGCGGAATAGATTGTCGCATTGGTCAAGCGAACCGCTGACCGGAACTTTCTTCGGCATGAAGTACTCGCAACGATTTTCGGAAACGGCGATTTCGGATGATGTGGGTTGTATGAGGTTGAGGCCAGCGGACCGATTGCACCGTGCCCGCTCGCGATAGTATGACTAGAGCGTGATCGGCGTTGCAGCGCATGGTGTAATGAAAGGGACGACGGCAATACAGGTATTCCAATGACGACCGGCCGTTTTCAAGTGAGTTCAGATTTTGAGCGGTCGCGCTTCACGGACCTGTTCGCCTCCATCAGCCAAGAGGACGATGGTTACACCGTGCAAGTCAGACTATACGACGAGGCGACGCCCGAGAATGCTGCGTGGGGAGAGGAAATCGCGGATTCCATTGAAACCGCGTCCATGTTGGTCGGGGCGCTCGCTGCGGAATTCTCCATCCCGGAAGCACGCATCAAGATTGAAATACGAATGAATAAAATGACTGACGGAACACGGCACTGAAGCCATTCCGCGTCCTAAAAATTGCAACGAGGGCCAGCCTGATCTTTCAATTCTCTCATTCTGGTTACAACAGCCATTACTTTGCCGCTAACCGCCCAAGCGGCCGATCTCACGATGCGCCCGATCTACAAGGCACCATCCGTCTGGACCTGGAGCGGCTTCTATATCGGTCTTAATGCCGGCGGCAGCGTGGGCATGAATCGTCGGCGCAGAGTGCTTCGTTTACATCTACAGCGCTTGGCCAGAACGGGCTTCTAAGCAGCACCAACCGATACAATCCCACGGGCGCGGTTTTTGGCGGCCAGGTAGGGTACAACTATCAGATATCCTCATTTCTGATCGGCGTAGAGGGTGATTGGCAGTGGGCATCGCAGAAAGACAGCGCAAGCAACTGCACGCCAGCTGCCGGAACGGTTGCATTCTTCGGTGCGGGAGCGAATGGCTTTGGGTATTGTCTGGGAAGCGAACAGAAGCTCAGAAACCTGGCTACCGCACGAGGGCGCGCTGGGTTCCTGGTGAATAATGCTTTATGGTATGCGACCGGAGGTGGCGTAGAGGCGAGACTTTGGGGCGATTGGTCGGCAAAGCTCGAATATCTGTACGTAGATCTCGGGAGCGTCACCGAGGCATTCCCGATAGCAATCAACCCGATTTTTGGTCCAGCCTTTAGTACCGGCGGCGTAACGTCGGCCACCACAACGACATACGTGCGAGACAATATCGTCCGGGTAGGGCTCAACTACAAATTTGGAAATTCGCCTTTGTTCTGATCGACCTGGATCGGCGCATGCAGCGAGCTCCGCGTTACCACAGGTGAGTACCACACTATGATGCGCTGAGGTGTTTGGTTGGGTGGCAGATACAATTCAATCCATTGAAACGCGGAGTTCATTACGCTCCTCGCCGGCGCGACGGTGGTGAGGTGGCGCAACCGATCATCCGGCTCTAATCCGGCGTCATGCCTTTGGCCTTGATCGCGGCGACAGCAGCGGGACTTTTCAGGTAAACGATGAACTCTTTGCCGGCTTCGGCTTCCTTGCTGCCCGCACCTATTGCGGCCGTGAAAATTACTTCCTGCTGCAGTTCGGCGGGGAACGGACCGACGACGTCCAGACCTGGAGCCGTCAATACGTTGAGGAGAAACACTCCGAGTTCGACTTCGCCGCTGGCGACCGATTGAACGATCTGTGCGGGCGCAGGCTGCGCTTTGGTCTTGGCCTTCATCTCGTCGGCGATGCCGAGGCGCTCGAACGTGCGCAAGACTTGGGCGCCAGCCGCACTGGCCGGGATCGTGGCAATGGATCGCGCTCTAAGGAGCGTTTGCTTCAACGCGTCCGGCGTGTTGATCTCGGGCCTGGGAGCACCTGAGCGCACGGCGACGCCGAGCCCGACGCGGGCGATGTCGGTTGTCGGTCCAGGCACAAACCGTGCCCGGGCGTCAGCATTCTGAAACACCTCCCGCGGAACCACGGCCAGGTCGAACGGGGTGTCGCTCGTCGCCATCTTGATCAGTTCGGGCGTTGTGCCGAAGCGAAAAACAGACTTATGCCCGGTCGTGCGTTCGAATTGTGTGCCGAGTTCTCGCAAAGGACCTGTCATGGCACCGCCAGCCAAAACCTGGAGTTCGGCAGCCTGCGCCGGCGATAGGAGAAAACACACTCCGACCATCGAGGCTACTGCAACCAGCCAAGTTTTCTTCATGACAGTCCTTCATCGCGGCGCTTTGCTTGTCACGTACCTGCCCGCGCCAATCCGGTTTCCTTCTATGAATTTTACCATTCTCGCACGACAGCCGCTAATGTGCCGAGTGCGGACCGGTGCGGTGCTGTAGTCGGCCTGAGCAGTGGGGCTGGCAATTCACTCGATCACATCGTCGGCAATCAGCAGGAATTGGCGAGAAACCGTAAGGCCCAGTTGTCTCGCAGTCTTCAGATTGATGACAAGCTCGAATGCGGTGGGTTGCTGCACAGGCAGCTCCGCGGGGTTGGCTCCTTTGAGGATCTTTTCCAAATAAATAGCCGCGCCTCGGGACAGATCGGGCAGGTTTGCTCCGTAGGATACGAGCCCTCCAAGCTCTACTCCCTCCCGTGCTGCGTACATTCCCGGCAGCCGATTGGACGCCGCCAGGCTCACGATGCGTGGGTATCCCCCAAATAATATCGGACTGGGAAATACAATGAACGCATCCGCTCCCTCTCTGGTCATCGCGGAGAATGCGCCGGTGAGATCGTCCACGTTAGTCGCCGGCACAAATTGAAGTTTTGTCCCTAAGGATTGGGCCGCGCTCTCGATCTCCTTCAACATGCCGGCCATGGTACGCTCGCCATATGCACGGGGGTGCCAGAGAACAGCCACGTGAGAAAATCCTGGGACGATCTCCCTGAACAACTGTAGGCGCTTGGCGACCAACTCCGGGCCCAGAAATGTGGTCCCCGTTACATTGCCGCCCGGCCGCGCAAGACTTGCGACCAACTCGTCGTCGACGGGATCGGCCATAGCTATGGCGACAATGGGGATTGTGGAGGTCGCTTGTTTTGCTGCACGGGCAGCGGGCGTGCTGTTTGCGACGATGGCATCAACTCGGTGTTCGACCAATTCCGCCGCCAGCCTGCGGAGCCTATCGGCATCCCCTTCTCCGAATTTGCGCTCAATCGCGATGTTCTGCCCCTCTGTGTAACCAAGCTCGCGCAAGGCCGGTAGGAATGCGTTGAAGGCTCTGGAACTTGGATCGGCATTATCGGAGTGACCGGGCGTTAGCACGCCTATCCGAGCCGTCTTCGTTGCCTGCTGCGCCCGCGCGGCAAGCGGCAATGCTGCCGCGCCGCCGAGCAGCGTGATGAACTCGCGTCGTTTCATTATTGCCTCGTCGGCGCCCCGCAGGTCACGAGTTGCAACAGCCTGTTGCTGTGCCCGGGCCGTTTTTCTGTCGAATGGATAGCACACTTTGATGCGAAACCGCTGTTCCGTGGGCATTCACTCCTGCCGATGTCGGCTCACTCAATCATGCGACACTGGTGACCCTTCGACCGTAATTCGCGTTTGTGCCACAAACGGGAACTAAGCTTTGGGGCTGCATGCGTTTTAACTAGTGTAGAGCTTATGCCCTTACCGCGAAGGGCGAACATCCGGAAGAATAAACGGTGAATCAAGACGCTGACATGACCGCAACCGGGCCAGCGGTAGTTCCAGGCAGGGAATGCGGATCATGCATGATGTGCTGCAAGGTTCCTGATATTCCCCAATTTAATAAAGCTTCCGGGGTATGGTGTCCGCACGCTCGCATTGGCAAAGGTTGCGGTATTTACGATACAAGGCCAGCTTCATGCCGAACGTTCTACTGTCTCTGGATGCTGGATGCGAGCTTTGGTCCTGCGTGGAAGCCGGAACGTGCAAAGTTTGTCGTGTATTTGCAGGAGAACAATATACACACGCAAATTGCTGTGGATCCAGCATTCCCTAATGCTTGGATTCGTCCGCCTTACTACGCACGCATAAAAAAGTGGGCACAGAACGGTGCCGAACACGGCCGCTTCGTTTTGGTGCGTATTCGTCGGCGGGTAATCGTTGTTCTGCCAGACCGTGATACTGATATCGGTGATGTTAATCCCGAAGACGGCGTTTTGATTGCGCGACGACGAGGTCCAACCGGATTCGATTATTCAGTTGAGGTCAAACGCGCGTCATAGAGCGGTTAGACCCTGAATGTCGGGATGGAATCATCAGCTCCCTTTAGCAGCGGCATCGAACGCTTCCGCCATGCCCCCGTTCAGCGGACCTTATCTCAAGCGGTAGAGACGACCGAGTCGCAACCTGCAAAGGGTCAATTTTGGAACGCCGATCCTCCGATTCGGGGGGGTCAAAATTGCGTGCAGAATGACAGCCACGCCGTGGCGGGCAGGCGATTGAGGGGGGCGCGCAGTTCAATTCCAAGGTGTCCCTGTTTGCTTTGGAACTATTAATACATATCTTCCTCAGCATCACCGGCACTCCCAGGCGTCTGGTGGCTGAGAGACCAGTTGTGCTCCCGCCTGCAGCAGGGAGCACCAGTTATGGCTCAACAGCTTTTTTTCACCTGTCCCGAGACTACTCAGAGAGTGTTCACAGGCATTCAAATGGACCCGACAACTCTGAAAGCTTTCTGGACGCGCACGCTAAATATTCATTGCCCGGGTTGCGGCAAGGTTCACGACATCTCAGTTCGCGAAGCGTATGTGAATAGCACTCTCTCAAACGCTTACCCGTAGGTAGCGAGAAGTCCAGATCATTGCGCCCCAGAGCCAGAGCCAAGCCATTCGTCAATCGCTGACTTGCAAAAGGCGATTGCGGCTTCTCGTGTTCCTTTCAATTCACCTCGTTTAACTGGCCCTGCTCCAATCTGCGGGTAATAGGCCCAGCGCCAAACGTTTTGACCAGCTTCGTGCACGCCAAATTCAATTCCTCGGTAAGGTTGTGTATCTGCCATTATTAAATTCTCCTTGTCACAGACGCCTAGCAGACGACACTCGATGTTGATATCTGGATTACCAATCTGGTCTTGGGGCAGGGATCAATTGATATTGATGGCTCGGAGCTTCGACGGCCATTGCAAGACCTTATTCTGATCCGAGGTCCGATTGACGATTCGGTCGCTTTGCTCGTGGCTGCCCTTGGGAGCTGAAGATACGTCGCAGCCCGGACACCTGCGCTACACGACCGCTACCGACCGAATACGCTGGAGCTTGCCTTCATGTATCAGGGCCATCTCAGCTTCAATAGTCAGAAAGGAGGTTGATATGGACTCCTTATGAAGAACAAGTAGCCAACAAACGCCAAGAGCAAGATGAGCGCGATAATGTATATGTGAATCCGCCGCATATTCGATTCCTTACGGCAGGTCTAGCGGCCCGACCCGCCGCGGCAATAGCCATCGCAGGAACTCTGCAAAATATAGGCGTCATCCGTGCTGTGAACGCTCGACAACTAAAATGGTGCTACAGACGAGCGCCCTTAGGGCCGCTAATGGGATGGTCCAAGCCGCGCTTCCACTTGGCTGCGTCCGCGATGCCGAGGTGATCGCCGCGGCGTGCAACGACCTCAAGCGCGGCACGAGCATCATTCGATGACTTCGTCAGCCAGCAATTGCATGGAGTTGGGCACGGACAGATTGAGGGCATTGGCCGTTTTCAGATTGATCACCAGCTCGAACTTCGTGGGCTGTAGGACCGGCAGATCGGCAGGTTTCGCGCCACGCAGGATACGGCCGACATATGCACCGCCGTGCCTGTACATCTCGGTGATGCTCGGCCCATAGCTTATCAGTCCTCCGGCAACCGCAAATTCGCGGAATTGATAGATTGCCGGCAGCCGGGCTTGTGCGGCAAATCCGACGATTTTGTCGCGGCGGGTGTCGAGGTAGGGGTCAGCCGCGACCAGGAACGCGCCGACGCGCTGCTGCACGAGAGATGCAAAAGCAAGATCGAGCTCGGCATCAGTGCTGGCATTCGCGGCAACCACTTGCAGGCCTACGATGCGTGCTGCGTCCTCGATCTGCTGCAACTGACGGGCGGTCGGCGCGAAATGCGGATTGATGATCGCACCGATTCTGCTGACGCTCGGGACCAGCTCATGAACCAGGCCGACGCGCTTCGTTTCCATCAAATTGGTCAGGAGTGTGTAGCCGGTGGCATTCCCGCCAGGCCGGCCGAAGCTCTCCACTAACCCGCTCTTGACCGGATCACCCCCGCTGCCGAAAACGATCGGAATGGTCGAGGTTGCCTGCTTCGCGGCGGCACCTGAAAGATCTCCGCCAAGCGCAGCGAGGACGGCTATCGGCATCGCGACGAGCTGGGCCGCAAGCACGGGGAGGCGGTCGTAATCACCGCGTGCCCAGCGAAACTCGATCGCAACATTTTGGCCCTCGGCAAAGCCCTGCTCACGCAAGCCTTCGCGGAACGCGGATACCAAATGCGTATCGGTCTCGGGGGCGCGCCCGCTCATGAACCCTATCAGCGGACTGGCTTGCTGCGCCCGTGCAGCAAAAGGCCACGCTGCAGCGCCGCCGAGCAGCTGGATGGCATCCCTGCGTCTCATCAGGTTCATTTTTGCACGTGCCTAAGTTGCGGACCAGCAGCAGAACGCACTCATGCAGCCGGATGGGGGAGCGCCCTTTTTCATCCGAAAGACTTGGTCACTCGGCTCACCCTGGGGGAAGCCTGAGCTGATGCCGAGCCCGAGCCAAATCGGGCACGCGAGTGAAAGTTTTCGCGCTGAACGTAAGTGGAGGTCTCTAATCCGCAGGCCCGAGCACCTGCATGAGGGGCAGGAGCTTGTCGTAATTTTTGAGCACCAACGCGATGTTTTCCTTGAACTGAATGGGCTTTATCTGCTTGAGCGCTGCCTCGAGCTGCGCCATCTCGTCTTTCTTCGCCTCGTCCGAGACGGATGTGTCTGCCTTGAGCGCCGCGATCTCCTCCTTGAGGCGTTCAGGCGGCTCGGTGAACTTCTTCGTCTGCTGGTCGATGCCCGACATGATTATCGCGATGTTCATGGACACGTCGTTATATTCGGCGAAGTTTGCAAAGCCGTTTTTCTTGGCAACAGCCTCGCCCTGTGCCCTCACCTTTGGATCCGAGTTGTCCGCATTCGCCACGTAGATCCCGGCCATCTCATCGTCGGCGGCGATAAACCCCTGGATGTGCTTCTCGGTGAGCTTGATCTGGTTCACCTCCTGCGTGGTGCCGCTGCCGGAATCGGCCAGAGCAAGGCCAAAAACCGCCGCGAACAACACAAGCAGAAAGTTACGGCACTTCGGTGACATGGATGGGCTCCGTCTCGATTCGATCGCTTTGTACCGCGCGTATGTATCTTAAGCCGGTTCGGACTTGAAAAGCAGTAAAGAGCACGGTCTTCCAATGAAGGTCTTGCTTGTAGATCTAAGCCTCGAATTACAAATATTGTTCGATCGGCGCATCTCCGACGGTCACGTAAACCAGAGCTCCATCTTCAAGCCGCATGACGAGCTGGTTGTTTTCGGCCGGATCGAGGGTGATGCAACCTTTGCTTCTCCCCAGCACGCCATTGTTTTTCGCGCGGAAACCAGCGGTGGTGTACCAGTTCGGATGAATGATCCATTTGAAGGGAGGAGTGTTGTTGATGTAGTCGTTGTAGGCGGCGATGCCCTCGAGACCGACAACCATCATGTTTCGATAAACCGTCCCGTCGTAGCGGTCGACAATCGTTTTGTAGTGCTCCATCGTTTCGGAGCGAGCGGTCTTGAGCGGGCCCAATGGCACCATGTCCAGGTCCGTCTGAAACCCCTTGAATTTGATCGCTCTCGCGCTGGGTCCATTGTCCCTGCCATGCGCCGCATAATGGCTCGTGGCCTGGCCTGATTTGAAATCCAGAACATAGAATCGTTTCTTTGCCGACGGTTGTGAAATATCAAACAGCGCAAGCACGTCCCTTTTCTGGAAATTGGGCTGGCGCGAGATCAGGACTGCGCGCTGAAGCGCGGCCATTGGCGCGCCGAGAGCCTGGGTCTTGCGCAAAAGCGCATCGAGCTCGTTCGCCCATGGTTTGTTCGCCCATGTCGGGGCAGAAATCAGAACAAGCAACATTGTCAGCAAATATCGCATGACGCTTCCCAGCTGCAGCGAAACGCGGGTACTATTCACCTCGAATTTCAGGCGAATTTGGGGAAGGCAGCGCGGATCGACGGCATCGCGTTGAGCCGCCTTGTCCGGACGCTTCAGCGCGCGAGTGCCTCGCGCACCGCCGCGATGATGCGGCGCTGGGTGACCTCGTCGAGGTAGGCGTGCATCGGAAGGCTGAGCACTTCGCCCGCCAGCCGCTCGCTGACCGGCACTCCTCCATCGACTACGGGAAAACTGCGGAAGGCTGGCTGCAGATGCAGCGGTGTTGGGTAATGCACCGCGGTTGGGATTCCCCCGCGCGCGAGCACGGCTGCGATGCCGTCACGACGGCCGTTGGGTATCCGAATCGTATATTGCGCCCATACGGATGAGGAGCCTGGCGCAATCGACGGCACGATGACGATATCGCCCAATTCCTTCGTGTAGCATCCGGCGATGTGCTCGCGTGCGGCAATTTCTTCCGCAAAGATTTTCAACTTTTCAATGAGCACGGCTGCCTGAATGGTGTCGAGCCGTCCGTTGAGGCCTATGCGCACGCAATCGTATTTGTGGCTCCCCTGACCATGCATGCGCAGGCTCCGCAGCACATGCGCGAGCTCCTCGTCATCGGTCAATATGGCTCCGCCATCGCCGTAACAGCCGAGAGGCTTGCTCGGAAAAAAGCTCGTGGCGGTTACCGGCGCCACTGCCCCGAGCCTCCCGTTGCGATAAGTCGCTCCGAACGCTTGCGCGGCATCATCGAGGACGAACAGATTTTCGCTCTCGGCAACTGCCGCGATCTGCTGATGGTCAGCAGGTTGGCCGAAAAGATCGACAGGTATGACGGCCTTTGGTCGAAGGCTCCGTTTTTTTGCCGTTGCGCACGCCCGCGCAAGACTATTCGGATCGAGGTTGAATGTGGCCTCATTCACATCCGCGAAAACGGGGCTAGCCCCCACGAGTCCGACGACCCCCGCGGTGGCGGTGAAACTGAAGCTCGGGCAGATGACCGCATCGCCTGCGGCGATGCCTTTGGCCATCAAAACCATCAGGAGGGCGTCGGTACCGCTCGCGCAGGTTACGGCATGCCGCGCGCCGCAGAATTCGGCGAGTTGCCCCTCGAGCACCCGCACTTCCGGGCCGAGAATGAACTGGCAGTGAGCAAGGACGCGCGCCACACCCTCGTCGAGCGCAGGACCGATGCGGCGGCGCTGCGCCGCCAGGTCAATGAAGGGGATGGGAGAGGGGCTGACGCGGGCGCGCTGGTTCATGGAGGGCGGCGAAGAGAGGTGGCTCGAGCCCAAACAGCTTTCAGCCGCTCAGGCGCCGTCGCCCTCCGGCGCGATGCACAACGGACCCATGACCCATTTGGCTGTCGAGACAGCGGATCGCAATTTCGAGGCTTGCAACGCCTTCCTCTCCGGTGACCGCAGGTTCCCCGCCGCTTCGAACGGTGGCGATGAAAGCCTGCAGCTCGGCCCGCAGCGGCTCCGCATGGCCCACAGAGAGATGCCGCATGGAGTAGCTGCCATCAGGCTGGAAGCCGAAGCATTCAGTGACCTGCCGCGTAAGCAAATCCCCCATCACGTATTTGTTGCGGGTGGCAATGGTGACGTTGCGCGCCTTGAACGGCGTCAGCCAATTGGTGGTGATGTGCGCGAGAACCCCGGAAGCGGTGCGAAACTGCAGGAGCGCAATGTCCTCGCGTTCGGCCATGGCACTGGACAGTTGCGGCTGAACTTCGATGATCTCGGATTCAGTAAACCAGCGGATCAGATCGATGTCGTGTACTGCCAGATCGATGACGACTCCGACATTCGACATCCGCGGCGGAAATGGTCCGACGCGGGTGATGGCAATGGACAGGATGTCCTCGGCCTTGATCGCCTCTTTTATGGCTTCCACCGTCGGATTGAATCGCTCGACGTGGCCGATCATCAGCACAAGACCGGCGTGACGTGCGGCGGCGATAATGCCGCGCCCGTCAGAAACCGAGGGCGCGATCGGCTTTTCGACCAGCACGTGTACGCCGCGCTTGATTGCGGTGAGTGCGAGTTCACGATGCAGGTGCGTCGGGGCCGCGATGGTGACGGCATCAACGTCCAGCGCCAGCAACTCTTCGATGTGGTCTACCCCCGCACAGCCAAGGAGGCCCGAAACCAGATTGCACTGCTCGCGATCGGGATCAGCCACTCCGACAAGCTGCACGCCCGGAACATCGGAAAAGACGCGGGCATGATTGCTGCCCATCACCCCGACACCGACCACACCCACTCGCACAGGCCGGCCGGCGAACTCGTTCCTGGGTTGCGCCATCACAGGAATCCCCCTACTGCTCGCGAGGGAGCCTGCCTAGCACGGCCGCAGGCCCGTGGCGATGGCCTTGTCTCGACCCGTAGACACGTTTTGATTCAAACAATTACAAGGTCTAAGGCGCCAAAGAATACCTTGCACCTGCTGTAAAATCCACGAACCATCTGACGAAATGCGCAATGCCTTCACCAATGGGGGTGTCGGGCCGAAATCCGACTGCTTGTTCCAGCGCAGTGGCATCCGCATAGGTTTCCGGCACGTCACCGGGTTGCATTGCCAACAGTTCGGCGACGGCGGATTTGCCGGTAGCGCCTTCAATGAGCCGAACCACTTCGGTTATCTCGACGGGATGGCTGTTGCCGATGTTGAAAATGCGCCAAGGCGCAGGACTGCTAGCCGGGTCATTTCCTGACCATTGCGCATTGCCCGCGGGCGCAAGCGGTAGCAGACGGATCACAGCCTCGATCACGTCGTCGATATAAGTGAAATCGCGCCGCATCTTGCCGTGATTGAACAGTTTTATCGCACGGCCTTTCAAAATGGCATCGGTGAAAAGCCACATCGCCATGTCCGGTCGTCCCCACGGCCCATACACGGTGAAGAACCGCAATCCCGTGGCGGGCAGAGCGAACAAGTGTGCATAGGCGTGCGCCATCAGCTCGTTTGCCTTTTTGCTTGCACCATACAGATTGAGTGGATGGTCGACATTGTCGGACGTGCGAAACGGCATCGCCGTATTGGCGCCATAGACGGAAGACGAGGACGCGTAGACGAGATGCCGGCATCCGGCATGGCGGCAGCCCTCCAGCACATTCAGAAAGCCCAGCAGGTTCGATTCGGCATAGGCATGCGGATCGGAGAGCGAGTAGCGCACGCCAGCTTGCGCCGCGAGATGAATAACGTATGAAAACTTTTCGGCAGAGAATAAGCCAGCCGTCGAACGGCGATCTGCGAGGTCAATCTTTTCAAACCTGAAGTTTCGAAATTTGTTCAGTTCGGCGAGCCGGGCGTTTTTCAGGTTGGGATCGTAGTAGGCATTGAGATTGTCCAGGCCGAACACGGCGTGCCCCTCCTGCAGAAGGCGGCGTGCGACATGCATGCCAATGAAACCGGCAGCGCCGGTAACGAGGACCGCCTCGCTCACTTTATTGTCCTCTCAAGTCAAGGGAGTGCCGCGACTGCACAGAACTGCTTCTGCAATCGTTGTAATTCGTTGGCTAAAATGGTTCTCGCGCAAAATGGATCGGGATGCCAGGAGTGGAGCTGCTATCTATAGCTTTCCTATCGTATGACCGGCCTAATGGATTGCCACCTTTCGCACCTCGAGGCTAGAGCATGATCTCGAAAAGTGGGAACCGGTTTTCGGAAGAAATCATGCTCCACAAAAAAACAGAGCGGGATGGCGATTCGAAGAAAAGTCATCCGGCTCTAGACGACGTTATCAATGAGGCCGCAGCGCTTCGACATTGGCTTATGGACATTGCGCTCCCGCTCTGGTGGGAAAAAGGCGCCGATCACATGCGCGGCGGCTTTTACGAAGCGATCGAGCTTACTGGGGAGCCGCTTGCCCTGCCTCACCGCGCCCGCAGCATCGCGCGCCAGGCGTTTTCGTTCTGTGAGGCAGGCCGGCTCGGTTGGAATGGGCCGTGGCGGGAAGCGGCTCAGCATGCGTTCGATTATCTGTCCACGCGATTCATCACGTCAGAGGGGTTGGCGGTCTCCGTTGTCGACCTAGACGGACGCGTTTCCGACCCGACTATCGATCTCTACAACCAAGCTTTCACGCTGCTCGCCTATGCGGCCGCTTACCGCGCGTTTCGAACTGCGGAGTGGCGGGACCGGGCCGTCACACTGCGCGAGGCACTGTACCGGCATCACAAACACCCCCTCGGCGGGTTTTTGGAGGGGGCTGCCGAGGCACTGCAAACGGCGAATCCGCACATGCATCTGTTTGAAGCGGCCCTCGCCTGGAGTAAAGTCGATGATGATCACGCTTGGGTAAGCATGGCCGATGACATCGCACAACTATGCCTCGGCAAACTCATCGATGCGGCAACGGGAGCATTGCGCGAATGTTTTTCCAATAACTGGTCACCGGCTGCTGGCGTCGCGGGAGGCCTTTGCGAACCCGGCCACCATTACGAATGGGCTTTTCTGCTGGATGCCTGGGCTGCCCATGCGCATCGAGAAAAACCATCAGCGGTCTCAGGCCTCATCGCCTTCGCTGACCGGTATGGAATAGACCGAGGGCGTGGTGTGGCAATAAATGCAACGTTGAGCGACGGTCAAACGCACGATCCTGTCGCGCGGCTGTGGGCGCAAGCGGAACGCATTCGCGCATACCTGGTGGCGCACCGCCCGCATACCGATGTCGTTGCCGCAATCCAAGGCTTTCGCAGTTTTCTCGCAACACCTGTGCCGGGGTTATGGTTCGACCAACTCAGGCCCGATGGTACATTTGTGAATGAACCGGCAAGAGCAACGAGCCTCTACCACATCATAGGCGCCGTGGCCGCTCTATGCGCCCGCTTTCCTGCCGTTGAAAAGGCGCCCACCGCCGTATCGAAAAAATCACCGCGTCGTCTGGTCTATCTGGTGACCGAGGATTGGTACTTCATCTCACATCGGCTTCCGATGGCGCGCGCGGCGCGCGATGCCGGCTTTGAAGTGCATGTGGCTACGCGGGTGAACCGTCATGCTGCACAAATCATCGCCGAAGGGTTTCGACTGCATCCGATCGCGTGGCGGCGCGGCAGCCTCAATCCGCATGACCTCCTGCGAGTGGTACGCGAGGTGCGCGATCTATATCGCAGGCTGACGCCCGATATAGCGCATCACGTAGCGCTTCCGGCAGCGGTGGTCGGATCGCTGGCAGCAACCGGCCTTCCTGTGGTTTGTCTCAATGCGATGACTGGGCTCGGCACAATCTTCATCAGCGACGCGAGCTTGCATCGGCTCGTGCGCGGCATCTTGAGGCCTGCGCTGCGCTCGCTGTTCAGCCGTCAGCGCGCAGCCGTCCTGGTGCAAAATCGCGACGATGAAGCCCTTGTCGAAGCGCTTGGTATTGATCGGAAACAGATTACGCTCATTCCCGGATCTGGCGTGGACATCACTGAAATGGCGCCGGCTCCAGAGCCGCCACCCCCAATCGCGATCGCTTTTGTCGGCCGCCTGGTCGAATCGAAGGGTATCCATACCCTCGTTGCGGCGCATGCAGCCCTCGCAGAGCGCGGGCGCGATATCCGCCTCCTGATTGCCGGCAATCCGGATGCCGCAAATCCGACTTCCATTTCCGAGGAGGAGATCGAGGGTTGGAAAACCAAGCGAAATCTCAGCTATCTGGGATTTGTCGAAGATATCGCGGCCTTGTGGAGGAGGGCCCATATCGCCGTGCTGCCTTCCCATCGCGAAGGTCTGCCGCTCAGTCTGATCCAGGCGGCGGCCTGCGGGCGCCCTCTTATTGCCACGGATGTCCCGGGCTGCCGCGCCATCGCGCGTCGCGACGTGAACGCATTGCTCGTGCCGCGCGACGACGTGGAGGCGCTCGCGCAGGCCATCGATCACCTTGCGGCAGACGAAGCGCTGCGGCGGCGTTTCGGAACAGCCGGCCGTCGGCTTGTCGAGCAGGAATTCTCGAGCGAGCGGATTGGTGCCCAAATCGTCGCTCTTTACCAGCGGCTGCTTGCGTGCTCATCCTGAGTTGGCGCGTAGTCAGGCGATCTGGACGAGAGAAAGTTGTGTCGCACGGTCGAAACATTGCTGTGATTGGCCTGGGATATGTGGGGCTGCCGGTGGCTGTGGCCTTTGCCCGGCAGGGGACGCCGGTGATCGGGTTCGACATCGATGCTGCGCGCATCGAGGAGCTCAAGGCAGGCCGCGACCGCACGCAGGAAGTCGACTTAAAAGATCTGTCTCACCCCAGCTTGCGCTTCACTTCGAATGCAAATGACATCTCGACTGCCGACTTCTACATCGTAACGGTCCCGACGCCACTCGATGCGGCTCGGCGTCCCGATCTCACAGCTCTGTTGCGCGCATCCAGGACGGTGGGCGAAGCTCTGAGCAAGGGCGACATCGTCGTATTCGAATCGACCGTTTACCCGGGCGCAACCGAAGAAGACTGCATTCCCATCCTGGAAGCGGCATGCGGTTTGAAGGCCGCACGCGATTTCATGGTCGGCTACTCGCCCGAGCGCATCAATCCGGGCGACAAGGTCCATCGCTTTGAATCGATCAAGAAAGTCGTGGCAGGCCAGGATACGCGCACTTTGGAGATCATAGCCGCCGTGTACGGCTCGGTAATCGGTGCCGGAGTGCACAGAGCTCCTTCGATCAAAGTGGCGGAAGCCGCGAAGGTCATCGAGAATGCCCAGCGCGATCTCAACGTTGCTTTCATGAATGAGCTTTCGGCGATCTTTCACAGGCTGGGCATAGACACCCAGGAGGTTCTCGCCGCCGCCGCGACCAAGTGGAATTTCTTGAACTTCACCCCCGGGCTGGTGGGTGGTCATTGCATCGGGGTCGATCCCTATTACCTGACCTACCGCGCCCAGAAGGCAGGTTACCACCCGGACGTGATTCTTGCCGGCCGGCGCATAAACGACACGATGGGCATTCGTGTTGCGCGCGAATGCGTGCGCGGACTGCTCAGGGCCGGCACATCGGCGCGGCTGGTAACCGTGCTGGGGCTTACGTTCAAGGAAAATATCGTCGACCTTCGCAACTCGCAGGTGTTCGAGATCATTCGCGAGCTTCGCTCATTTGACATTGACGCGCAGGTGCACGACCCGATTGCGGATCCCCGGCTTGCATCGACGCAGCACGGCATCGTGCTGAAAAAGCACCCTGAGCCTGCTGATGCAGTCATTCTTGCCGTGGCGCATGACGTCTATCGGCAGGCGGGATGGTCATTTGTCGCGCCGCTCCTGAAAAATGGCCGCGGTCTTGTTCTGGACGTCAAGGGCATTCTTGATCTTACAGCAAGGCCCGGCGGTGTGGAGGTCTGGCGCCTCTAGCAGCAGGCGCAGTGTCCCTCTGCTCTCTTTTGAGGCGTCCTGCTAAAGGTCTTCGCATGTCCAACCCTCTCATTCCGGTGATCATGTGCGGCGGCGCCGGAACACGGCTATGGCCGGTGTCGCGCGAAAGCATGCCCAAGCAGTTCGTGTCGCTCATCGGGGACGGCTCGACTTTCCAGCAGGTGCTCGCGCGCATTTCAGACTCGCAGCTGTTCGCGCGACCGATCATCATTACAAACGCGGATTTTCGATTTGTCGTAGCGGAGCAATTGCGGTCACAGGGAATCGAGGCGGACATCGTGCTTGAGCCGATGCGCCGCGATTCGGGGCCCGCCGTTGCGGTCGCTGCCGTGCTTGCGGCCCAGCGCCACGCGGACGCGCTGGTGCTCGTGCTGGCGGCCGATCATGTGATCCGTCAGCCCGACGAGTTCAAACGGGCCTGCCTGACCGCAGCGCAAGTTGCAGCCGAAGGCCGCATCGTGACATTCGGAATAAAACCCACCCATGCGGCGACAAGCTACGGCTACATCCGTCCAGGCGCCAAGCTCGAGGGCGCACATGCCCATGCGATCGACGCGTTCGTCGAAAAACCGGATGCAACCACGGCGGCGACTTACGTGGCGCAGCATTATCTCTGGAACAGCGGGAATTTTCTGTTCCACGCCCGAACCATGCTGGCCGAACTGGAGCAATTCGAGCCGGCCATGATGGAGTCGGTCAAGGCCGCGATAGCGGGCCTGACGCACGATCTCGATTTTTTGCGGCTGGCGCCCACGCCCTTTGCCCGTGCGCCACAGAAATCAATCGACTACGCCGTGATGGAGCGCACGACACGCGCGGCAGTCATACCGGCCGAACTCGGATGGTCCGATATCGGCAGCTGGAACGCGGTTTGGGACGTGGTCGATCGCGATCAGGCGGGTAATGCTGTTGCGGGACCCGTGCTCGCCATGGATACGCGCAATTCACTCATACGTTCGGAGGACGGCGTGCTGATGGCCGTGATCGGCGTAGAGGATCTTATCGTTGTTTCGACCGCCGATGCCGTTTTGATCAGCGCGCGTACGAAAGCCGAGCAGGTCAAGAAAGTGGTGGAACAGCTCAAGGCGCAGAACCATTCGGCCGCAGTCGAGCATCGACGCGTATATCGGCCGTGGGGACATTATCAGGACATCGATTTGGCCGCGCGTTATCGGGTCAAGCGCATCGTTGTTAAGCCAGGGTGCACGCTCTCACTGCAGAAGCACGTGCACCGCTCCGAGCACTGGGTGGTGGTGACCGGGACGGCGGAGGTAACCATAAACGGCGATGTACGGATGGTGCACGAGAATGAGTCCATATACATCCCCATCGGCAGCGTTCATCGCCTTTGCAATCCCGGAAAAATCGCACTCGAGCTCATTGAAGTACAGGTAGGGAGTTATCTCGGTGAGGACGACATTGTGCGGCTTGAGGATCTTTATGGGCGGCAATAGCGCCGACGGAATGTCATTCCGGGGCGCCGTACATCCGGGCTACCTAACCTCGGCCGGCGGCTGTATGGAGGGGCTCGTATAAAAGAGCCAAGCCACTCCTCCTGGTAATGAGCTTAGAGCCAGCACAACTCCAAAGCTCACGGAAAAGAGCAGCGCCTGCTCGGGGGCCATTCCGTGTTGGCCGAGCAATGTCACTACTGTGAGTTCCCGCACTCCCCAGCCGCCGATTGAAATCGGAACCATTGCAACTCCAAGCACGACGGCAAAGAGAACGGCCGCATCGCTGATTGGAAGCGCTAAACCTTGTGCGCGCAGAATGCACCAGATCGCCACAATCGTCAGGGCGTGCACAAGTAATCCTAGTCCCAATACGGAAGATGCAGCGCGGCTGAAAAGAACCCGTCGTACGCACGCCATCAAAGTTGCAGCCCAGCGGAAATAGCGATGACGCTCGAGCAGCGGAATGATCATGGGCAGGAAGACGACAAAGATAGCCGCCGCCAGGATGCACGCCCCGTATATCCCAACCACCAGGCTGCGAAATCCTCCCAGCTCGGACAAGCTCGACGGCAGGAGGAGGATGAGGATCGTAAGTCCGAACAAGAGGCCAACTGCGAATGCGCGGTCGATGACCACACTGCTTATGCTTATTCGCCACCCGCAACCGAGCCGGGCCAGCAGCCAGGAGCGAACTCCTTCGCCGGCGATGCTGGGCAAAACTTGCGAAAAAAACGAGGCGATGGCGACGATTATAATCATTGGCCCACGCGGGGCCCGCCACCCTGTTTCGGCGATTTCGTTTACCACCGCACGCCAGCGCATGGCCACGAGCGGCATCTCCAGCATCAGGAGCAGGCTGGCCAGTCCCGCCCAACGCAGATCCATTATGGCGAGCCCAGAGACAACGGAGGCCGTATCGATCTTTCGCGACAAGTACCAAAAGCAGCCGCCGGTTATGCCGATTTTGAGCGCCACCATGACGATCTTGCCGCCGCCCTTGTGCGCCAATGCGCTACTTGCAGGAATGGCGGCCGTGTCAGTCATGCCAAAACTCGTCCAATCATTGGGAATGCGCGGTGTAATGGATCACTACTGAGGCAAGTTCAAGGACGAGGCCAGCCCACGTGCGGACGCCGACACGTGAGCGCGCAAGATTGCGAGTGCCGCGCGCAAATCGGATGCGTACGCATAGGACGGTGCGCCCGGGGCAGGCTCAAGATCCTTCGCTTGCACGAGAATGCGAAGCCCAATTCCCGCCGCCGCTGCTGCTTCGATATCGCTCATCCTATCGCCCACGGCGATACAGCGCGCAAGGTTCAGATCGAAGTCGCTCGCGGCCTGCAGGAACATTCCGGGAGCCGGTTTTCGCCAACCGTGATCTGCTTTGTAGCTTCCAACCCCATGTTCGGGATGAAAGGGGCAGTGATAAACGCGCGCAATGGGTGCTCGTTCGCTCTCGAAGCGGCTGCACATCCATTCGGTGAGCTGGGCGAAAGAAGTTTCGTCGAGATATCCCCGTCCGATCCCGGACTGATTCGTGGTCACGATGATGGGCCGGCCGATCGCGTGCACCCAGAATCGTGCGAGATCGAATATCCCTGGCGTGAATTCGAACTCCTCGATTGTATGTACATAGCCCCGGTCGACATTGATGATGCCGTCACGGTCCAGGAAAAGAGCGCTATGAGCCGTCATGCGTTTACGTGCTATCCGTTTGCGTCTTGGCGCGCCATAAGACCGGCACGTGTGCGCCTGTCAAATGACCCATCGCATCCGAGCGCATCGGTACCGAGGGCATTAAGGGAGCGGCAGATTCCATGAAATTCGGCGTGGGTAATGCAGTGACGCGGAAGGAGGACGCAAGATTGCTTTGCGGCCAGGGAAACTACGTGGCCGACTCTATGCCTGCAGATTTGTTGCATGGCGTGGTCGTTCGCTCGCCGCATGCCCATGCACGATTTCGAATAGTCGATCTCGCCACGGCGCGCGCCATGCCGGGCGTCGCACTGGTACTCTCAGCCGCCGAGACCGCGAACCTCGGTCCGTTGCCCTGTCACGTCGAGATACCGAACGTCAAGATTGCAGTTCCACCCTATCCAATCCTCGCGCAGGACGCAGTGCGCTATGTGGGTGACGCGATTGCATTTGTCGTCGCCGATACCTTGCAGCACGCCCGCGAAGCGGCGGAAGCCATCAAGATCGACTGGGAACCGCTTCCCCATGTCATCGGCGCTGTTGCTGCGCTGGCAGCGGACGCTCCCGGGGTATGGCCGGAGATCGACGGCAATGTTGCGTTCGAGACGGAGCTCGGCGACAGCCGAGCTACGGCCACTGCATTCGCGCAGGCCGCTCACGTCGCGTCACTGGCGGTCGTCAATCAACGCGTCGTCGCTAATTATCTCGACACACGTGCGGTGGTGGCCGTCGTCGAGCATGGTCGCATAACGCTCACGCTCGGCAGCCAAGGCAGTCACGCGCTTCGTGATGTGCTTTGCCGCGACGTGTTCAGGATTCCAGCCGATGCGATGCGGGTTATCACTCCGGATGTGGGAGGGGGATTCGGCACAAAGCTATTCACCTACCGCGAATATGCCCTGGCGAGCTTCGCCGCGCAGCAGCTCCAGCGTCCCGTCAAGTGGGTTTCAGAGCGCACGGAGCATTTCCTTGCTGATGCGCATGGCCGCGACAATCACACGACGGCAAAGCTGGCACTTGATCGCAAGGGCAATTTCCTAGGCCTTGCGGTCGATATCGTGGCCGACATGGGCGCTTACCTGTCAATGTACGCGCCCTTTATCCCCTTTCTCGGCGCCGGCATGTCGCCTGGGGTCTATGACATACCGGCGTGTCACGTACGGGTGCGCGGCGCCTTCACGAATTCCGCGCCGGTTGATGCCTACCGCGGTGCCGGCCGTCCTGAAGCGGCCTATCTGATCGAGCGCCTGGTGGATGCAGCGGCCCGCGATATCGGGCTTGCCCCCGATGAGCTGCGGCGAAGGAATTTCATCAAACAAATGCCGCACACGACTGCCACGGGGAAAACCTATGATTCCGGCGATTTTGTTTCACACCTCACGCGCGCGCAGGAAATGAGCAATTGGAAGAATTTTGCCGAGCGGCTGCGCCATTCTCGTTCATCCGGCCGGCTGCGCGGCATTGGTATCGCCACCTATGTCGAGGCCTGTGGAAATAACGGACCAGACAAGGCCCACATCCGTCTCGATCAGGATGGGGGCGTAACCGTGTTGTCGGGCACGCAGTCCACGGGGCAGGGCCACGCCACGGCCTACGCCCAGATCGTTGCCGATCGGCTCGGGCTCTCTCCCGAGCGGGTGCGCGTCCTGCAAGGAGATACCGATCTTATTTCGACCGGGACTGGCACCGGCGGGTCGAGCTCGATTCCGTGCGGGGGGGCCTCCCTGGCCGGCGCCGCCGACACGCTCGCTTGCAAAATGAAAGAAACCGCAGCGGAAGCGCTTGAGGCGGCGAGCGGCGATCTCGAAATCGTAGAGGGATCAATCCGCGTGGTTGGGACGGATCGCATGATCAGTTTCGCGGATCTGGCGAGCCGCTTGCAGGGTGAACTTTCCTGCGAGCATGCATTCGTGCCCGAGGCGCCCACCTACCCCAACGGTACCCATCTCGCGGAGGTCGAGATTGACCCCGAGACCGGAGGGCTCGAAATCCTCAACTACATCGTCGTTGATGATTTCGGTGCGACTCTCAATCCGCTCCTTCTTGCGGGCCAGGTGCACGGGGGCGTGGCACAGGGTGTCGGACAAGCCCTGATGGAGAACACCGTCTATGACAGTGATTCGGGCCAACTCCTCACCGCCTCCTTGCTCGATTATGCCCTTCCGCGTGCATGCGACATCCCCAACATTATCTTCGAAACCCGCAACGTGCCCTGCCGCACGAATCCGCTCGGCGTAAAGGGCGCCGGCGAAGCGGGGGCAATCGGCTCATGCCCGGCGGTGATGAACGCGATCGCCGATGCGTTATGGCGAGCTTACCGCGTTCGCCATATCGATATGCCGGCCACGCCGGAACGTCTGTGGTCGACAATTGCGGAAGGAAAGCGCATCCATACGTTGTGAATGCAGGCTTCCATTCGACGCGGGAATAAAAAGGCCGTGCGGAATGTCTATACGGATAACATTCTTTGGACCGCGAAATCCGCGCAGGAGCAAACAAGATGATACGTACCGTCCTGGCAATGTTTACCTTGGCGCTTTGGACCAGCGTTGCGGCAGGGCAGTCCGACCCGGTTTCAGAGCGCAAGTCCCTGATGAAAGGAAATCTCGAAGGAGCAAGAAACATCGTCAAGATGGTGCGTGGCCAAAATTCTTTTGATCTGGAGCAAGTGACCGCTGCGTTCGAACAGTGGACGGATACGGCGAAGAAACTGCCGAACCTCTTTCCGGAGCCGCCCGCACAGGGCACAAAAACTCGGGCGTTGCCGAAAATCTGGGAAAACAAGGCAGACTTCGAAGCGAAAATCGCGGCATTCGCAAAGGCCGTGAGCGAAAGCAGGGATAAGGCCAAAACGCTCGACGAGCTAAAAATTGCGTTTCCGCCGGTCAACGACGCCTGCGTTGACTGCCATGAATTGTATCGTCGCCCTCAGTAGTACATGCATCGCCGAATGACCCGGTTCGCGGGATAAATCAACAGCAGATAAAATGATTCGAGCGTGGCTTCTCCTCGCGCTCCTGCTCGTTTTTGTCGTCGGCCTCGTGTGGCTCTTCACGACACCTGCAAAGGTGAGTGCGATCGAGCTTACCCCGTACGCGCCCGATCTCGATAACGGCAAGACCATGTTCAATGCCGGTGGCTGCGCTTCCTGCCACGCTCCCAATCCAAAGGAGCGAAACCGGCTTGGCGGCGGAATGGCACTGAAATCGCCATTCGGCACTTTCTACTCACCGAATATCTCGCCGCATCCCGGGGACGGCATTGGCGGCTGGAGCGAAGCGGATTTTCTCACTGCCATGTGGAAAGGTACCTCGCCTGGCGGTTTGCACTACTATCCGGTGTTTCCATACACCTCGTATCAGCGCATGCGGCTGTCCGATGTGCGCGATCTGTTCGCATATTTGAAAACCCTGCCGCCGGTTGAGGGAAAAGTGCGCAGTCACAATTTGCCCGTCTATTTGCGTGTGCGACGGGCAGTCGGCGTCTGGAAATTCCTTTTTCTCGATGGCCGCCAGTTTGCGCGTGATCCCACGCAGTCAGAGGAGTGGAATCGCGGCGCCTACCTCGTCACTGGTCCCGCCCATTGCGCAGAGTGCCACAGTCCTCGCAACGTGTTCGGCGCCATCGTGTCAACTCAGCGGTTTGCCGGCGGTCCAGATCCAGAAGGCAGCGACGGATGGATTCCGAATATCACTGCGGCCGGCATAGGCGATTACGCACAAGAGGATATCGTGCGCGTCCTTGAAAGCGGCGATCTGCCGAACGGCGATTCGGTTGGCGGGGCAATGCGAGGCGTCGTGCGCAATACCGCCGAGCTTTCAGCCGATGACCGGCGGGCTATCGCGGCCTATATCAAGTCCTTACCGCCGGTCGAAGGACCCACGCGCAGGTGAACCCTCGAGCATAGTTTCCGCCGCTAATTTATATCGAAAGACGAGCATGGCCGTGCGTTCGCCCGACAACTTTCGCGTCGTTGCCCAGAACCGCCGGGCACGGTTCAATTATCATCTTGAGGAAAACTTCGAGGCAGGCATTGCGCTGACTGGCTCCGAAGTGAAGTCTTTGCGGGCGGGCAAAGCCACCATAGCCGAATCGCATGCCGACACGCGTGGAGGTGAGATCTGGCTGGTCAATGCCACGATCCCCGAATATGTGCAGGCAGGCCGCTTCAATCATCCCCCGAAACGTTTACGCAGGCTTCTCCTGCACCGCCGGCAAATCAACAAGCTCATTGGAGCCGTGGAGCGCGAGGGAATGACACTCGTACCGCTGCGGCTCTATTTTAACGAGCGCGGGCGCGCGAAGGTCGAACTTGCGCTTGCGCGCGGCAAGAAACTCCACGACAAGCGGGAGACCGAAAAGAAACGCAGCTGGGAACGCGAGCGCGGCCGCCTTTTGCGGGCAAAGGGGTGAAGTGCTCGCCTCGCCGGATTGACCCGGTCATGGGTAGTCAGATTTCATAGGCGCATGGCCAGACAAGCGCAGGCGGGAGGAACTTCGGACAAAGCGTCCACACTGCTGCCTGTCACGTTCGATCACTGCGTGGTCCATGTTTCCGACTGGGAGCGATCGAACGTCTTCTACCGCGACGTGCTCGGAGCTACGCTGGTAAAACGGCCGCAGGGCTGGGCGTATCGGTTCGGCGCGACCCGGCTCAATCTGCATGGGCCGGGATTTCGCCCGGCCGAGGTGGCGCGCCTGCCAGTGCAGCCCGGCAACAGCGATCTCTGCTTTGAGTGGCATGGGCCAATTGCTGAGGCGGTCGCGCATCTGCACCGCTGCGCCGTTCCCATTGACGCCGGACCGATGCAGCGGTTCGGGGCAAAGGGCAGCGGTACCAGCGTCTATTTCCGCGATCCCGACGGCTCCCTGCTGGAGTTCATCTCATACGAATTGAGCCCAAGCTCTGAGAGTTGAGAAAAGGAGAAGGTGAATGAGCACAGCGCACGATCCTAATGTGTTGCCCTCTGATCTGCCCATTCCACAGGACGATGGGGCGGCGCGTCATCTCACAGGGATGAAAATCCCTTCCGTGACGCTTGCATCTACGGATGGCGCTCGTGTCGACCTATCCAAAGTTGGCGGCCGTACCGTAGTTTATGTCTATCCGCGCACTGGAGTGCCGGGACAGCCCATGCCGGAAGGCTGGAACGCAATTCCAGGCGCACGCGGATGCACGCCGCAGTCGTGCTCGTTCCGGGATCATTTTGCCGAGCTCAAGCAACTGGGGGTCGCGCATCTTTACGGGCTTTCGACGCAGGATACCGCGTATCAGAAGGAGGCTGCGCAACGGCTGCATCTGCCGTTTCCGATCCTGTCGGACGAGAAACTCGAGCTTGCTCGGGCATTGAAACTTCCGACTTTCTCGGTCGCAGGAATGACCCTGCTCAAACGCATGGCACTCCTCATCGACGAGGGCGTGATTACGAAGGTCTTCTACCCGGTCTTTCCGCCTGACAAGAACGCGGAGCAGGTGATCGCCTGGTTGCGCGCGTCGAGATAACTTCGCACCATCGCGAAAACGCCAGAAAACATGTCGGAGGTCAGCACGCCAGTGCTGGTGTTGTAACGCGAGCAGTGATAGCTCGCGAATACCCGCACACTGCCGAGATCGTGTGACGCGCCATGTCTGAACGGCGCTGACGACCGCCGGTGTTTTAGTGCTGCGATCGTGCTGACGTGCGAGATATGGCCCAGCGTGACGATCGCCTGCAGATTGGGCATCTCACGTATTGTCGACTCGAGGAACTGGCGACAGGTACGGATCTCCTCGGTAGTCGGCTTGTTTTCAGGTGGAACACATCGCACGGCATTGGTGATGCGCGCGTTGACGAGGACAAGTCCATCGTCCGGCCTGGCGCCGTAATCGCCGCCGGCGAAGCCGAAACGCTTCAGCGTCTCGTACAGGAGATCACCGGCAAAATCGCCGGTGAACGGGCGTCCCGTCCGGTTCGCACCGCGCAACCCCGGCGCCAGACCGACGATGAGAAGGGATGCACTCGCAGGTCCAAACGAGGGCACCGGCGCATTGAACCAGTCTGGTTCGCGTTCGCGCCAATCATCCCTGAACTGCTTCAGGCGTGGACAGAGCGGGCAATTCCGGCTGGGAGTGCCGGAAGCAATCGGCATCGTGGCGCTCAGTGCTCGAATTCGTCCTCGTCATCCGCCGGGCCGACCACGCCGGCGCGCTGAGGCGTTGCGGGGCGCTGCAGGAACTGCGGCGTGTGGCGTTCGCGGGGCTCGCGCACCTCACGCGCCGCCCGCTCCGCAGGGTCGCGCCCGATTTTTTGCTGCAGATCCACGATGTCCAGAAATATATCGGCCTGCCGGCGGAGCTCATCGGCCACCATGGGAGGCTGCGTGGCTATCGTCGAAACCACCGTGACGCGCACGCCCCGCCGCTGCACGGCCTCGACCAGTGAGCGGAAATCGCCATCGCCGGAAAACAGGACCATGTGATCAATTGTGCCGGCAATCTCCATGGCGTCGACGGCAAGCTCTATATCCATGTTCCCCTTGACCTTCCGTCGCCCCGTCTGATCCACGAATTCCTTGGTTGCCTTTGTGACCACCGCATATCCGTTATAATCCAGCCAATCTATGAGTGGCCGGATGGACGAATATTCCTGATCCTCGATCACTGCCGTGTAGTAGAACGCGCGCAGCAAATAGCCGCGCGACTGGAACTCACGCAGCAGGCGTTTGTAATCAATGTCAAATCCCAGGGATTTAGCGGTTGCGTAGAGATTGGCCCCATCAATGAATAACGCGATCTTTTCCAATCTGTTTTCCATGAAAAGCTCCCACGCGTGTATTCTATTCTCAACTGATTGCCAGTCGATAGAGGTTGCGGACGCCGCGCGTCCGCCGGACAACAGTCTATTGCACGAAGACCGGACTGGTGTTCCGCACAATTGCGGCAGCTCGCCGAAACAACCCGGCAATGGAAATAGGGCTGTACGGCGCGTCTAATCTGCCTAACAGAGAGCCGCCACGAGGCCAAGGGGAATTTGCAGCTGCCACTTCGTCTTGCGCTTTCGCGCTCGGACCGTTACTTAGGCCCTGCTTCTCACATCATCGGGAGAACAGGTCCTCATGGCTCGGGTCACCGTCGAAGACTGCATCGATAAGGTCGAAAACCGCTTCGATCTTGTTTTGCTGGCAAGCCATCGTGCACGCATGATCTCCTCGGGAACCCAGATCACCGTGGACCGCGAGAATGACAAAAACCCGGTAGTTGCGCTGCGCGAAATCGCAGAAAAGACGATTTCGCCGGACGATCTGAAGGAGGAGCTGGTCCATTCGCTGCAGCGTTATGTCGAAGTTGACGAACCGGAGCCCGAGGCAGCTCCGCTGATCGCCGCCACGGGCGGTAACGTCGATGCTGATGACACCGAAGTGATCGCCGACCGAATGACCGAGGAAGAGCTGCTTAAGGGCCTCGAAGGGCTTACCCCGCCCGAGGAGCAGCCGGACGAGGAAGAATAGTCGGCCGCAGAGCGCCCATTGGCGCCGCCACACCCGCTTCCCGCCGAACGAATCACCTCGCCTCGCGTTTAGCGAATTCCTTAATCCTGCAGTTGCCGTAGGCACTCGCGCGCGAGTTGCAGCCTGCGCTTGCGCCTATGATATCATGGCCCGTGAGCATGGCTGCAGGACACCGATGACGCGCGCCACCAACGATCTGCCCCGCATGCAGAACCAGGCCAAGACGCGGGCTCCGCTCGGGCGCGGTTTTAACCTTGTCTCGCAAGAACTTGAAAAAACACCTAAATCATCGCCGGCTGGCAAGCCACAAATGCTTCGCCAGTACGAGCTCGTTGAGCGCGTCAAGCGCTACAATCCCACCACCAGCGAGGCGTTGCTCAATCGCGCCTATGTTTACGCGATGCGCGCCCATGGCGAGCAAAAACGGGCCTCGGGAGATCCCTACTTTTCCCATCCCTTGGAAGTTGCTGCCATCCTCACCGACTTGAAGCTTGACGATGCAACCATTGCGGCAGCGCTCCTCCATGACACCATCGAAGACACTACTGCCACGCGCGCCGAAATCGACCAGATGTTCGGCAGCGACATCGGAGCATTGGTAGAAGGTCTCACAAAACTCAAGAAGCTCGACCTTGTCACCAAGGAAGCCAAGCAAGCAGAGAACCTGCGCAAGCTGCTCTTGGCGATTGCGGATGATGTGCGTGTCCTGCTGATCAAGTTGGCTGATCGGCTGCACAACATGCGTACGCTTTCCCACATGCCTGAAGACGCGCGGGCGCGCAGCGCGCAGGAGACGCTGGACATCTATGCGCCGCTCGCCGGGCGCATGGGCATGCACGAAATGCGCGAGGAGCTTGAGGATCTCGCATTCCGCGAGCTCAACCCGGAGGCGCATGCAGTGGTCAGCACACGCCTCGACAAGCTCGAAGAAAAGAACGTCGGATTGGTCGCCGAAATCGAGCGGCAACTGGCGCGCAAGCTTTCGGAGCGCGGGCTGAAAGCCGAGGTTCAAGGACGGCGCAAACGCGCCTACTCGATTTGGCGCAAGATAGAGCGAAAATCCATCGGATTCGAACAGCTCTCCGACATCTTCGGCTTCCGGGTGATTGTGAACACGTTAGCCGAATGTTACGAGGCTCTGGGCATCGTGCATACGGCTTGGCCGGTAGTTCCCGGGCGCTTCAAGGATTACATCTCCACGCCCAAACAGAACGATTACCGGTCCATCCATACGACGGTGATCGGTCCCAGCCAGCAGCGCGTGGAATTGCAGATTCGCACGCGCAACATGCACGAGATCGCGGAATATGGAATCGCGGCGCATGCGCTGTACAAAGATGGCGTCGGCTCCCCCACCGAAATGTTATTCCGCGAGTCCAGCGCATATGCGTTGCTGCGGCGAACCATTGAATTGCTCGCGGAAGGCTCCAATCCCGAGGAGTTCTTGGAGCACACTAAGCTTGAGTTGTTCCACGACCAGGTGTTTTGCTTCACACCAAAGGGCATGTTGATTGCGTTGCCGCGGCACGCCAATGCAATCGATTTTGCCTACGCGGTCCACACCGACGTCGGGAATACGGCTGTCGGTTGCAAGATCAACGGGAAAATCGCCCCGCTGGGATCGGAGCTGGTGAGCGGGGATGAGGTCGAGATCATCACCTCGAGATCACAATCGGCGCCCCCTGCGGCGTGGGAATCGCTTGCCGCCACCGGCAAGGCCCGTGCCGCTATACGCCGGGCGACCCGCGCAGCGGTACGCAGGCAGTACGCCGGTCTGGGACGGCGCATCGTCGAGCGGCTCTGCCATCGTGCCAAGATTTTTTACGCCGACGAAAAGCTCCAGGCGGCTTTACCCCGGCTGGCCCGCGCTTCCGTTGAGGAGGTCATGGCAGCTGTTGGCCGCGGCGAACTGCGCGCCGCTGACGTCGTCCGGGCGATGTATCCGGACTATACCGAGCAGCGCGCGGCCACTCCGGGCCACGAAGTGAAAGTCGAAAGCGGCTGGTTCGGATTGAAAAAGGCCAAGCCAGTGAATGTGAAGGTTGCGCCGGATCCAGGCGGGGCAATTCCGATCCGCGGCATCAACAGCGATCTGCCCGTGCGCTTTGCTCCCAACGGCGGAGCGGTGCCGGGCGACCGGATCGTGGGCATTCTTACGCCGGGCGAGGGCATCACCGTCTATCCCATCGAATCCCCCTCGTTGAAGAACTTCGAGGATGCACCGGAACGGTGGGTCGATTTGCGCTGGGATATCGAGGAGCGCACCCCGCATAGATTCCCGGCCCGCATCGTGCTGCAGACTGTAAATGAACCGGGTTCGCTGGCCCAGGTGGCGCAGGTGATCGCAGAGCACGATGGCAATATCGATAACATTCACATGGAGCGCTCGGCCCCGGATTTCACTTCCGTCACGATCGATCTTGAGGTGTTCGATTCCAAACATCTCAACGCCATCATTGCCCAGCTGCGCGCAAAAGAGGTGGTGGCAAATGCGGAACGGATCATTGTATGACGAGAATTGACTCTGGCATTCCTGACGTCGCGCGACATGATGCCGGCATGTGCGGCGGCTGCTGACGATTTTTCTCTCCGCATCCGAACAACTTCCTAATGGCGGGTCCGCAGCTTCGACTTGGGGTTAACATTGATCATGTCGCCACCGTGCGGAATGCACGCGGCGGCGGACATCCTGACCCGGTGCGTGCGGCCCAGATCGCCATCGCGGCAGGTGCCGATGGCATAACCGCCCATCTGCGCGAGGACCGCCGCCACATTCAGGACGATGATATCGCACGGCTGACACGCGAGATTACCAAGCCCCTAAATCTCGAAATGGCGGCAACGGACGAGATGATCAGGATTGCCGTTGCCAGCAGACCTAACGCAGCCTGCCTCGTGCCCGAACGGCGGGAGGAGCGCACGACGGAAGGTGGCCTGGATGCGAACGGCCAGCGGGAGGTATTAGCCAAGGCGGTCGGTGAGCTAACGCGCGCGGGAATTCGGGTCGCGCTCTTCATTGCGGCAGACCCCACGCAAATCGAGGCCGCGGCGGCAGTGGACGCACCGGTGATCGAGATTCACACGGGAGCGTGGTGTGACGCGCTTGCCGATCGGCGCGACGCAGCTGCGCAAATCGAATGGTCGCGGATCTGCGAGGGGGCAAAATTTGCGCGCAGCCTCGGCCTCGAAGTGCATGCGGGCCATGGCTTGAACTTTGCAACCGCCGAAGCGATTGCGCGGCTGCCTGAGGTGGTCGAGCTCAATATTGGTCACTTTCTCGTCGGAGAGGCGGTCTATGGCGGCTTGCGCGAAGCGGTTATAGCGATGCGTGCCGCCATGGACCGGGGGCGAGCATGATCATCGGTATCGGCTCCGATCTGGTCGATGTTCGGCGCATCGAGCGGACGCTGGCGCGTCATGGCGAACGCTTCGTGGCTCGCATCTTCACTCCAGTCGAAAGGGCGACCGCCGATCGGCGCGCGCGCAGGTCCGAGACTTACGCGAAGCGCTTCGCTGCCAAGGAGGCATGCGCAAAGGCGCTCGGTACGGGATTGCGAGCTGGCGTGTTCTGGCGTGACATGGGGGTCGTAAATTTGCCGTCTGGCCGTCCGACGATGAAGCTCACGGGTGGGGCGCTGATGCGCCTGCAATCCATCACGCCCGAGGGGTGCGAAGCGCGCATCGATGTCACCATCACCGACGAAGGGCCTATCGCGCAGGCCTTCGTCGTAATCAGTGCAGTAGCGCGTACGTAGCTTCTAGAGCGTGACCCCGAAAAGTGGGAACCGGCTTTCGGAAAAGAGGATGCTCCACAAAAAGCTCTGCTCGCAACGGCTCGCGTTGCACGGTGTCGTATCAGCGGCTAGAAGGTCGCGAGCCACGAATCTAACGGATCAGAGGCGATGAGCGTGACTTCCGGAGCGAAACGCAAAGAGGGCGGCATTGCCGAAACCGTGCGCGTGATTTTTCACGCCCTGATCATCGCTCTGGTCATACGGACGTTCCTGTTTCAGCCGTTTAACATTCCATCGGGTTCGATGAAGGCGACTCTCCTGGTCGGGGATTATCTGTTTGTATCCAAATATTCATATGGTTACAGTCACTACTCATTTCCCTTTTCACCACCCCTGTTCTCGGGTCGTTTCTGGGCGTCTCCGCCTGACCGCGGGGACGTCATCGTGTTCCGGCTCCCGAAGGATGATTCAACCGATTACATCAAACGGGTGATCGGTCTTCCCAACGATCGCATTCAAATGATCGACGGCGTGCTGCACATCAACGGGCAGCCGGTCAAACGAGAGCGGATCGACGATTTTTTGGAGACCGAGGAGGGTACACGCCCGAGCCGCGTTAAGCGCTGGCGGGAGACCTTGCCCAACGGCGTGAGCTACACGACGCTCGACCTCGTAGACAACGGTTTTTACGATAACACGCCGGTCTATCAGGTCCCGCCGGGCCACTATTTCATGATGGGAGACAACCGCGACAATTCCACTGACAGCCGCGTGCTCAGCCAGGTCGGCTATGTCCCCTTCGAGAACCTTGTAGGTCGGGCTCAAATCATCTTTTTTTCGATTCGAGAGGGCGAGCATGCATGGATGCTCTGGCGCTGGCCCTGGTCGGTTCGATGGAACCGGCTCTTCACCGTCGTGCGATGAACCGCAGTCAAGCCGAAGCCATTCGGCATTCCAACAGCTCTACGGCCGGAACGTCTGGCTCGCCTGAAACCGAAGCGGGTGACGCGAACGCAGCAAAGCAGGGCAAGCGCTTGCGACCTGAACTCGACCTGGTCGAGCAGCGAATTGGCTATCAGTTTCAGGATCGACGGCTTCTGGAGCAGGCGCTCAGCCATATTTCGGCTTTTGCGGGTCTGCGCAATCGCGGTAACTCATATCAGCGGCTGGAATTTCTTGGCGATCATGTGCTCGGCCTCGTCATTTCCGACATGTTGTTTCGCGCTTTCCCCAGAGCGGATGAGGGAGAGATGTCCCGCCGGCTGGCAGACCTGGTGCGAAAGGAAGCCTGCGCCGACGTGGCACGCACTATCGAGCTGGGCAGCGCCATTCGGCTTGGTGCTTCGGAAATCAATGCGGGTGGCCGCAACCGCACGGCGATCCTCGCCGACGTATGCGAAGCCTTGATCGGAGCGGTTTTTGTGGACGGTAACTTTGCCGCCGCATCCGCTTTGATTGAGCGGCTATGGAGCGAACGCATGCGCGCTCCAAAGCGGCCGCTACGCGATGCCAAGACGCAACTGCAGGAATGGGCACAGGCACGCGGTCTGCCGACTCCTGCCTACCGCGAGATCGAGCGCAAGGGGCCGCACCACGATCCAGAGTTCCGCGTATGGGTGGAACTCCCAGAGTTTGCTCCGGCCGAGGGGCTTGGCCGCTCCAAGCGTGCAGCCGAACAGGCTGCTGCGGCCGCCATGCTCAGCCTCACGGGAGCAAAGAAGGAGCAAGCTGAAGGCTGAGGCTCAAGGGCAAGAAAGCTTCAGACGTGCACCCTGCAAAGAGCGCGCGAGTGAAGCGCCGAAAGCCTCGCAATCCTCGATGAACGAGCCCAAGACCCGCCAAGAGCCAGCAAAGAGCGATTCGGCACAGCGCCGTTGCGGATTCGTAGCTCTTATCGGGCCGCCGAATGCAGGCAAGTCCACGCTGATCAACGCGCTGGTGGGCTTCAAAGTCGCCGCCATATCCCACAAGGTGCAGACCACGCGCGCGCTTCTGAGGGCAATCGCGATTGCCGAGAAAGCGCAACTCATATTCGTCGACACGCCTGGAATTTTTACCGCGGAGCGCCGGCTCGATCGGGCCATGGTGGCCTGCGCCTGGGCGGCAGCAAATGAGACCGATATCATAGGCGTCGTGCTCGATGCGCGGCGCGGGACTGACGATGCCGGTCCGCTGTTCGAGCAGCTCTCGGCGCATCGGCCGGCCAAAATCCTGATAATCAACAAGATCGACCTTATGGAAAAGCCGCGCCTATTGCGCCTCGCCAAGGCCGCTACCGAACGCGCGGACTTTGCTGCAACGTTCATGATCTCGGCTCTGAACGGAGATGGCGTTGCCGACGTGCGATCCTGGCTCGCCAAAAACGTCCCGGCCGGCCCTTGGCTCTACCCCGAGGATCAGATCACCGATGCTCCGCTGCGTCAGCTTGCGGCGGAAATCACCCGTGAGAAGGTCTACTTATACTTGCACGATGAGTTGCCATATCGGTCAACGGTGGAGACCGATGAATGGAAAAGGCAGAAGGACGGCTCCGTCCGCATAGCTCAGACCATTTACGTGGAGCGCGAGAGCCAACGAAAGATCGTGCTTGGCAAGCATGGACGAATGATAAAGACGATTGGAGCGTCAGCCCGGCCTGAAATCGCGGCCGCGGTCGACGCGCCGGTGCATTTATTCCTGTTCGTGAAGGTGCGGGAAAACTGGACCGACGATGCAGAACGCTATGATGCCATGGGGCTTGCGTTCCCGAAGGATTAGCCATGCGCTGGACCGATGAAGGCGTTGTGCTCAGCAGTCGGCGGCATGGCGAGGCGAATGCGATTTTGGAAATCATGACAACCGGGCACGGCCGGCACCTGGGCCTGGTGCGCGGGGGCGCGGGCTCGCGCCTCCGGCCTGTTCTGCAGCCGGGCAATCGTGTCAGCGTGCAATGGCATGCGAGGCTTGAAGACCATCTCGGCCATTATACGGTCGAGGCGCTGGACGCGAGGGCCGCGATCCTTCTGTCCGTTCCACACGCCTTATTCGGCATGACGCACCTTGCGGCACTATGCCGGCTCCTGCCCGAACGCGATCCGCATCCGCATATCCACGCCGCGCTCTCCGATCTTCTCGAAGTTCTCGGCGACCCCTTCAGCGCCGCGGTTTCCGTCGTCCGCTTCGAATTGCAGCTTTTGGCTGAGCTTGGTTTCGGTCTTGATCTAGGGAGCTGCGCCGCGAGTGGAGCGACGGGGGATCTGATTTATGTCTCTCCGAACTCGGGCAGGGCAGTCTCCCGAGCCGCTGGCGAGCCCTGGAAACATAAACTGCTGCGGCTTCCCCGTTTCCTCGACGGTCAGCCCGCAGAGCCGCCCGGTTCCGAGGACCTTGCCGATGGCTTTGCCCTGACCGGGTATTTCCTGCTGCGCCACGTCGCGGAGCCGCGCGGACTGAGATTGCCCGATGCACGCGCCAGCTTCATCGCGGCCGTCATGCGCAGCATGGCGGCTCCTGCTCCAGAGCATGATCCCGAAAAGTGGGAACCGGTTTTCGGAAACGATCATGCTCCGCCAAAAACCTAGAGCGGATGGCGATTCGAAGAAAAGTCATCCTGCTCTGGTGAAAAAGAGGCCGAGCAAAACTCGTCGCTCGGCCTCGCGCCGGGAGTGAGCTTTACCACCAGCGGCGGTAGTAGTGGTGGTGGTGGCGGCGGTGGTGATATCGCCAGTGGCGCCAGTGCGCCTGCTCAGTCACGGAGCCGAAGCTCGCCGCATCGCCAATCGCCAGTGCCCGCGCCGGCGCAGCAAGCGCAGACGAGCTGGCCAAAAGACCTATCGCGAGGACCAGCGTCACACCTGTGAAGATCGCACGCATTTTCCTTCTCCTTGCGTTCTATTAAAGGCGGGCGGTCCGCCTTCCATAGCGTCAATCCTAATGCATGGAGTCGGAACGGCGCGTGGCTGACGCGTTCATCACTTGTTCATAGTGGCTGCCCGGACTAAGTCTGCGCCATGGGCAAGCCACTGATTCCCTCAGAAGATCACGGCGCGCAGGAGATCAAGCTCTACGAAGCGCTGGAAGAGCGCTATCTCGCTTATGCGCTCTCGACCATCGTCAACCGGGCACTGCCTGACGCGCGCGATGGCCTCAAACCCGTTCACCGCCGGCTGCTCTATGCGATGCAGCAGTTGCGGCTCGACCCGGGCGCGGGTTTTAAAAAGTGCGCTCGTGTTGTCGGCGACGTGATCGGCAAGTTCCACCCGCACGGGGATCAGGCGGTCTACGACGCACTCGTTCGCCTCGCCCAGGAATTTGCCCAACGATACCCCCTGATCGAAGGGCAAGGGAATTTTGGCAATGTCGACGGCGATAACCCTGCGGCCATGCGCTACACCGAGGCCCGGCTGACCGAGGTTGCGCACCTGTTGCTCGAGGGCATTGGGGAGAACGCAATCGATTTCAAGCTGACCTATGACGGATCCGAGAAAGAGCCGGTCGTCCTCCCCGGAGCATTTCCAAATCTCCTTGCGAATGGTGCGCAAGGGATTGCCGTAGGCATGGCCACATCGATTCCTCCGCATAATGCGGCTGAGCTATGCGATGCGTGCCTCCATTTGATCTCGGCGCCGAATGCGAGGAGCCGTACGCTCCTCAAATACGTCCACGGGCCCGATTTTCCCACCGGAGGCGTCATCGTCGATCCAGCCGAAACGATTGCGGAGGCCTACAGCACTGGCCGTGGCTCGTTTCGCGTGCGGGCGCGTTGGGAGAAGGAAGATACCGGCCGAGGCACTTATTTCATCGTGATCAGCGAGATTCCCTGGCTGGTGCAAAAGGGCAGGCTGGTCGAGCGTATTGCCGAACTCATCAATGATCGAAAGCTCCCACTCGTTGCGGATGCGCGTGACGAATCGGCCGAGGACATCCGGCTGGTCATTGAGCCGCGCTCGCGCGCGGTCGATCCCGAACTGCTGATGGAATCCGTGTTTAAGCTGACCGAGCTTGAGGGCCGGATTCCGCTGAACATGAATGTGCTGATCAGGGGGCGCATTCCGCAGGTGGTTGGCCTTGCGGAAGTGCTGACCGAGTGGATCAAGCATCGGCGCGAGGTGTTGCTGCGCCGGTCGAGGTATCGGCTGGACCAAATCGAGCACCGCATTGAAGTGCTCGGCGGCTACCTCGTCGCCTATCTCAATCTCGATCGCGTAATCAGAATTATCCGCAATGAAGATGAGCCGAAGCCGGTACTGATGAAGACCTTCCGGCTTTCCGAGTTGCAGGCCGACTCGGTTCTCAACATGCGACTGCGCAATTTGCGCAAACTGGAAGAGATCGAGATCAGGCGGGAAGACAAGGAGCTGCATGCCGAGCGCAAGGCCATCAAGGCCCTGTTGGGATCGGAAAAAGAGCAGTGGAAACGCGTCGCCGACGAGATCAGGGCACTGCGTACAAAATTCGGCCCTACTACTGCCCTCGGAAAACGGCGGACCAGTTTTGTGCAGGCACCCGCCCACGATGATGTGGCAATCGAGCAGGCGCTCTTTGAACGCGAGCCGATCACGGTAGTGGTTTCCGAGAAAGGCTGGATCCGAACCTTACGCGGTACCGTGACCGATTTCTCTGGTGTGGCGTTCAAGGCGGACGACCATCTGAAATTCGCCTTCCCGGCCGAAACGACGTCGAAATGCCTGGCGCTGGCAAGCAATGGTCGATTTTACACCCTCGAAGCTGCCAAGCTTCCGGGCGGACGAGGTCACGGGGAGCCGATAAGGCTGTTCATCGATCTGGAACAAGACGCCGAGCTGATTGGCGTGTTCCGGTACGAGGGCGGACGCAAGTTGCTGGTAGCGAGCGCGCAAGGTCGCGGGTTTGTCGTGCCCGAAGACGAATGCCTGGCCAATACTCGCAAAGGCAAGCAGGTGCTGAACGTCAGCTCTCCGGACCGCGCTCGGGCCGTGGCGCCGGTCGAAGGTGAACTGATTGCCTGCATCGGAGAGAACCGGAAGATGCTGATCTTTCCGCTTGAACAGGTACCCGAGATGGGACGCGGGCGCGGCGTTCGTTTGCAACGTTATCGCGACGGTGGTCTGAGCGATGAGAAAACGTTTACCGCCCAGGAAGGGTTGTGCTGGACGGATGCCGCCGGTCGGGCGTTTTCGCTGACACTCGCTGAACTGATCGACTGGCGCGGCAACCGGGCCGACGCCGGCAGGCTGGCTCCTAAAGGGTTTCCGCGCAGCAATACATTCCGGCGCCCGCCCAGCACGACGAATGGACGCGCAACCGAGTAGCGTGCATCATCCTTCGAGGCTCGCTCGCCACGCTCGCTCACACCTCAGATGACGGCTAGCTCTCGACCCGTTTCCACCCCTCCGGCGTGAGTCGCTGTTGCGGCAGGAAGCGCCCCTTGTAGTCCATTTTGCGTGAACCTTGCACCCAGTAGCCCAGATATACGTACAGGAGGCCCATCCGCCTGGCGCGCGCTATGTGCTCCAGGATCATGAACGTGCCCAGCGATCGTGCTGATTGCTCGGAATCGAAAAATGAATAAACC
>JBEVJT010000310.1:0-9638 GCA_040510075.1 Xanthobacteraceae bacterium | reverse complement strand
CCATGACGAAAGTTTAATGGGCGAGGGCCGCAGACGGAAGACAGAAGACGGAGGACAGAGGACAGAGGACAGATAGAGACAAGCTTGAGGGCCTCTCTCCCCTTCAGCCGTCCTCAGTCATCCGTCCTCTGTCATCCGTTGTCTCTCCTCTGTCCTCACGGCTGCACGCAACTTGCCTTGATTGTGGTGCCGCGGCCGATCGCTCCCCCCTGGTCGTGACCGATGTTCTGCGCGACGGATAACGGGTCGTGGGCTACGGGTTCAATTCAAACTGGCACTACGGTCAGGGAACGCTCATGCGCGAACGTTTCGTCCCGCGCCTCCTTGACGCCGATCCAAAATCGCTGCTCGCAGATGACGGCGAGAATCTCGACCCGCACAAGATTTGGAACGCCATGTACACGAATGAAAAGCCCGGCGGGCATGGGGAGCGTTCTGTCGCCATCGGCACGATCGACATGGCGGTGTGGGATTGCGTGGCGAAGATCGCCGGCAAGCCGCTTTTTCAGATTCTCGCAGAACGCCACGGCAATGGCAGCCCGAACCGCCGGGTCTTCGTCTATGCGGCCGGCGGCTACTACTATCCGGGCAAGAACCATGATGGACTGAAAGATGAGATGCGCAGCTATATCGATCGCGGCTATTCGGTTGTGAAGATGAAGATTGGCGGGGCCTCTCTGGATGAAGACCTCTGGCGAATCGATGCGGTGTTGAGCATCCTGCACGATGGCCAGAAGCTACGCGTCGACGCCAACGGGCGTTTCGATCTGGACACGGCCATCGCCTATGCGAAGGCGCTCTCGCACTACGATCTGTTCTGGTACGAGGAACCCGGCGATCCGCTCGATTTCGAACTGCAGGCTGTGCTGCGCAATTACTACGACAAGCCCATGGCCACAGGCGAAAACCTGTTTTCCATGCAGGACGCGCGCAATCTGATCCGCTACGGCGGGATGCGTCCCGATCGCGACTGGCTGCAATTCGATTGTGCGTTGAGCTACGGGGTGGTCGAATACCTTCGCACCCTCGCCATGCTGCGCCAGCACGGCTGGTCGCCGTCGCGCTGTGTTCCCCACGGCGGACACCAGATGTCGCTCAATGTTGCTGCAGGCCTCGGCCTTGGCGGCAACGAATCCTACCCCGATCTGTTTCAGCCGTTTGGCGGATGTCCCGATGATGTGAAGGTGGAGAACAGCATCATCACCATGCCTGACCTGCCGGGCATCGGGTTCGAGGGCAAGTCGGACCTCTACAAGGAAATGAAGGCGCTTGCGGCGTGAGGGCGGGACAGGCCGCGCATCCGTCTCAAACGCGCGGAACCGGCTGGCGTAAGTCCTTTCAGGATGGCGGCAGAAGCTTATCAATCAATTGGTTGTTTGCTCGTTTGAATGGATCGACGAATGTGACGCCCTGCAACGCGAAACCATCTTGCAGATCTTCGGTAAGTAGGTGCCTCACGCCCGCACGCCGTGCAGAAGCCCACAACATTGCGTCCCAGAATGCCATTCGGTGCGACTTCACAGCCGCAAGTGCCGCCAAAACATCGCTGTCGTCGGCCGCGTGTACCGGCAACACAGCGCGCCAAGCTTCAACTGTCCTGCGGATGTCGTCGACGGGTATTCTCGCCTTGCGGATCGCCACATTACTGAACTCCGCAAGGGTCTGCAGCAACAGAACGCTTGATGCGGCCCGCATGGCACGGGCGATGAGGTCGCGCGCCCGCGTTGCCCTGGCGTCGGATATCGCAGCCGTCGCATAAACGAGAACGTTCGTATCGAAGCTGACCATCACCGTTCATGCATCTGGTCGCGCTTAAACCTTTGTAGCGTGTCACCCCAGGACAGGCCCTTCTCCATCAAATCAATGGCATGTTGAATGGCTTTCTTGCGCTCTGCGGTCATTAGCGGCGGACGATAAGGAGTTAGAACCGCGACCGGCTTGCTGCGCTTGGTGATGAGGATTTCCTCTCCGCGCTCCACGCGCGAAAGCAAGTCTGAAAACTCATGATTGGCTTGACGCGCGCTAACGGTCTTCATGACTGCCGCCGATGTAGGACATGTAGGTACATTTATACGATGGACGACCTTCGGTCAATTCGGATTACCGAACAGTAATCTCGCCGTAATCTTGCAGATAAGGTCCCCGGCGCATGATCAGGTTGCAGCGCTTCGAACCCGTCGGGGAGAACGAAAGATGAAGAAGACGCTTGTTTGTGTGCTCGCAGTTGCCACTCTCGCAACGAGCCTGGCCGCAAGCACGACTGATGCTTCCGCTTATTATCGTCGCGGATGGGGTTGGCGAGGTGGATATTGGGGACCGGGCGTCGCTGCCGGCGTCGTGGGAGGCGCAGTCATTGCCGGCGCCATCATCGCGACGCGTCCCCCCGGTTATGTGGTTTATCCCGGATACGCCCAGCCGGTATATGGGCCTGGCTGCTACTGGGCTTCCCAGCCGCTTTATGATGGCTATGGCCGCGTCGTTGGGTATTCGGGCCAACCGGTGCAGGTCTGTCCCGGCTATGTGCCCCCTCCGGCGGCCGCCGGACCTCCACCGCCTGCCTATGCCGAGCCGCCTTACAAGTGAAGCAGCCGTAGGGCGGATTAGCCCAACGGGTCCGCGCTATGCGCTGCCCGATGGCAGGCTCCGGCGTAATCCGCCATTCTTGATCCCCGAAATGGCGGGTTACGGCTTCGCCTAACCCGCCCTACAAGGCTGGAAAATGTACCTGCTCGGAAGAAGCCTCCGGCTCGACCGTTCATCCGAGTGATGAATGCTTTACCAGTTTGCCCGCATGATGCGCCTCGGGTTGGGGGACGCGCATGTCGGGATGGGCCGACGAAAAGGCGGAACGAAATCGGCGATCCATCGCCCGCCTCACGAGCAGATTACCGCTGATCTTCCCGTCTGCGGTTCTGGATCGCGCGCTGAGCCGCCCGTTCGTGCCCCCTACGCCGAGGCTTGCGATCGACTCGTATTGGCGGGCGCATCCCATTCGGGCCGACCGTTTGGCGCGCGCACTCGCGACACGCAGCGGCACCCCGAACGGCTGGTCCTGGCGGCTCGACGGCGGCCCCCGGAAGGGGGGCAGTTTCCGAATGCCACCCGCACCGTACCGGGAGGCTCGGTACGCAAAAGGTCCAGGCAATTGTTGCGTGTGCGGACAGCCGGTTTATCGCTTCGCGTGGCATGTCGACCTATGGGGAGCCGGACCCAACAAGAATGCGATCTGGCATGCCGCCTGTGTGGTCGCCTGGCAATTCTGGAATGCGCCGAGCGAGCAAGCCGCGCTCCTGCGGCGATTGCAGGTGCGCCGCTGCGGGGAGTCAGGCGCACGACTGTGGAGGTCCGCCGAAGTCGATCACCGCGTTCCGTTGTTTCAGGTCTGGACCGAACGCCGCAGCGCGCCTTGGCCTGAGCTGCTCGCCTATTGGGGGCTGCCCAATCTTCAGGTGATCAATCGCGACGTTCACGTGCGCAAGTGTGCAGCCGAGGCACGGCACCGCCGCCTCGCTGCAAGCCGCCAGGCCGAATTGCCTTCGTCCTGACCTCGCGCTGTCAGCTACGCCAGGCGGCCCGAAGCCGCGCGTGCTACTCTGCCTCATCCTCTGAGATGTGGATCGCCGCATGCGCCTGCGCGACTGCTACAATTTCCATGACTTCCGTCTGTTAGCCCGGCGACGGCTGCCGCGTCCGATCTTCGATTACATCGACGGGGGAGCAGACGACGAGGTAACGCTGCGACGGAATACGGCGAGCTTCGAGCGTTGCGACCTCGTGCCCAACGTGCTGCGCGGGGTCGAGACCGTGGATATTTCCGTCACCACGATGGGCCAGAAGCTCGCGATGCCGGTCTACTGCTCACCCACCGCCCTGCAGCGCTTGTTTCATCATGAAGGCGAACGGGCGGTTGCAGCCGCGGCGGCAAAATATGGAACCATGTTCGGCGTATCGTCGCTCGGCACGGTCGGACTCGAGGAGCTGCGCAGGAAATACAGCACGCCTCAGGTCTATCAGTTCTATTTCCATAAGGACCGCGGTCTCAATCGCGCCATGCTGGAACGCGCGAAGGAGGCCGGCATCAACGTGATGATGCTTACGGTCGACAGCATCACGGGCGGCAATCGCGAACGCGACCTGCGCACCGGCTTTTCCATTCCCTTCCGGCTGACGCTCGGCGGAATGCTGCAATTCGCCATCAGGCCGCGGTGGGCGATCGACTACGCTCTGCACGAGAAATTCAGCCTGCCGCAGCTCGATCAGCACGTCGACATGAGCGGCGGAGCCGTGTCGATCGGACGCTATTTCACCGAGATGCTGGATGCGTCCATGAACTGGGACGATGTGACCGAAATGGTCAGGCTCTGGAATGGCCAGTTCTGTCTCAAGGGAGTCATGTCGGTCGAGGATGCGAGACGCGCGGTCGGGATCGGGTGCACCGGGATCGTCTTATCCAATCACGGCGGCCGGCAGCTCGACGGCTCGCGCGCCGCATTCGATCAGCTCGCGGAAATCGTCGATGCCGTCGGCGATCGGATCGATGTGATGATGGACGGTGGAGTGCAGCGCGGAACCCATGTGCTCAAGGCGCTTTCCCTCGGCGCCAAGGCGGTCGGTATCGGCCACGCCTATCTGTATGCGCTGGGCGCTGCCGGTCAGGCGGGAGTTGAGCGGGCGCTCGGGCTCCTGCGGATGGAGATCGAGCGCGACATGCGGCTGATGGGCTGCACCTCGATTGGACAGCTGTCGCGCGCAAACCTGCGGTTTAGATAACCCGAGCCGCAGACGCTGCGGCTTGACGCGTCGAGACGGCTTCGGCAGGAAATGTCAGAGATCACTCCTGTCGCTCATCCGAATGCGCTCAAGAATACACCGTTTGCATGGCTGATTCTGAGGAAAAACCCGTAATGGAACCCTTCCCGGACAAGGACGGGAGCGGTTGGCACGTAGTCATCAGGTATCACCACGGGCACGAGCGGCGGATCGACGGCTTTGCCACCAAAAGCGAGGCCGTTGACTGGATTATCGCCAACAGCGGGCAAGTGGATCAGTAATTCACTTTCTCCATAACGCTAACGCGACAGCATCTCCGCAAGAAGGTCGAGCGCGCCAGCCGAAAACGCCCGCATATTGGCCACCGGTCGCTGTCGCCGGTTTCAAGCGTGAACGCGCGCTCGAGGGGACCCGCGACGGCGAGGCAGCAATGCCCGGCGGCATCGCCATAGCGATTGCCGGTCGGTCCGGTCGCGCCGCTCTCGGCCAAAGCCCAGGTCGACGCAAAACGTGCGCGCGCCGTTTGTGCCAGCAGGCGCGCATATCGCTCGGTCGCGGCACGCAAACCCAGGGCCTGTAGGTCGCCGAGGTCGAACAGCGCCTTGCGCGCAGTCTGCGTGTAGACGATCGCGCCACCCACGAAATACGCTGAGGCGCCAGGCACTGCCAGGAGGGCTGCCGAAACGAGACCACCCGTTGAGGATTCCGCTACAACGATCGTTTCGCCGCGATCTTTCAGCATTCTCGCAATCTGCTCCGCGCGCGCTAACAAATCCTGCATGGATGCGTCCTTCTCTTGCGAGGCACGTCGGCCCGGCGCGTGCTTGCGGGGACGCGCTTTTTCTGGATGCGGCAAGCACAGATTGGGGTTTAACCGCGCAATTCAGAGATTGGAAATCTGCAACAGGCTGCGATCGCCGATCCAGGTCTTCGCCAGATCCGCCTCGGCCCGCGCCGCTCCAGCGCTGTCGCCGCGCGCCTTGTAGACCTCGGCGAGTCCGTAATACGACCACCCGTTTGCTGGAGCGCGCTTGAGTGCGCGCTGGAACTGCTGCTCCGCCTCCTCCAGGCGACCGGCCTGCAGCAGAGCTGCGGCGAGCGATTGCCGCACCGGATAATACCAGTAGGGCGGCTCCGTGTAGGCCAACGTATCCTGAATGGCGGCCGCCTCCTCGAAGCGCTTCACCGCCGTCGTGTAGTCGCCCTGCGCCTGCGCGACGCGTCCGGCGATCACCGTGCGCGCCAGTGTGAGAACTTCCTTTGCCGGAATGCCCGACGCAGTGAGAAGCTTGAAGTCGGCGGTACGCTCGATCGCCTCGATCGCATTCGCTTGCGCTGCAGCCGCGGCGCCATCGCGCTTTGCCGCATATGCGGCCCCGCGCGCGTAGTGCCAGATCGCCTTCACGTACGGGATCGTGTTGCCGGGATCCGGCAAGGCCAGGATCGTGTCCGAAGGGCTGAACAGCGCATGCGCGAAATAGGGCGCGCCCTTGACCGGCTGTACCATGGCGATGTCGCGTGCAACGTCGTCGGGAATGAGACCGCGCAGCTTCTCCGCCGATGCGATAACGGTTGCCCCATCGCCCGCCATCTGTGCCGACGCCATCACGAAATGTACATTGTGCGGATAGTAGCCGAGCCGGTAGACGCCCCTGGGCGCGTTGGTCGCGCCCAGATATTTCTCGTCGACGCCGACCGCGACCTTGTTGTCGTTGAGCGCGTCGAGATAGCGCCCGACCCGATAATAGATGTGGCTCGGCATGTGCACGAGATGGCCCGCGCCCGGTATCGCCCCGCGCAAGCGATCCGCGTAGGGCTCCGCCCGTTCGGGCCGGTCTGACGCCTCGACTGCATGGATGTAATAGTGAATTGCGCCCGGATGATTGGCGTTTCTCGCGAGCACGCGCTCCAGGGCTGGCACGATCGGTGCGCTCTGTGGATTGGGCTCTCGGCCGCCCGGCTGCCAGTAGTTCCACGGGCTGAGATCCATCACCGATTCTGCGTAGAGGACTGCAATCTCGTCGTCGTCGGGAAATTGCGCGGCGATTTTTTCCATCGCCGACGCATAGGCCGTGTCCAGCGGCACGCGCTCCGCCTTCGCGTCCTGCCCATAGCGCAGCACCAATGCGGCGATCAGCGCCCGCTCGCGCAGGCTCGCATTCCCGGCGAGCGCGCTTGCTTTGCCTGCAGCCACAAAGGCCGGGATTACCGCGTCCTCCGGCATGGGAAGATTGATGTTGGGACCGAGCACCAACGCCTCGCCCCAGAAGCACATGGCGCATGTGGGATCGAGCTTTTGCGCCTTGCGGAAGGCGCGCTGCGCTTCTGCGTGATTGAACGCGTAGGTAAGCCGCAGGCCCTGATCGAAATAGGCCTGCGCCTCGGCGCTCGAGGTGGTGATCTTATAGGTGATCGAGCCAAGCCCCTCCCATAGCGGCGGCTCGATGTCGGCGAATTCCGGCGCCGGGACCGCCGCCTTCATCTCCGTTGGCGGCACTTCCGTGCGCGACTGGGCGAGGCTGATGGTCGCATTAGCGAGCAGGGCCGATGGAGCCGTGTGGCAGATCAGCCAGTCCGACGCCGCGAGCGATGGTGTCGGCGGCGGCACGCGCGCGCCTTGGGATGCAAGTTCGGTTCTATCACTCGTGAACGCAGCAAGGAGCAATGAGCCGACGCCAGTCGCAATCGCACATGGAATGACAGGACGCCTTAGCCATGAGGGGATCATGCTGCGCTCCATACGTGAGGTGGCACGTAAACGGCTCCCCTCCCCGCTCGAACGTAGTGCCCGATTGCGCTGCCCGCAACGCCGCTGCCAAGCCGTGGTTTATTGTGGTTTTGGTTCAAAGTCCGCATTTCGGACTTGGGGCGGGAATAATACGGACTTCTGAACCGCCATACTGAATATCCGGAATCAGAATTACGATACATCGCGTGTCCCGAGCGCAGCGCAGCATGAAGCGCCTCTTCGGCGCGTAGTGGTGCGCTGCAGAACCGGGACCGCCAAGGAAAGAATCCTTTTGTGGCGGTCCCGGATCAGCAATGCACCGCGCCGCGCATTTGGAAAGACCGAGGAAGCGCAGCTGGCGCGCTGCACTGCATGCGGGACACGAGTGATCCATCAACGAGACCTGGCGCTAGTCACAATAGGGTTTGAAGCCGAACCTGCAGCGGTCGAAGCAGCGGGCCTCATAATCGTTGGAAATGCAATCCCGGCATGCGGCCTCGCACCTGGCGGCGAGGCTCGTATCGGTCCCGGTTTCCTGAGCCACTTGGGGCGCCTGCATTTTCGAGAGAGCGAATGACAGCACCGCAATTGTGCCTGCCACGAGCATCAACACCAGCACCGCAATGGGCAGAGCCGACAAAGGGATCGATTGCTTGCGTGGTGGCCCTACCATGCAGGCGCTCCCGCATTGTGAGGAAGCATTTTCACTGCCGTTCAAATTTCGGCCGAGGCGTGCCCAGGACTGCGATCGCGGTAACCACCAGCAGCCAGAATGGAAGCACGCCCAGGCCTGGAACGGCCTCCAGGGCCAGTCCTGGCAACAGGAGCCATTGTCGCCCGAGCGCCAAGAACAGCAGCAGGGCCGTCACAAGATCCACGGCCCACGTAATCGGCGGTAAAGGAGTTACGAAAGCTCCGATGGCATCGGATATACCGGCAATCGCGAAGGCAATGGCGAGCCGCTTTTTCGAAAACTTGAGGCCGCTCGAAGATAGAGTCTCTGCGCCGGCTGGCTGATGAGTTGGTTTCGCAGGCGGCAGCGTCATCTCGATCTCATGCACGCCAGTGTCCCGATTCCGAAGTTCGCATCAATCTGCGGCACGCTCTTTTGCGAACTTCGAAATCGAAGGACACCAGCAACTTATTGATCTAGTGTGGCTTTGGTTCAGAAGTCCGCATTTCGGACTCGCGGCGAGAATGATGCGGACTTCTGAACCGCCACACTGTTGCATGAGTGGTCGCCCATCAGCGCCAGAAAGGCAGGCGGTAGCGATAGCGTGGGCCCTGATACCAGGCTTCGGCCGGTGCATAGCTTCGTCGCCTGGCGATCCCGCCTTGCGGCTCGCCGCCCAAGAGCACGACGAAATCCGTGCCTTTGCCGGTCTCGGAGCTCAGCTCCTCGTCCGAGATGATCACAGAGGAGCGCAGCTGCGCCGTTCCGGCGATGCGATCGAATGATGCGTCCTGCGGAAATGCGATCCGGTCGAGCGCGCTTTTCGCGTCGCCTGCATCGTTCACCGAGATGACGCTCCATCGCATGCCGCCGTTCGCTTGTTCGACCGCGGTGAACACATGGGTGCCGATCGGACGTTCGGGATCCTGGATCGTGACCGGAATTTCCAGAATGGGCGCGAAGGCTCGTCGGACATAGAGGCGCTGAGTCTTGCGGCTGATAAACACCGATACCGGCTCCAGCGCGCGCGACAGCTCGCGTGCCTCCTGTGCTGCCGCGGCGCTGGCGGCTGCTGCGCTTGCGGCAGCCTCACGTAGCGGCCCCACAGCATCGAGCTTTGGCTGCAGATCGGCCTTGGCGGCGTTTAATTTCGTCTCCAGTTCCTCGAGCCTGGCGGTTGCCTTGGCGACGGCATCTTTCGCCAGCTCCTCCTTGTCCGGCGACTTTGTGGAGGCAAGCGCAGCCTGCGCGGCCGCGAGTTGCGCGTCGGCTCTGGTTTTCACTGTTACTGCCGCACGTAAGGCCATCGTCGCGCGCGCCGCTTCGCGGGATGCGGCCACCGCGGCAAGCCGCGCTTGCGACGCCTTTCCGGCGGCCTCGTCGGCCTGCACTTTGCGCTGAGCGGCCTTGGCCGCGATGTCCAGCTTCGGCACGAACAGAGCCGGGTGGGCGATCTCAATAGGTGCC
>JBEVJT010000309.1:0-3743 GCA_040510075.1 Xanthobacteraceae bacterium | reverse complement strand
TGGAGGGGATTGAGCGTCTGCGCAAACGCTATGAAGTCGCAGGGGACGAGGCGCGTCCCCTGGTGGATGAGCTGATAGAATGAATGCTGGCCGTTGGTGCCCGGCTCGCCCCAGTAGATCGGGCCGGTATCGTTATCGACGCGCGTGCCGTCGAGCCGCACGTGTTTGCCGTTGCTCTCCATCGTCAATTGCTGGAGATAGGCGGGAAAGCGCTTGAGGTATTGCTCGTAGGGGAACACGGCCACGGTCTGAGCGCCGAAGAAATTGTTGTACCAGATGCCAAGGAGCCCCATCAGCACCGGCATATTGCGTTCGAACTCGGCGCTGCGGAAATGCTCGTCCATCTCGCGGAAGCCGTCGAGCATGGCGCGGAAATGCTGCGGCCCGATGGCGAGCATGGTGGAAAGCCCGATGGCGGAATCCATCGAATAGCGGCCGCCGACCCAATCCCAGAAGCCAAACATATTTTCCGGATCGATGCCAAACTTTGCGACCTCCTGGGCATTCGTGGAAACCGCGACAAAATGCTGGGCAATCGCAGACTGATCGTCATCAAGCCGGGCAAGCAACCATTCGCGCGCGGTACGCGCATTGGTCATGGTCTCGAGCGTCGTGAATGTCTTTGAGCAAACGATAAACAGCGTCTCGGCCGCGTCGAGACCTAGCATTGTTTCGGCGAAATCCGTCCCGTCAATGTTGGAAACGAAGCGGAACGTGAGCGCGCGTTCGCTGTAATGTTTGAGCGCCTCATAGGCCATCACCGGCCCGAGATCGGAGCCGCCGATGCCGATATTGATGACGTTGCGGATGCGCTGCCCGGTCACTCCTTTCCACATGCCGCTGCGCAGGGCTTTGCTGAAATGCGCCATTCTGTCCAACACCGCGTGCACCTCCGGCACGACGTTGCGCCCGTCGTGCAAGAAGGACGCACCGCGCGGTGCGCGCAAAGCGACGTGCAAGGCCGCGCGATTTTCCGAGATATTGATCCGCTCGCCCGCAAACATCGCCTCGATACGCTCCTTGAGCCCTGCCTCCCGCGCGAGCGCAATGAGCAGTTCCAGCGTTTTCTCAGAAATGCGGTTTTTCGAATAATCGAAATAGATGCCGGCCGCTTCGAGCGCAAAATGCCCGGCTCGGCTGGAATCCTCGGCGAACATTTGCCGCAGATGCACGGGCTTGATCTCCCGCGCATGCGCCTCGAGGGCGGCCCGGGCGGGATGCTCCCGCGGACTGGCTGACACCTGCTCGGTCGCGCTTTGTTCCACGGATCGTCCTTCGATCTGCGTAGCCCGGCTCTGGTCGTAGCCCGGATTGGGCGGGAGCGAAATCCGGGAAAGTCCGGGACTGCGCTTTGCGCAATCGTCAACCCAATTCAGCTCGCCTTGCGGATCGCAGCGCTCTTCGTCTCGAGGCAGTCGATGAGATCGTTCCAGGACTTGGAGAATGCGGCTGCGCCTTCCTGTTGCAGGCGTTCTGCGAGCGCGCCCAGGTCAACGCCTGCGTTTCTGAATTCCCCGAGCACCTGTTCGCAGTCGCCTCCGTCGGGAGGCATAGGGTAGGAGACCCTGCCATGATCGGCGAAGGCGTTCAGCGTGGCGTCCGGCAGAGTGTTGATCGTGAAGGGGGCGGCAAGAGCCTCCACATAAAGCGTATCAGGTGCCGCGGGATCCTTCGTTCCCGTGCTGCCCCAGAGGAGGCGCTGCGCGCGGGCGCCGGCATTGGCAAGCCGATAAAATCGCTCGGACGCGAGCCGCTCGCGATAGGCCCGGTAAGTGCGTTGTGCAACCGCGATGCCTAACCGGTTCTTCAGGCTTTGCGGTACGGTTTTGTTGGCCGCAACGTCCCATCGACTGATGAAGAGCGACGCGACGGATGCGACCGCGGGATTGAGGCCTGCCTCGATCCGCCGTTCGATGCCGCGCCAGTAGGCGTCGGCCGCCGCGACATATTGCTCCATCGAGAACAGCAGCGTCACGTTGACCGGAACGCCCGCGAAGGTCGCCTCCTCGATGGCGGGAACGCCTTCCCGGGTGCCGGGAATCTTGATGAAGAGATTGGGTTTGCCCGCTCGACGATGGAGGTCTCGCGGGCCGCCACAACGGATCGCTCCGTGTCATAGGCCAGGAGGGGCGAGAGCTCCAGCGACACCCAGCCGTCCACCCCGTCGGTGCGCGCGAAGACCGGCTGAAACAGCTCGGCGGCGCGGGTCAGATCGGCAATCGCAAGCGAGAAGAACAGGTCCTCTTTCGATCTCGCCGACGGCCCCAGGCGGGCAATATCTGCGTCGTAGGCCGTGCTCTTCCTGATGGCATGATCGAAAATCGTGGGGTTCGAAGTGAGCCCGGTGACGGCAAGCTTGTCGATATGGGCCTGCAGCGTGCCACTGGTGATGAGATCGCGGGTGATATTGTCAAGCCAGAGGCTTTGTCCCAGGTCGTGAAGTGCCGTGGTCGGGTTCATGGAATGCCTCCTAGTGTGGCGGTTCAGAAGTCCGCATCATTCTCGCCGCGAGTCCGAAATACGGACTTCTGAACCAAAGCCACACTAGATCAATAAGTTCTAGTGTCCTTCGATTCCGAAGTTCGCAAACGAGCGCGCCGCAAAATGATACGAACTTCGGAATCGGGACACTAGTGCCAAAGGCTTACCGCCGCCTCTGCGGCGCGTTCCTCCGTGCTCCTAGATTATCTAGGGCGTGCGGCGGGGTAGCGACAGGCTGGGTGCCTGTCCGGCGGAAGCCATTCGGAACCAGCGGCGAAGATAGGCAGCCGAGTGGGGCGGCCGAGCCCTCCGCGCCGAACGGCCGTCTTCTCGACCTGGAGGCGGCCGTTCAATTCGGCCGGGGTGCCGGCCTGACGCTGCAATATTCACCGATTTTCGTGCATCGAATCAAGAAAGATGCTTGTGCGGGACAGTTGATTACAGCTGTAGCACCACCAAATGTTGCGGACATGCGTGTCGGAGACATATTCCGCCGCCACAGCGCCATGGATTGCCGCATTGCAGTTCGGGCAACTCTGACCTGAAAAGAACATTAGCCCAGCAAGGCTCCAACTCCCTGTGGGGATTGCATTGAGCTCTCTTGGAATTCGATCGCTGGCGAAAGGGGTAGCTGCTTTCTGTAACGATCCAATGATCGCTGGTTCAATTCGTCGCGATTGAGTAGGCGTTTGTTGCAGCGGTTGTGGATTACTGGGGACAAAGTCCCCCGTCGCGGTTCCGTCATCAGACTGAAATTGAAGACCTATAGGTGAGGGGTCGGCCGGCAATCGAGTGAGGACCAATTCCCGGTGTGGTCCATGGTCGCCGGGAGTTGGTTAGGCCCAGGCCAGCAAGCACACCGCGTTACTCCAAAGTTCGCCGGCTCGAAGAAGCAGTAGTGTTCGTGCTTCGAGCCGGCACTTTGCCCGTGGGAACTTGCCGCCGGACGGACCGTTTCGACGTCACGCCTGGAGACTGGCCAGGGGGGTGTCATCCAACTGTCATCTAATCGTCATAGACCAATAACATGGCCGGCTTAGTGAAGAGGGCGCCCCCTTCGAATCCATGGCGACCGAAGCCCGGTTTGGATGCGGCGTCTCATTCCAAGCCATCGCACCACGACGACAGTTCAAACGAAAAGCTGAAAACGGCGAGCCGGGTGGCTTAACGGGTTTGGCTTCGGCTTTGACCGCATCAACAGGAGAGAACCTTGAAACTATGGTCTTCGATTACGGCGGCCGGCATTCTGGGCGCCGCCACAA
>JBEVJT010000308.1:0-6454 GCA_040510075.1 Xanthobacteraceae bacterium | reverse complement strand
AAAAGCAACTGCAGCTCATATTCATACCCTGCTCGCTTGCAGTGCGGTCTGACCGGCGCCTGCTGCGCCGCCTGCTGCAGAATCTTGTATCTAATGCGGTGAAGTACACCCCGCGGGGGCGAGTGCTCGTCGGATGCCGCCGCGCAAACGATTGCGTTCACATTCACGTCTACGACACTGGACTCGGCATTCCTGCATCAAAAACGACAGCGATTTTTCAGGAGTTTCACCGGCTTGATCAGGGAGCCAAGGTCGCGCGCGGCTTGGGACTTGGTCTGTCGATCGTCGAGCGTATTGCCCGCATTCTCAACCATGAAGTCACGCTTGCTTCGATTCCCGGAAAGGGCTCACGCTTTTCAGTGCGGGTACCACGCTCGGGCGCAGTCTCGCTCGACGCGGCCCGGCATCTCGTGCCTATTACCCACCCAGTTCGGTTTTCGGGCATGACCGTGCTGTGCGTCGACAACGAGCTCTCAATTCTGGACGGCATGGAAATGCTGCTGGGCGGCTGGGGCTGCCGTGTGCTTAAGGCGACCACTCTCGACGAAGCTATCAACACTGTCGTGCAGGCGAAGATCTCGCCCGACGGGCTCCTGGTCGATTACCATCTCGGCGCCGCAAACGGAATCAACGCCATCCGCGAGCTGAGGCGGCGTTTCGGCGCGGACCTTACCGCAATCCTGATCACGGCGGATCGAAGCCCGCACCTGCGCGAGGAAGCGCGCGCCGACGACGTTCAGGTGCTCCATAAGCCATTGAAGCCCGCCGCACTCCGTGCTCTGCTTTCGCAATGGAGCGTGCAGCGCGCCTCGGCCGCGGAGTAAATTACGGCTGTTGCGGGGACCATTGTCCCAGCTCGATTTTTGCAGCGGCGATCACCGCCTGAGTCCGACTCTCCACCCCCAGTTTCTGCAGAATTGCCGAGACGTGCGCCTTCACCGTGGCCTCGGATACACCGAGTTCGAAAGCGATCTGTTTGTTCAGCAGGCCTTCCGAAAGCATCATCAAGACTCGTACCTGCTGGGGTGTGAGCGAGGCTAGGCGCGGCATCAGTTCGGCAGCCTGCGCGTCCCAGCTCTGGCCAAGATTGATGTCGCGCGGGGTCCAAATATCTCCTTCGATGACCCGCGCGATGGCGAGCCGCATCTCTTCGATGCCCAGCGTCTTCGGGATGAATCCGGACGCTCCAAAATCCATGCAGCGGCGGATCACCGCCGGGTCGTCATTGGCCGATACCACGATGATAGGGACAGTCGGGTATTGTGCACGCAGATACATCAAACCCGAGAAGCCGCGCATGCCGGGCATCGAAAGGTCGAGCAGGATGAGGTCCGTTTCCGCACCTCGCTCCAGCAAATGCGTGATCTCATCAAACGAGCCGGCTTCGCCGATCTCGGCGCGTTCGAACAGGCCGGCCACCGCCTCGCGCAAGGCGCCACGAAAGAGCGGATGGTCATCCGCAATCATCAAGCGCATGGGTTCGCCGACAGGCTTCATCCTAAGCTCGTTCCTGGTCGTTGCCTGAGGGCATGAACTCCCGAGCGCGCTCCTGTCGCCCTCCTTTAGCACGGTCAAGCAAAAAACCGAATTTTGCCCCTTTGCGGCAATGATTTCGCGGGAATTGGCGCCCATTCTGTACACTGGGGTTGGGGGCAATGACGGTAGCGTCGTTCATCGGCGAGGGTTTGGCGCCGCCTGCATCGCTGGCCGGACGCCGCGTTTCGCTTCAACACACCGTCGTCACGTTTCTCCTCATCGAATTGACGCTGTTTTTGCTGTGCGCGATTGCGCCCAGTTTCTATCTCGAGAAGTTCGGATTTTTGGAGTTCACGCCTGAGCAGTTCGATGCGCAGCTCACGGCCGCTGGCGTCGGAGCCGTGTTTTACATATGTGCGGCCCGCCTTTATCCCGTTCATGCAGCCGCGCATATCCTTGAGACCAAACTCAACCTCAAGCGCCTGATGGTCGTGTTGTTGTTACCTTCGCCGCATTGGTGGCGATTGCGGCCGCGACGAAGACGACACAGCAGTATTCGCGCCTTTGGTTTTTCAGCTGGGCGTTGACCGCCACCGAAATGGTCCTCTTCGCCCGCCTGTGCGCGCTGACGTGGATGAACGGGCGTCTGCAGCGCGGCGCCTGCATTTATCGGGCGCTGAGCCTTGGGGCTAGGAGCGCCGGCACTCAATGCCGAGGACATAATGGTCTCTTCGCTGGTTCTGGTCCTGGTGTCGCCTCTGTTGCTGATCACCGCTATTGCGATCAAGCTGGAGAGCGGAGGGCCCGTATTCTTTCGGCAAATGCGCGAGGGTCTCAATGGCACGCATTTCGAGCTGCTGAAATTCAGATCCATGTTTGTCGAGCAGGCCGACCCGCACGGCACTCGGCAAACGAGCAGGGACGATTCCCGCGTCACCGCAATTGGGCGCATCATTCGCAAACTGAGCATCGATGAACTGCCGCAGCTGTTCAATGTTCTGCAAGGCTCGATGTCTCTTGTGGGCCCCCGTCCCCATCCCTTGCGCATGAGTGCGGAAGGCAAAGCGCTCGATCAGGTCGTCGACTATTACGCTTCCCGGCATCGGGTGAAGTCCGGGATTACCGGCGGGGCGCAGATCAATGGACTAAGGGGCGAGGCCAACTCGATCGAGAAGATCAAGGCGCGCGTCGATCACGATCTTTATTATATCCAGAACTGGTCGATTTGGCTCGATCTCAAGATCATGGCGCGAACCGCTGCTCTGTTGATATTCGACCGCAAGGCTTATTGAGCGCTGCTCGCGCTATGAAGCTTTACACCTATTGGCGTTCCCAAGCCTCGTTTCGCGTGCGCGTTGCGTTGCGGCTGAAGGCGATCACAGCCGAGACCATATCGCTCGACCTGCTCAAGGGCGATCAGTTCAATGCGGCTTACAAAGCACTAAATCCGGAGATGGTGGTGCCCACTCTGATCGACGGAGACAGACCGCCGCTCGTGCAATCGCTCGCCATAATCGAGTATCTCGACGAGAAATATCCGGAACCTCCGCTGCTGCCGTCTGATTTGGCAGCTCGTGCGCGTGCGCGCGGAATAGCGTACATGTTGGCCATGGATGCGCACCCGTTCATCGTTCCACGGGTACGGAAGTATCTGAAAGAGGAGCTGCACCTTGATGAGGCCGCGCGCATGAAGTGGCTGCGGCATTGGCTGGATGCGGCCAGCCGCGCCGTCGAGGATGTGCTCGCGCGAGACCCGCGCACTGCTTCATTTTGCTGCGGCGAGCGGCCCAGCGTTGCGGATATCTGTCTGGTCGCGCATCTCACCAGTGCAAAAATGCTATGCGATTGCGACCCCGATCCCTATCCGACCGCTCGGCGTATCCTTAGCGCCTGCATGCAAATCGAGGCTTTTGCCTCGGAGCACCCGCTGCGTCAGCCCGGCGCGCAAACCGCGGCGCCCGTCTAGATGTGGAGCATGATCTTTTCCGATAACCGGTTCCCACTTTTCGGGATCATGCTAAGTCCCATCTTGCAGATTTCCGGCCGCTGGCCGATTTAGGGGGCGTGAGCCAGAAAACCGCCCCGACGCAACGCGCGCGGATGGAGCCGGGCGAGTTCTTTCGCCGGGTTCCACTACTCCCGCACCAAATGTCCTCCCGCCTTACGACGAGGCAGGACATGATTGTGCTCTGTCACCTCGGTGTTGCGCACCTGGACCGCGATTCGTGGTTTCTGACGATAGACGGATTGGTTGAGCGTGAGAGGGAGCTGCGCTTTGCTGATCTCGCGGCTTACCCCCAGCATAGGATCATCAGCTTTCATCAGTGCGCAGGCAGCCCTCTGCAACCATTTGAGCCAACGCGTCGCATCAGTAATGTACGTTGGGGTGGAGTTCGGCTTGTCGATGTGCTTGCGGATTGCGGACCACTATCCTCGGCCCGCTTTCTCTGGTCGCGCGGCGCCGATCACGGCAGATTCGGGGAGCTCGCGCACGCCGCATATATCAAGGATCTGCCGCTCGAGCGCGTGGCGGCCGATGTGCTCATTGCCTACGAGTTGAACGGAGAGCCTCTGCCGCCCGAGCACGGTTTTCCGGCTCGTCTCGTAGTCCCGGGCTTTTACGGCACGAACAGCGTGAAATGGCTCACCCGGATCACGCTTGCGGCCGAGCGCGCGCAAGGCGCATTCACGACGCGCTGGTACAACGACCCCGTGCTCGATGAAAGCGGCCGCGCTTCCGGAGAAAGCACTCCGGTCTGGTCGGTAGCGCCCGAATCGGTAATCGTAGAACCCGCGCCAGACGCTGCTCTTGCCTGCGCAGACCCGGTCAAGATTTGGGGATGGGCATGGGCGGATCACCCCGTCGAAAGTGTTGAGGTCAGCACCGACGGAGGCGTGAATTGGGAAAATGCGAGCGTGGAGCCGCGCGCGCAGCGCAGCTGGCAGAAGTTCAGCGCCAAATGGCGCCCGCGCAGCAGCGGGAGGATCACGTTATGCTCGCGCGCATCGTCGTGCGGGCATAGCCAGCCGGAAAATGGTCGACGCAATGCGATTCACCGCGTATCCGTCATGGTCGTGTGAGCGCATCCGATGACACTCGAAGAGTTGGCTGCGCTTCGCAGCGCGGTGGGAGCGCTGGAGCATCCGACCTTTGCCGCGCGCTTGAGCAATCTCGCAGGGAAACCGGTTGAACTGATCCGTCAGGCGCTTCCCGCGGGGGCGTCGGAGGCCATTACGAAGGCGACGATGCGGGGGCTGAATGCCGCGCTGAGCGCGGCGCTGCGCTCGATGCGCAACGACCATCGGGCCGGCTCGCCATGGCTGCACAAGGCTCTGGTTGCGGGGTCCGGCGCTGTCGGCGGCGGGTTCGGGCTCGTCGCGCTGCTGCTCGAGCTTCCCATGTCCACCGTGCTCATGTTGCGCGGGATTCTCGACGTTGCGCGCGGGCAGGGCGAAGACCTGGCCAAGCCGGAAACAGCGCTGTCGGCACTGCAGGTGTTCGCGCTGGGCGGGGAGGGGCCCGAGAACGGATACTTCGCCGTGCGTGGCATGCTGGCGAAGTCGCTGACTGAAGCCGCGCGTTTCATCGCCGAACGGGGAATCGTTGCCGAAGGAGCTCCAGTGCTTGTGCGGTTCATGGCGCAAATCGGATCGCGGTTCGGCATCATTGTCAGCCAGAAATTTGCGGCGCAGGCGTTGCCGATGATCGGGGCGCTGGGTGGCGCCGCTGTGAACTACGCCTTTATGCATCATTTTCAGGGCGTGGCGGATGTGCATTTTTTGGTCCGCCGTCTGGAAAGAATATATGGGCAGGAGGAGGTGCGGGCCCAGTACGAGCGCTTGCGGGCGGAAACGGCGTTTGTCGCGTAAGGAACTTCATGCACCCACGGGATCGGCTGCGATTTTCGCCCATAACAAAACGTCCGCCGCTCAGATTCCCGCCGGGCATCCGGCTCGTCGTTTGGCCGGTCCTGGCACTCGAGGAATGGGACCTCTCGCGGCCGATGGCGCGTATGGTGATCTCGCCGCCCCAGGGCCAGCCGCTGCTTCCAGATTTCCCGAACTGGAGCTGGCACGAATACGGCATGCGCGTCGGCTTCTGGCGGCTGCGCAAAATGTTTGCCGACATTGCTGCCACGCCGACCGTTACCCTGAACGCGCGCGTATGCGAAACCTATCCGGAAGTGGTCGAAGCTTGCGTCAAGCAGGGCTGGGAGCTTAACGCGCACAGCTATGATCAGCTGCCCATGCACAAGCTGGATGACCAGCGTGGGGTCATCATGAAATCCATGGATATCATCGAGAAGTTCTGGGGCAGGCGGCCGCGCGGCTGGTTTGGGCCGGGGCTCACGCAAACGTACGACACGCTCGATTATCTTTCAGAGGCGGGCGTCGAGTACATCGGCGATTGGGTGCTCGACGACGAACCCGTCACACTGAAGACAGCGCATCGTCCGGTGGTCGCGCTGCCCTATAATTTCGAGCTGCACGACATCGTCCTAATGGCGCTGCAGCATCATCCTTCGGACATGATCTATCGCCGGACGCTTGATCATTTCGATTGTCTATACGAGGAGTCGCACGAGCGGGCGAAGATCATGGCCATTGCGTGCCATCCCTATCTTTCCGGCGTGCCCCACCGCATTGCGCATGTGCGGCGCACCTTTGAGCATATTCTCGCCCAGGAGGGCGTCGCCGCATGGGACGGCGCCAAGATACTCGACTGGTACTTGGGCCAGCGAACTATTTGATTGGACTGGCTATTCTATAGGCGGATGGGGGCCTAGTCAGCACCTAGTCACAAGGGAGTGATCGCGAAGACGAGGGGCCTAGTCTCCGCCGGAAGAGCACGAATACCGCAGTTGTCTACCCCAAGTGACGTCGTGCTTAACGCAAGCCGTACAAGTGGTCATTACATACAAATAGACGCACGCCCCGAGCGGATGCATGAAAATTTCAAAACACTCGCTATAGAGGC
>JBEVJT010000307.1:0-16289 GCA_040510075.1 Xanthobacteraceae bacterium | reverse complement strand
ACATCAATCCATGCCTGCGGAACGGCGACGACGACATTGGCGTGACCGAAATTCAGCTTGTCGAGGAAGATCACCTGCCGGTCAGGATCGGTCAGGTGCTCGCGGATGAGGTCTTCGCCGGTCACCGCGAGGTCAACTGCGCCTTGGCCGAGGAGCTCGACAATCTCGGCCGCGGAGACAAAGGCGACCTCGAGATTTGAGATATCGGCGATGCTGCCACGGTATTCGCGCGCGCCGCGCGGCTTGAGCAACTCGAGCCCGGCTTGCGCAAAGAAAGCTTCCGCATGTTCCTGCAGCCGGCCTTTTGCCGGGACCGCCATCACAAAGGGCCGGGTCATGCCTGGCCCCCGAGCGCAGCGAGGCGTTCCACCCAGACCGCAAACCCCACCGCCGCAATCGGCCGCGGGCTCCCCAGTCGTGTGAGGAGCCCGTCGTAGCGCCCCCCTGCAACGAGTTGCCCAGCGACATGTTTTTGCGGATCGTGCAATTCGAACACCATGCCCGTGTAATAGTCGAGCCCGCGACCCAGCGCGGTCGAGAAAGAAATTCTCCGACTGTCGATGCCGCGCTCGACAAGAAAGCGAACTCTCGCGGCGAAGTCCTCGAGCGCGTGATCGAAGGCGAGCCCGGCATTTCTCGCAAGCGTGCGCAATTGGGTGAGTACCTGATCGGGCGCGCCATTGAGTGCGAGGAACTGCTCGATCAAGGTGCGGGTAGCCTGCGGCAGCGACGGCTGGGCGCCGAGCGCCGCCTGATCGAGGAAACGCTCGGCGATCTCACCGATAGATCGTCCCCCCACCGTGGTGATCCCCGCGATGGACAGGAGATCCGTAATCAGGGCATGGGCTCCTTTGGGATCCGAACCCGCGAGCGCCGCGAGCACGCCTTGATATTCGGGACGCGCATCGGCCGAGGCGATGCTCAACCGTTGCAAATCCTGCAGCAGCGATTTCTTGTGATTGAAATCTTTGATCAGCCGGCGCTTCCAGGCCGGAGCGAGATCAAGCGCCGCGACGAGAGCGGAGAAGAGGCCGATATCGCCCATTCGAATGGAGGGGCTCGCAAGCCCGAAATGCGCGGCAGCATGGAGCGCGAGCGCGAGCATCTCCGCATCGGCCGCCGGCTTGTCGGGGCGTCCGAACGATTCGATTCCCGCCTGCCAGAATTCTGTTGCGCCCTGCCCGTCCGAGCGCCTTTGACGAAATACTTGTCCCAAATAGCAAAATGCCTGCGGGGTACCGGCGGCAGGGCCGGCAAGATATTCGCGCGAGACCGGGATGGTGAGATCCGGCCGCAGGCAGAGCTCGTTGCCCTGCGCGTCCGCCGTCAGATACATGCGGGCGCGGATGTCCTCGCCCGAGAGGTCAAGGAAGGGAGCTGCCGGTTGCAGAATGGGCGGCGCGAGACGCTTATAGCCGGCTCGCTCGAAGGAGACGATCAGAGCCGCGCTGCGCGCATCGACAGCGACGTTCGTTGAGGTGTCCACTTTTCATTGCGCCCCCAGCGCGCGCGAATCCTTGCTGATCTCGAGCGGCCGTTTAACACGAGCCGTGCGTGATTTCGACCAATGAGCTCCGGAGTGGAGAGTGCGCTGTCGGTAGATTATTGATATCGCATGCAGAATCGGCGAGCAGCGCAATTTTTCACTCTTGTTTGCAATGACACGCCTCATACCCAGTCGCCCAGCACCGCCGCAACCAGGGCGAACGCGGCGACCGCCGCCGTGTCCGCGCGCAGGATGCGAGGACCAAGCGCAAGGCGCACGCTGTTGGGGAGCGCGAGCAGGGCATCACGCTCCTCTTCGGCAAACCCGCCTTCCGGACCGATCAGCACCGCCACGGGGAATGTGCCGGGACGCCTCTCGCCGCGCGCTGCCGCGAGCGCCGCAACCGGATTCTCGACCGGGGCCTCCTCGTCACAGAACACCAGCAGGCGCGAAGAATCCATTTCCCGCAACATGCGGTCGAAGGGGAGCGGAGCGCAGATCTCGGACAGGGTCAGGATCCCGCACTGCTCGGCCGCTTCAATGGCGTTCGCACGCATGCGCTCGAGATTGACGCGGCCGACCTGAACATGTTGCGTGATGACAGGCTGCAGTCTCGAGGCCCCCATCTCGACGGCTTTCTGCACCATGTAATCCAGGCGGGCATACTTGAGTGGAGCGAACAGGTAATGGAGGTCGGGCGGCAGAGTTTGTGCACGAAGGCCCGTCTCAAGAGTGAGTGCGAGCTGTCCCTTTCGGGGTTGGACCAGACGCGCTCGCCATTCGCCGTCGCGGCCATTGAACACCAGCACCGTATGGCCGGGCTTGAGCCGCAGCACATTGCCGAGATAGTTCGCCTGCGCTCTGCTCAAGAGCGCCGACGCGCCCGCTCGGAGCGGCTCATCAAGGTACAACCGAGGCGTGCGGAAATCGTAGCGAGGCATGTTTCGAGAAGCCGAGCTTCGGGTGAGACAGAATGTCAACCGAGCTAACCGCCGTGGTCTCAAGAATTTGCCGTGTTATCGCCGGATTTGAAGTGCTGTTGCTGGTGCGATGTTTTTCGCCTCGTGGGGGACCTAAGGAGTGAGCGCCAAAATTTTTTCCAGAGCGGCGCTGGTCGCGGTCGGACTAACGCTGCCGCTCGGCATGGCTCACGCACAGTTTGGCGGCATGCCGGGGCTGCCGGGCTCGCCCGGCATGCCGGGATATCCCGGGATGCCCGGTTCCTCGGAAATGCCCGCCTCTCCCGGTTTCGGAGCGCCGCAAGGACCACCGCCCGCGTGCCAGCATCTTTTGGGTCTGCGCGATGAGACGGCAAAGCACGGCCAGGCACTGCAGGCCGCCGGAAAAAGAAAGGCCGCGCCGAGCGAGACCTGCAAGCTGTTCAAGAGCTTTCTTGCGACGGAAGCAAAGTTCATCAAGGGCCTGGAAGACAACAGCACCGCGTGCGGGGTGCCCGCGGACGTGATCAAAAGCCTCAGGGCCGCCCATGGCAAGGCAAGCGAGGTCGGCAAGTCCGTTTGTGACGCGGCCGCACAGGGCCCGCGTCCGACTGGCCCGACGCTGAGCGATGCTCTGGGCACCACACCCGTCGTGCCTGACTCTTCTGCCACTAAGCGCGGTAAGGGCACCTTCGACACGCTGATAGGCAGCCCCCTGGCGCAATGATCCACGGCGCGGATCGCGTCGCCGATTCTACCGGAAACTGGGTTGATTGGCTCGCGCCGGCCTGGACGCGGCCTTATTTGCGGCTCGCTCGCCTCGATCGCCCCATCGGCTCGTGGCTTCTGCTCATCCCTTGCTGGTGGTCCGCGGCACTTGCCGCTGACAGCGCCGGCGCACCCGTGAATGCCTGGCATTTGCTGTTATTCTTCATTGGCGCTTTCGCCATGCGTGGCGCAGGCTGCACCTGGAACGACCTCGTCGATCGCGATCTCGACCGCCGCGTCGAACGCACACGCTCGCGACCGATTCCTTCAGGTGCCGTCACCGTTCCTGCGGCAGGAGTGTTTCTCGCATTACAGGCGCTAGTCGGCCTTGCCGTTCTCCTCCAGTTCAACTCGTTCACTCGGCTCGTCGGGTTCTGTTCGCTCGGAGTGGTCGCGATCTACCCATTTATGAAGCGCATTACGTATTGGCCGCAGATCGTCCTCGGGCTCGCCTTCTCCTGGGGCGCGCTGATGGGCTGGCCGGCCTTGCTAGGCCGCCTGGAAATACCGCCGCTGCTGCTCTATGCCGGCGCGATCTTTTGGGTAATCGGATACGACACGATTTATGCGCATCAGGATCGCGAGGACGATGCACTTATTGGCATCAAATCGACGGCTCTTTTGTTTGGTACGCGCACCAGGCCGGCGCTGGCGGTGTTCTACGGGCTTGCTGTTCTGCTTTTGGCATCGTCGGAATGGAGCGCCGGCGCAGGGTTGATTTCCACCCTCGGCATCGGTGCGTTTGCGGCTCACCTTGCCTGGCAAGTCAATCGCCTGGACATAGCGGATCCAGCGCTTTGCCTCCGTCTGTTCAAATCGAACCGGGATGCGGGACTGCTTCTCTTTGCGGGCCTTCTGATCGAAGCCACGCTGCGGCGCTGATTCGGGCAGCGCTTCAGTTGCGCGCGATGATCTCGCGCTCGCCCCGGTGCACCGCTGCAGAGGCCAGAGACCCGGTGCGCCGTCGCAGGCGCTGTATTCGGCGCCGGGACTTCAGAGAGCTGCGGCCACGCCGACGCGCTGCAGCCCGACCCACCTCAATTGCGCCAATGTGCGGGAACGGCTCGCGCAGACTTCCATCGCTTTCGACGATCAAAAGAGGCAATCCCAGCGCTCGCGCCCAACATCGCCATTGGAAGCTCATGTCGTGAGCGTCGCGCGCATGGTGCAGCGTTACCGAGAGTTGCGGATCGGGATGTTCGAGCACAATCGCGGCGCAGGCGCATTCAACCGCCGTCCTCGGCTGCAAAGTGGAGCGCGATGCCGAGATAGGAATGAAGCGGCAACGCAATGGTCATTTTGATGCCGGCAATCGCACGCATCAGAACCACGTGGTCGCTGAAGCTCGAGAACTCGAACCGGTGCCACAGCGCTGCTGGCATCAGCTGCGAAACGCAAGGGAAGGGAAAATGGATCGAGCCGCTCGTCACGGCTCGATCCGGCAGGCAAGGCCCTGCTTGCTGCTTGACGCCTCAAAGCCTATCTCCCCGCCGGGAATTTCCCGGTATTCAGCCGGATTGCTCCGGCATTAGCCGCAAACCTGCCTCAAACAATTCGGAATCCGATTAATGTTCCTGGTTAATCCACGGTATCACCTGCCTGCATCCTCTCACATGATTGACGGGACGTTGCCGTCATTGCTTGACGGCTCCTTGCCTCACCACTTGCGCGAACCTGCCGCGTAGCGCTGTTGCCGGATGGCTCTACTTCTCGACGATTCTGAACTTGCCGAACATTCGCAGCGCCTGATCGCGGCGGCCATGCGTGCCGGTGCGGAGGCGGCCGATGCAATCGCGGTCCGCTCGGTCTCCCTCGGCGTGGAAGTGCGCGAGGGAGCTATCGAAGAATCGGAAAGATCGGAAGGGGACGACCTGGGACTGCGCGTCTTTCTCGGGCAGCGGCAAGCGGTCGTGTCCACGAATGACCTCAAAATGAATCCATCGGAACTTGCCGAACGCGCACTCGCCATGACGCGTGTGGCGCCGGACGATCCCTTCGCGGGGCTCGCGGAAGAAGCCCGACTTGCGCGCGCAATTCCGGAACTTGACTTGCTTGATTCTCGACTTCCAGACGTGGCGGAGCTGGAGCAACGCGCCAGGCGCGCGGAGGCAGCGGCACTTGCTGTCAAGGGAGTGACAAAATCCGGGGGCGCCGGGTCCGCCGCGGGGATAAGCGGTATCGTCCTTGCGACGAGTTCAGGTTTTCGCGGTTCTTATACGGGCTCGTACCACAGCGTTTCCATGACGGCGATTGCGGGCGACGGCACCGCCATGGAACGCGATTACGACTATTCCACTACGTTGCATGCCGCGGATCTGGAAGCGCCCGAAAAGATCGGACGCACTGCCGGGGAGCGAAGCGTCCAGCGTCTGAATCCCCACAAGATCGAGAGCAAGCGGGTCCCTGTAGTATTCGATCGACGCGTGGCGGGATCGCTCCTTTCCCATTTCGCCAGCGCGATCAACGGAGCGGCAGTCGCTCGGCGAACAAGTTTTCTGAAAGACAAATTGGGACAACGGCTTTTCAGCAAGGGCATCAGCGTGATTGATGACCCGCTGCGCCGGCGTGGCCTGCGCTCGCGTCCGTTCGACGCAGAAGGCGTGGCCTCGAAACAACTGGTCCTCGTGGAGGATGGGGTACTCACATCCTGGCTTCTCGACTGCGCAACCGCGCGCGAGCTCGGCTTCGTCACCACCGGCCATGCGCAGCGAGGCGTATCGTCAAACCCGGCGCCCTCGCCCACGAACCTGCACCTAACGCCTGGCGCAAGTTCGCCCGAGTCACTGATCGGGGATATCGAGGAGGGCTTCTATGTGACCGACCTCATCGGGGCAGGCGTGAATATGGTCACCGGAGACTATAGCCGCGGCGCGTCCGGCTTCTGGATCCTGCATGGTCAACGCAGCTATCCAGTCAGTGAGGTGACGGTTGCGGGCAACCTCATCGATATCTTCCGAAATCTGTTGCCTGCGAACGACCTCGAATTTCGTTTTGGCAGCAACGCGCCGACCCTGCGCGTGGAGGGGCTCACGGTTGCCGGACGCTGACACCGGCCCGGATATTGCGCTCATGCGCGATCAACTCGCGGCCGCGGTCCGCGAGGCGGGTGCGCTCGCGCTGCTTACTTTCCGGACGGCGCTCAAGAGTTGGATCAAGGGCAGGTCCTCGCCGGTCAGCGAGGCCGATCTTGCCGTAGACGCGCTGTTGCGCGAGCGTCTGCTTTCCATTCACGCGGCGGGGTGGCTGTCGGAAGAGACGGAGGACAATCGCGCGCGCCTGCAAGAGGACGAAGTGTGGATCGTGGACCCCATCGACGGCACGCGTGCGTATCTTGCCGGTTCTGCCGACTGGACGGTTTCCGCCGCTTTCGTGCGCATTGGCCGTCCGATCCTGGGCGCCCTTTACGCACCCGTCACGGACGAACTGTTCCTCGCTGCCGCAGGCAACGGTGCCACGCGCAACGGCAAACCGATCAAAACGACGGCGGGAGATGCCATTGCGGGGACGCGGTTCTCCGCCACGAAGCGGCGACTTGAAATTCTTGCTGAGATCGAGCCGCGCATAGAATCGATGCCGCGCGTGCCATCGCTTGCGTTGCGGCTTGCCAGGGTCGCCATGGGTACGCTCGATGCCACATTGACCGCGCCCAACAGTCACGACTGGGACCTTGCGGCGGCCGATCTTTTGGTGCACGAAGCCGGCGGGCGGGTGACAACGTTAGGGGGCGCACCGTTGATCTATAATCGGCCCGCCCCGGTACATGGCGCGCTGATCGCGGCCGGTGAGCGCCGGCATGGCGCATTGCTTGAGCTGATTCGAGATCGGATCGCCGAATTGGAATAATCAGGCCGCCGGGTGCGATTGATCGGGAGCTAGAATTGCGCGCCTCATCCCATCAAATATTGCATCCGATCTCCCGCGCCAAAGCGGGGCCGACGGTCCACAGTGCTCATGCCCGGTATTCGATCGTGCATCTGTGCAGATTGGTCGAGCGGCAGGCCGATCAGAATGCCAGAGCCTGACCTGCCCCGGTCTTTTGTCGATGTCCTGGTCCAGACGTCTATTCCGGTCGCGCGCGATGCAGGTCGCGATCGGGGTTACGGCGGCGGAATATTTGCGCCTTGTCTGGAAGACCGGCAGATTCGTGACCGAACCGCCAGATATCTATGAGCGTGTGGCGCGGGATTATCCGGTCATTCTCGCAATGTGGCATGGTCAGCATTTCCTGGCGCCGTTTCTAAAACGCCGAGAACACCGCGCGAAGGTACTCGTCTCCAAACATCGCGATGGTGAAGTGAACGCAATTGCCGCGCAGCGGCTAGGTGTGGAAGCGATCCGCGGATCGGGTCATCAGGGCACCGACTTCATTGGCAAAGGCGGCGTTGGCGCGTTCAAGGAGATGGTGAGCGCATTACAGGAGGGTTGTATCGTCGCGCTCAGTGCTGATGTTCCGATGGTTTCGCGCGTAGCCGGCCTCGGAATCATCAAGCTGGCGAGCGCATCCGGCCGTCCCATTTATCCGGTCGCACTCGCCACGCATAGGCGCATCGAGTTCGACACTTGGGACCGTACCTCCATCAGCTTGCCGTTCAGCCGCGGCGCTGGAGTGGTCGCTGAGCCGATCTGGGTACCGCCCGAGGCTGACGCAGAGGCGCTGGAGAACGCACGCAGCACGCTGCAGGCTTCTCTCGATCGCGTCACCACGCGCGCGTATCACCTGGTCGACCGGGACTGAAATGGCAGCCGTCGCGAGTGGGTTGCCTTTTGCGTTGCGAAGCTATCGCGCTCTAACTTCGATTCTGACGCCAATTGCACCGGCGCTGCTTTTTCGCCGCCTGCGACGCGGCAAAGAAAATCCCGAGCGGGTTCAGGAGCGCTATGCCGAGACGCAAGTCACGCGTCCAGCTGGGCCGTTGATCTGGATGCAGTGCGCAAGTGTCGGCGAGCTGCTTACGGTCGTGCCGCTGATGGAGCGGCTGCGTGAAAGAGGTTTTGGCGTGCTTTGCACGTCCGGTACTGCCACTTCCGCGCAGCTTGCCGGAGAATGGTTGCCGCCGGATGTCATTCATCAATTCACCGCTCTCGACGCACCGCGGTTCGTGAACCGCTTTTTCCAGCATTGGCGGCCGGATCTCGCTCTGTTTGTCGAGTCCGACTTGTGGCCGAACCTCATCCTGGCCGCCGCCGAACATGGGACTCCACTCATCTTGGTTAACGGGCGTGTGTCGGAGCGTTCGTTTCGACGGTGGCGATTTGCGCCGGCAACAATCGCAGCCCTGCTGCGCCGCTTCGATCTCTGTCTTGCACAATCGTCGGTGCATGCAGACCGTTATCGCGAGCTGGGCGCCCCGCGGGTGGTGACCACGGGCAATCTCAAGCTCGATGCACCCAGTCCGCCTGCCGATGCCGAAAAGCTTGCTGCCCTTGCAGCCGCCCTAAAAAATCGGACCGTAATCGCCGGCACCTCGACCCATGCGGGCGAGGAGACCCTCTTGATTGAGGCACACCGCCGGCTGCGGCATTCTTTCCCCGGCCTGCTTACACTGATTGCACCCCGCCATCCGGAGCGCGGTCTCGGAATAGTCGAAATCGCGCGCGCAGCGGACCTGAAGACCGCCTTGCGCTCGCGCGGCGAACTGCCGGTGTCCGATACCGAAATCTATGTCGCCGATACAATGGGCGAGCTCGGACTAATCTATAGGCTGGCCCCCATTGTCTTCGTGGGCGGTTCGCTGGCCAGCCATGGCGGCCAAAATCCGATCGAGCCAATCAAGCTCGGCGCGGCCATCCTGCACGGTCCCCACGTATGGAATTTTGCGGAAATCTACTCCGCGCTTGATCGAGCGCACGGTGCCGAGCAGATCAAGGACGTCGGCAGATTGGCCGTGCGTCTGGGAGCTTGGCTCAAAGATGCGCAGGAACGTGCTGCCGTAGCCGCCGCTGCGCGTGAAACGGTTGCGGTTCTGGGCGGCGCTCTTGAGCGCACACTATCGGCGCTCGATCCATATCTGATGCAGATCCGTCTCGAGCGACGGCATCATGCGTGAGCCAGAATTCTGGTGGCGCGAGGCCGGCATTGGCGCGCGGCTCCTCGCGCCGGCCGCGGCTCTTTATGGAACCGCAGCAAGAACGCGGCTCGTTTACCCCGGCCGACGCACCACTGCCCCAGTAATCTGCATCGGAAACTTGGTACTTGGCGGCGCAGGTAAAACTCCAACCGCTCTCGCAGTGGCAAACGTACTGGATGCGCTGCACGAAGTGCCGGTGTTCCTGACCAGAGGTTATGGCGGCACGTTGAGAGGACCCATCAAGGTCGATGCGATGCAACATCGCGCGACCGACGTTGGCGATGAACCGCTTCTTCTCGCGCAGGCGGCGCCAACGATCGTGGCACGCAACCGCGTTTCCGGGGCCAAAGCAGCAGTTGCTGCCGGCGCGAGCGTCATCGTCATGGACGATGGCTTTCAAAATCCAAGTCTGCACAAAGATGTTTCCCTGCTCGTGATCGATTCGTCGCGCGCGGTGGGCAATGGGCGCGTGTTCCCGGCCGGCCCGCTCCGCGCACCGCTTCACGCACAACTTCGACGGGCCGATGCGCTCGTCGTTGTGGGAACGGGAGGTGCTGCAGCCAATGTTGCGTCGCTCGCGCACGGGCTGCGACTCCCGGTGTTTGCGGCCTCTTTGCAGCCCGATGCCGGCTTCATCGCGGCGTTGGGACCGGGGCGCGTGCTCGCCTTTTGCGGGATCGGCGATCCGCAGAAATTTTTCGCGACGCTGACCACCGCGGGCGTTGCCCTCGGTGAGACGAGAAAATTTCCGGACCACCATTTCTATACGCGCGCCGAAGCGCAAGAGCTATGCGGGCGGGCAGATGCCGAAGGCTTGGTACTGGTAACGACGGAAAAGGACATGGCGAGGCTTGTCGGCAACGGTGACATTGCCGATCTTGCGGCGCAAGCGCATGCGCTTCCAGTCAAATTGGTGTTCGAAGACGAAAAAGGGATATGCGAGATGCTGGTTGAGCGCCTTGCCGCGGTCCGCAAACATGCGAGTTGAATTCGATTTGCTGCGGGTGCATGCTTTTCCTTGCTCTATTTTCTGACGGAGGAAACGGCCATGGCCGAGAACGTGTACAAAGTCATTGAGCTGATCGGAACCAGCACTGAGTCGTGGGAGAAGGCCGCGAAAGTGGCGGTCGAACGGGCTGCAAAGAGCTTGCGAGACCTGCGTATTGCTGAAATCGTCGAGCAGGACGTGCAGCTGAACAATGGTAAGGTGGAAGCCTACCGCGTGAAAATGAAGGTCTCGTTCAAATACGAAGGCCAGGGCTGACGGAGAGGTTGTTCAATCCTTTTGCCCGCCGCGCCCCTGCATTTGGCGAAATCGATCAGGGAAATGGCGGCGCAGCACGGCTTCGGGATTGATGTAGGCCTCCTGCAGATCGACGCTCCAGTATTTCAGCTCCTCGAGCGGGATCGGCAAGCCGGTCACCGCACAACGCACATAGGTGCCAGGTCGAACGATGCGAAAATCGCCATCGAGGTACTTGAGCTCGGCTTCGCCGGCCATAGCGCCATCGGTTCGATTTAGCACCTTTGCTCTCTCCTGGTGGGGCGTCGCGGGTGAAGATAATGCCTAGTGTGGCGGTTCGGAAGTCCGCATCATTCTCGCCGCGAGTCCGAAATGCGGACTTCTGAACCAAGGCCACACTAGGTCGATAAGTTGCTAGTGTCCTTCGATTCCGAAGTTCGCAAACGAGCGTGCCGCAGAATGATGCGAACTTCGGAATCGGACACTAGCGCCGCCCGATGTAAGCTGGACCGTTCTGCCCGGGAAGCGCACCGAAGCTAATCGAACAGCTTGCCCTGGCCGGCATCGGCCAAGCGCCGCGACCTGAACCTGGGCCGCGGCTTCTCGGCGGGGGTGACAAATGCGTGCTCGGCCGAGGCGCGCACGTGTCCGTCGAAGAATTCGATGTCGAGACTCATGCCCGAGCTTACCCGCGCGGCATGCGGGATGGGCCGTCGTTTTGCATCGCGCACGAGCGCAAAGCCGCGGGCAAGCACACCCCGGTGGGAAAGCGCCTGCAGGAGGCCTGCACAGCGGTCGAGGGATGCGATGCGTTGGCAGAGCAGCGTGACCATGGCGCGGCTCCCCCGTTGCGCCATCGCAGCGACCCGCTCGCGGGCACGCGCGATCCGGTTTCGATGACTCTCTGTATTTGCCCGCAGGCTCGCGCGCAAACGTGCGGTTGCGGTGTCGAGCCGCTCCCGTCGCCGTGGGCCTGCACTCGTCATGGCGCGGTCTGCACGTTCCACCAGGGCGCGCAGCGAATCGCAGCAGCGGACTAGCTGCACACGCAGCATGTGCGGCGCCAGGCGGCCGGCAACGCGCGAGAAACGCGCGTGATGACTCTGTGCGTTTGCGAGCAGCGCACGTGGAAGCCGACTGGTTGCGTGGTCGAGCCGTTGCGTGGCAACCGCAAGCAATTGCTCGGCGCTCGGCAGCGCGCGCATGGCCGAGCGGAGCTCTGCCCGGCGCGTTTGCTGTGTGCGCTGCCAGCACGCGAGCGAACGATGCGCGAGACTGTCGATACGGACGAGCAGCTCGATTCGTACCGGCACTGCGATCTCCGCCGCGGCGCTCGGCGTCGGCGCACGCTTATCGGCGGCGAAGTCGATGAGCGTGACGTCGGTTTCGTGCCCCACCGCCGAGATGAGAGGGATCATGCTTGCCGCGGCGGCACGAACCACGATCTCCTCGTTGAAGGACCAGAGGTCCTCGATGGAGCCGCCCCCGCGCGCCACAATAAGAAGGTCGGGCCTGCGCGTGGCTCCCTCCGCAGGCAATGCGTTGAAGCCCGCAATGGCCGCCGCAATCTCCTGGGCAGAGCCGTCTCCCTGCACGCGCACCGGCCAGACCATGACGCGACGGGGAAATCGATCGTTCAGGCGGTGCAAGATGTCCCGGATAACGGCCCCCGCGGGCGAAGTGATGACTCCGATGACGCCGGGAAGGAATGGCAGCAGCTGCTTGCGCGCCGGATCAAACAACCCCTCGGCCGCTAGCGCTTTCTTCCGTTGCTCCAAAAGGACCATAAGCGCGCCAAGCCCGGCAGGCTCAAGTGTCTCGACCACGATCTGATATTTCGACTGTCCCGGATAGGTCGTGAGGCGCCCGATCACGACCACTTCAAGCCCCTCCTCGGGCTTGATGCGCAGGCGCGCGAAGGCAGTGCGGAAGAGGACCGCTTCGATCTTGGCGCCCTCGTCTTTAAGACCGAAATAGCAATGCCCGGAAGGATGCGGCCCGCGGTAGCCGGAAATCTCGCCGCGCACGCGCACATAGCCAAACGAATCCTCGATGCTTTTGCGCAGCGCCGCCGAGAGCTCGGAGACCGTCCATTCGGGAGTATTCGGCCGTATCTGCTCGTTCATGCTCAGCGGGTGACCCTTTCAGATCGCGATCAAGAAATCCGTCCGCGTGCAGGCATTCTATGCGGTCTTGCCGTCGTATTGCTCGTCGCTGACGTGTTCGAGCCAGGCGACGTGTTTGCCATCCAGATGCTCCTGCATGGCAAGGTGCACCATGTCCGTGGTGGGGCCGGCGCCGTGCCAGTGCTTTTCCCCGGGCGCGATCCAGACCGTGTCGCCAGCGCGGATCTCCCGTATCGGCCCACCCCATAGCTGGATACGCCCAACGCCGGAGACGACATGCAGGGTTTGTCCGAGGGGATGCGTATGCCACGCGGTCCTTGCACGCGGCTCGAACCTCACCCAGGCGCAGCGGATCCGCGCGGGTGCAGGCGCCTCGATGATCGGGTTCTGCCACACCGTTCCGGTAAATGACTCGGCAGGTCCGCGACGCGAGGCTGCTGACCCGGCTGACTTGATTTCCATGCTCCCTTTCCTCCCTGCAATAAACGGCAGCCCTCCTAGCATCGATCCATAACGGCAAGAAGGGCGTCCGCGAATTCGCGCTCCGTTGCCTGTTCGTTAGAGCATGGTATGAGCAGTTAGCGGGCATTCACCGAACTTTGCGAATACGCGCATGAACATCCTTATTCTCGGCTCGGGCGGGCGCGAGCATGCGCTCGCCTGGAAGATCGCGGCGAGCCCGCTCGTGCATCGGGTTTATTGCGCTCCCGGCAATGCGGGTATTGCCAAAGAATGCGAACTGATCGCGCTCGATCCGGCCGACCACGCCGGCATCATCGCGTTCGCTCGAAGCAATCAAATCGATCTGGTTGTGGTCGGCCCCGAGGGGCCGCTTTGTGCGGGCATTGTCGACGATCTCTGCGCGGCAGGCATCAAGGCGTTCGGGCCAAGCAAGGCGGCAGCGCAGCTCGAAGGCTCAAAAGGCTTCACCAAGGATCTCTGCAAGGCGCACAACATTCCGACGGCCGCCTACGCACGCCTCGCAGATTGTACGGCGGCGAAACACTACGCGCGCAGACACGGCGCTCCGATCGTCGTCAAGGCTGATGGCCTTGCGGCGGGCAAGGGCGTTACGGTTGCCGAAACCGTGGAGGAAGCAGAAGCCGCCATCGAAGGAATCTTTGCCGGGGCCAACAGCGCGACCGAGGTCGTGATCGAAGAAATGCTTGTCGGAGAGGAGGCCTCTTTTTTCGTGCTCTGTGACGGCGAGCACGCCATCCCGCTTGCCACGGCTCAGGATCACAAGCGCGCCTTCGATGGCGATCGCGGGCCGAACACCGGCGGCATGGGCGCCTATTCACCGGCGCCCATCATGACTCCGGAAATCTCCCGCCGCGCCATGGAAGACATCGTGCTGCCCACTCTGCGGGCGATGCGCGCAAGCGGCACCCCTTATAAAGGCGTGCTCTATGCCGGGTTGATGATTACCGATAACGGCCCGCAACTTATTGAATACAATGTGCGTTTCGGCGATCCCGAATGTCAGGTACTCATGCTGCGGCTGATGTCCGACCTGGTGCCGGCCTTGCTCGCGTGTTGCGACGGCATGCTCAAGAACTTCGATCTTCGCTGGTATGACGATGCGGCTTTGACGGTGGTGATGGCGGCGAAGGGCTATCCCGGCAGCTATCGCAAAGGATCAGCCATTACAGGCCTGGACGAGGCTGCCCGGGTCGAGGGCGTTGAGATCTTTCACGCCGGTACAATTGTAAAAGACGGTCGAATTCTCGCCAATGGCGGGCGCGTGCTTGATGTCTCGGCTCTCGGAAAGAGCGTTGCCGAAGCGCGAAAATGCGCGTATGCGGCCGTCGATCGCATCAGCTGGCCGGATGGCTTTTGCCGCCGGGACATCGGTGCGCGCGCAGTCGCGCCGGAGAAAGCGTCTGTGGGCGACACGCGGTGAGCGATCTTGCCGACCTCTATCCCGGCTTCGCCGCAAAATGGCTCGACACGGCGGCAGGGCGCATCTTCGCGCGTGCCGGCGGACAAGGCCCGGCGCTCCTGCTAGTGCACGGCCATCCGCAGACAAATGTGATGTGGCATCGCGTGGCGCCGCTCCTGGGCTCCCATTTCACGCTCGTTCTCCCAGACCTGCCGGGCTACGGATGGTCCAGTGTCCCGAAATCCGATGCGGAGCACGCGCCTTATACAAAACGCGCAATGGCCGCGGCCATGATCGAGGTGATGGAAGCGTTCGGCCACGCTTCTTTCTTTCTTGCCGGGCACGATCGTGGCGGCCGAGTTGGCTATCGGCTCGCGCTCGACCATCCCGGGCGCGTAAAGAAGCTCGCCGTGCTCGACATCGTGCCCACCTGGAACATGTGGCATCGGCTGGATGCGCGTCTTGCCATGCGCGCGTGGCACTGGCCTTTTCTGGCGCTGCCCGCACCGTTTCCCGAAACTGTAATCGGCAAAGATCCGCTTTATTTCTTCGACTGGCGCGTGGCACGAGGCACGAAAACAAAGACGCTTTCAGTGTTCGATGCGCGGGCGCTCGCACACTATCACGCCTTCTACAGCGATCCGCTACGGATTCACGCCACCTGCGAGGATTACCGCGCCGGCCGTACAACTGATCTTGCCCACGACGAGATCGACCGCGCGGCAGGCAAGAAGATCACGTGTCCCGTGCTGGCGATCTGGGGCGCGGACGGCGGTGTTGCGGCCGAAACGGAAGCGCCGGTCGCCGCCTGGCAGGAATGGGCCAACGAAGTGCGCGGCTTTCCGCTGGACTGCGGGCATTATCTCGCCGAGGAGGCGCCGGAAGCGACCGCCACGGCACTGGTCGAATTTTTCGGCTCGGCGTGACCTCGCATCCTCCATGACTGCACGCTTGGATCGGCAGGCGGCATTCGGCGGAACGAAAGAAATTTCAGCGCCGCTTGCCATCGATGCTACGCGCCTACAAGCGTATCTTTCAGAACACGTGCCGGATTTCAAAGGTCCGCTGGCGCTGCGCCAGTTCAAAGGCGGCCAGTCGAACCCGACTTATCTGATCGAGACGCCTGCCCGACAGTACGTGCTGCGGCGCAAGCCACCGGGAAAACTGTTGCCGTCGGCGCATGCAGTGGATCGCGAATATCGCGTCGTCTGCGCACTTTACGCACGGCGCTTTCCCGTCGCACAGCCACTCCTTTATTGCAACGACCCAACCGTGGCGGGCACGCCGTTCTATCTCATGGCGCATGTCGCTGGTCGCGTGGTCTGGGAGCCGCACATTCCGAACGCAGCGGCACAGGAGCGACGCGCCATTTATGACGCCATGAACGCCACATTGGCGCGATTGCACAGCTTCGATCCGGCGGCGCTGGGCCTGTCCGACTTCGGCCGCGGCGAGAGCTATGTGGCACGGCAAATCGAGCGCTGGTCGAAGCAATATCGCGCTTCGCAAACGGAGTCGCTCGGCGAAATGGACGATCTCATGGCCTGGCTGCCGCAGCACCTTCCGCCTCCGGCGCCGGTCCGGCTCGTGCACGGTGACTTTCGACTCGACAACATCATTCTGTCTGCGTCCGAGCCGCAGATCTTGGCGGTTCTGGACTGGGAACTTTCCACTTTGGGCGACCCGCTCGCGGATCTCGCCTATCACCTCATGCAATGGGACATGCCGCCGTCGGAGAGCGGGGCCGGCGTGGGCTCGCTCGTCCGCCACGACCTTGA
>JBEVJT010000306.1:0-3035 GCA_040510075.1 Xanthobacteraceae bacterium | reverse complement strand
GACGATGACAGCGGAGCGGCTGTTTGACATGTGAATCAGAAACGCTCATGGCGGTCTGCACCGAGCAGGCCGGCTCTTGGCAACTTCTTCACCCATTAACCTTTCATTAACCAAACGCGCCCACCTTCCCGCTACGGCGGGGGCCGTGATTCCTGATGCTTCTGCTCCGTGTTTCGGGGCTAGCGTTGATCGGGAGGTGTTGATGCCCCAAATTGATGTGAGCGCGTATGTTGGCGAGTACCGTGACCTGTATATTGGCGCGGACTGCTTCCCCGCACCGGAGATTCCGCTCTCGGACTCCCGGGCCCTTTCACCCCACGAAATCGTGCCCATGCTGATCGGCTCCACGGTCGAGGCAATCGAGCGCGAGCTTGTGCTGCAGACGCTGGCGCGCTTCGACGGCAATCGCACGCACGCTGCGCGCGTGCTCGGGCTTTCGGTGCGCACAATGCGGAACAAGATCCGCCAGTATGCGACTGACGGACGCGACATTCCCGCGCCGAGCTAGGTCGCGCTCAACGATGCCAGTTCACGCGCGAGGTTGTCGCGGGCCTGCCGGTCGTAGGTCGCGGCAAAACCTGCATCGGGAAAGATGACCGGCCGGGCGGCAAACTGGCCGAGCACCCTGGCGCGACCGGCACGGTAATCCGGCTCCGGCACGTGGATGAATTCCTGCCGGATCGCCGCGGCATAGGTGTCGTAGCGCGAAGGCTCCGCGCCCAAAATGCTGAGATCGATCGAGATCAGGAGCGCGCCCAGGCGATCACCGGGCTGGACCGCGTGTGTTTTTGTCAGCCGGATCAGGCGGCCGACTTCGCGGGCGATATCCGCGCGGACATGCGCTTCAGCCAACTGCGCGCTGAGCTCCTCATTGTCCGCCCTGGTCGCGTCGTAAACCACATCGTGCCACCAGATCGCATGCGTGAGAATTTCGCGCTCGGCCGCAGAAAGATTGTCCACGCGCGCGAGCGCACCGAGACAATCTTTGATATGTGCCAGATTGTGATAGTGGCGGCCCGGCGCAGTGTAGGCGACAACCAGTTCGTCGTGGTTCATCGTCAACCCACCCGGCCCTGCGGTAGGGTGGGCAAAGCGAGAGCGTGCCCACCATCTTGATCAACGCGTTGCATGGTGGGCACGGCGCTTTGCGCCTTTGCCCACCCGACAAAATTCTACCGCAGCGTGATCGCGAGCCCGCTCAAATCCGCGTTCGCCATCAATCCCACTTGGTGTCCGGTCAGCTCCAGCACCGCGCCCTTCTGGTTGGTCAGCACGATCGCGCGCGCGCCGCGGCCGACCGCAAGGCCTGCGCCCGCGGCGCCGTAGACGCCGGCGACATCGGACGGGCGCCAGATGTTGCTGACGCGGCCGCGGAGGATCGTCTTCGAGCCGCCGAATACGAAGCCGTAGTCCAATCCGCCGGTCGACAGCGAATATCGCCGCCCGCGGAAATCAAGCACGCCGGAACCGCCGGAGCCGCCGATGACCCATCCCGCCTTGTAGATCGTGAGCTGCACGAAACCTTCATCGGCATGCGAGGCGCTCGAGAACGTGGCGCCCGCGAAGGCAACAAGCGCGAGCAGCGCCATACGGATGGCGGACGAGATCTTCATGGACAGGGTCTCCCGGATATCATGTGAGGCAGGACTTCAGGCGGGCTGATGCGGCGAAATTGAGTCGCGCTGATCGATTGTAGCCGATCGGCCCGGGGGACAAAGCGTATTCGTGCCCCGGCAAAACGCCGTGGCGGCAATGCGCGACACGAGGTTCGACACAATTTCATCACGATCGCGACGACCGATTTCCGGATACCGCAATATTCGCAAACCGCGCGAAAAAATCTCGCTCCTGTGAACTGCATTACGCTCACCCGCTACCGATTGCGCTATTTCCGGTCCGCTGACTTGCTCTGCCGGGTGACCCTCCAAGCATTTCGGCGGGTCGACCAGCGCGGGCGCCGCTGCCCCTTTCCAGCAGGGCAGCGGCGCAGCGGCGGGTGATGATTTTCGCGTGCGGCATGCTTTGAACCCTTCCCGCCCTGCTCGCTACTCACACCATGCCGGGGCATCGAAGCCCCGTATTACAGACCGGAGAATTTCCATGCGTCGCATTTTTGCCCTCTCAGCCTTCGCCGCCATCGGCCTCGGCGCGCTTGCCGCCTCGAGCCCCGCCGAGGCTTCGTTCCACCTGATCCGCTGGCAGGATACCGGCTTCTGCCAGATCTGGGACCAGAGCATCCCGACCGCGCCGTATCCGGGCAACTTCGCCGTGATCGTTGGCTCGGAAGTGCCGACCTTCGGCGACGCGCTGATCTACAAGGACGGCCTGCTGCGCAACGGCACCTGCTCGTTCTGAGCCAACCATCAACCCTCACGGTGAGGATGCGCGTAGCGCCGTCTCGAACCACGAGGCCCGCTGGTGCCATTCATCCTTCGAGACGCCGCTGCGCGGCTCCTCAGGATGAGGTCTGACGGAAGGAGTGGTGGGTACGGCGCACATGCGCGTTGGCCCACCCTACCATCTGCCCTGACCACCTTGTGCCCGCCGCAGCGCTTGCTATCCTCCGCCAAAATCAAAAGCAGAGGAAACGCCGCATGCCCCTTCTCGAAAATCATATCGCCGTCGTCACCGGCGCAGGCTCCGGCATCGGGCGCGCGATCGCGAACGGATACGCCCGCGAGGGTGCGCGCGTCGTGCTGCTCGACGTGAACGAGCAATCTGCGGCTGAAGCTGCGAAGGAAATCCGCGACGCCGGCGGCAAGGCGGAGAGCTTTGCGCTCGATGTCGCGAGACGCGAGGACTGCGTCGCGATGGCGAAACAAATCGCCGACAAGGTCGGGCAGGTCTCGATCCTCGTCAACAATGCCGGCATCGTCCGCCGCAACGGCATGCTGGGCGCGGCGAACGACGTCATCAAAGACTGGGAAGACATCATCGCGATTAACTTGACCGGCGTCTTCAACGTGACGCATGCGTTTCTCGCTCCCTTGCGCGTCAGCAAGGGACGCATCGTCAATATCGGCTCGATCCAGTCG
>JBEVJT010000305.1:0-5506 GCA_040510075.1 Xanthobacteraceae bacterium | reverse complement strand
AGCTCCGCGAACTGGGCGCGATCGTTGGCATCGGCGATGGAGCCGGGACGCAGTCCGTCGCCGAGCGAGAAACTCACGTCGTATTTGCGCATCAACTCGCAGATCTCATCGAAGCGCTCGTAGAGAAAGCTCTCCTTGTGGTGCGAGAGGCACCACTTCGCCATAATGGATCCGCCGCGCGAGACGATGCCGGTTACGCGATTGGCGGTGAGGTGGATGTAGCCCAGGCGGACGCCGGCGTGGATCGTGAAATAGTCCACGCCCTGCTCGCATTGCTCGATCAGCGTGTCCTTGTAGCATTCCCAGTCGAGCTTGGCGGGGTCGCCGTGAACCTTCTCCAGCGCCTGGTAGATCGGAACGGTACCGATGGGAACGGGCGCATTGCGGATGATCCACTCGCGCGTATTGTGAATGTTACGGCCGGTGGAAAGATCCATGACGGTGTCGGCGCCCCAGCGGATCGCCCAGACCATCTTCTCGACCTCCTCTTCCACCGAGGACGTCACCGCCGAGTTGCCGATATTGGCATTGACCTTGGTGAGGAAATTGCGGCCGATGATCATCGGCTCCAATTCCCCGTGATTGATATTCGCGGGAATGATCGCGCGGCCGCGCGCGACTTCCGAGCGCACGAATTCGGGAGTGATGAAAGGCGGAATGGAGGCGCCGAAGCTCTCGCCATCCGCAAGCGCAGCCTCGGCGCGATCGAGCATCTGTTTGCGGCCGAGGTTTTCACGCTCGGCGATGTAGATCATCTCTTTCGTGATGACGCCCGCCCGCGCCCATTCGAATTGGGTCAGAGGTTTGCCGGCAAGCCCGCGCATGGGTCGCTGCGTGAGCGGGAAGCTGCGTGCGAGATGCGTGCCCGTGACATTGCCGTTGTCCGCGGGAGCGACTGCGCGGCCGGCATATTCCTCGACGCTCCCGCGCTCGCGCACCCAGGCGGCGCGGGCGCGCGCCAGCCCCTGCTCCACGTCGATGGTGACCGCGGGATCCGTATAGGGACCGCTGGTGTCGTAAACGCGAAAGTCCGGCTCGCCGGCCGTCTCGGTGAGCGCTATCTCGCGCAGCGGGACGCGCAAATCTGCGGCAGCCTCAGGGACCGAGTAAGTCTTGCGCGAGCCCGGCAGCGGGCCGGTCGTCACCTTCGGCGGCACGGTTGCGCGATCATGGATGTTCATCGGGTCGCTCCTCAAGCGTATTGGCGCAAGCCACTGTCACAGCCGCGCAGCCGCAAATCTGCACGTCAGGCGAGCAGGCTTCCCTCGTTTCGGATGGCTGGATTGACATCGGTCCTGTCCCTTCGCCGGCATGACCCGGATCAGGTTCAAAGGGTTTTCGCGGCTCCCTCACCAGGGATCGGCGAACTCTCAGCCCCTTGACCGGAGCTCCCCTCGGAAGTCCTGGTAATGTAAGGCGGTGCCGAAGCCTGTCAATAAATCGTGCCGTAGGAGAACGGGCCGCGGTTTTGCGCGAGGGGTGCCTCCGTGACCGGACTTGCGCTGGCCCGGCGCGCACCCGGGGGCAGCACGATGACTTTGGTTCCGACATGCACGCGATTGTAGAGATCGATCACGTCGTCGTTGACCATGCGGATGCAGCCCGAGGAGACGTGCTCGCCAATAGTCTCCGGCGCATTGGTGCCGTGTATGCGATAAATCGAATTGTCGAGATACATGGCGCGGGCGCCGAGAGGATTGGTTTCGCCGCCGGCAACAAACCAAGGCAGATAGGGCTGTCGCGCGATCATTTCCGGAGGCGGCGTCCAGTCTGGCCATTCCGCCTTGCGCTCGATTGTCTTCACGCCGGACCACGTAAAGCCTTCCCGGCCGACGCCGATGCCGTAGCGCAGCGCCTTCCCGCCGCCGAGGACGAAGTAAAGATACGTGTTTGTCGTATCGACGATGATCGTGCCCGGCGCATCCTTGCTGCTGTAGCTTACCACCCGCCGCTGGAATTCGGGGCGCAGCTCGCTCTCATTGTTAGGGACGGTGGCGGAAACCTGCCTTGGCTCGCGCGGTTCAGCGAAGAACGAGAATGGATCAGCAGAGGCAGGCAAGATGCCCGCCATCAGCGAAGCCGCCACGGCGGCCATAGGCCATGATTTGTGCATGACGCACCCCCTTGATGGCCGTTGGTCGAGGCGGCCGGAGGCCGGGTTCAAACGATCCGGTCACGTTCTCGGGAACGCCACGTGTCCCGGGCGCGGAACGCAGTGGTGCGCCGCAGACCCGGCACCGTTACGATCTGTGGCGGTCCCGGCTTAGCGGTGCACCGCTTCGCGCTGCACCCGCATCCGGGACACATGATCAGGTATCCCGCGCGGCATGCCAGCCCACTACGGCATCCGCCGCCGCATCGGTCGATGCAAAATATGGCTTGAGATCCAGCAACGGGGTGTCGTCGAGGCAGTCGAGGCCGACCACGGTCAATCGAGTGCCCTCTCGCTTAAGGAGCTGTGCGACACTCATGGCGATGGGATTGGGTCGCGCGGGCGAGCGCAGCGCAAACGTGCCTTGCGCGGTACCGTAGTGCCGCGGCACCTGGACGACGAGATCGCGACGGGAGCGATCCATCCAGTACAGCACGACGATATGGGTGCAGGTCTCGATGCCGGTCAGCGCGGGACCCCACAACGGATCCACCTCGATTGTGCACATCGCCTCGGATTCGCGGGCATTTTTGGGGCACTCCGCACGGGTCCTCCAAGGGGTATGGATCCTGCCTATGAAATAGAGCGAGGCATCAGTGCGGGATGGTAGATCGACCGCAATTTCCCCTTCCCGGGTGCCGAAATCATCGCTGCTCATGGGTGCATTGGCCCATCGATAGGCGGGCGCGCGTTCTGACTACAAAACGTAGTCGACCTCGGCGGGAGTGATAGACCCCTTGCGCTCGGCCGCATTAACGGCATAAACATATCTTTATGTCTTCCCTCATGGAAGCCGCGCCGAGCCACAAGCTGCGCTTCAATGCCCTCAATGTAGCGCTCAAGGCAGCCGGTGAGGCAACGCGGCTGCGCATTCTCTCCCTGCTGGCCGAAGCCGAGCTGACCGTATCCGATCTAACGGCGATCCTGCGCCAGTCCCAGCCCCGCATTTCGCGGCATCTTCGGCTCCTTGCGGACGCAGGACTGGTCACGCGTTTCCGCGAGGGTTCGTGGGCCTTCTTTCGGCTGGCCGAACATGATGGGGCCGCTGATTTCGCGCGCGGGCTAATCTCGAGGCTCGATGCATCCGACATGACGCTCGTGCGTGACCGGGAGCGACTTGCCGCAGTGCGCGCACAACGCGCGTCCGACGCGCAGGATTATTTCCGGCGTCATGCAGGCGAATGGGACCGGATTCGCAAGCTCCATGTCGCCGACGAAGCGGTCGAGCAAGCCATCACGGCTGCGCTGATGGATGCGCCAATCAACAGCTTGCTCGATCTCGGCACCGGGACCGGACGCATGCTCGAGCTTTTGGGTCCCGACATTCAGCGCGGGCTCGGCTTCGATCTCTCAGTGGATATGCTTGCTTTCGCGCGAGCGCGGCTCGATCGGGCCGGCCTGCGCCTTTGCAGCGTGCGGCAGGGCGACATTTACGACCTGGCGTTGCCGAATGATTCATTCGACGCGGTGGTAATCCATCAGGTTCTGCATTTTCTCGATGATGGCGCGCGCGCCATCACGCAAGCCGCGCGCGTCCTGCGGCCGGGGGGGCGGTTGCTGGTGGTGGACTTCGCCCCCCATGGTCTCGAATTTTTGCGCGACGAGCACGCGCACCGGCGGCTCGGATTTGCGCCCGAGACGGTAGCGGAATGGATGAAGTCCGCAGGGCTCTCCGTCTCGCTGCATCGAACGGTTGCGCCGGAGCCCGAGGAAAAAGAAAAAATCGCAGTCTCGCTCTGGCTCGGCCGCGATCAACGCATCCTGATCGCCGCGCCCACCAGGGAGGCCGCTTGATGCAGGACGTGGCGCGGGCCAGCCGTTTCATTCATGCGGGTGATCGCCCGCGCGTTGGCGTCTCTTTCGAGTTCTTTCCTCCCAAGACCGAGGAAATGGAAACCACGCTCTGGGACTCCATCACGCGGCTCGCGCCGCTCGCCCCCAATTTCGTCTCTGTGACTTATGGCGCGGGCGGCTCCACGCGCGAGCGCACGCACAGCACGGTAAAACGCATTCTTTCCGAAACGGCGCTCACGCCGGCGGCGCATCTGACCTGCGTTGCCGCCACATGCGAGGAGATCGATGCCGTTGTTCGGAGTTATTGTGCCGCCGGCGTGCGCCACATCGTGGCCCTGCGCGGCGATCCATTGGGCGGCGTCGGCGAGCGCTATGCGCCGCATCCGGGGGGATATCGCAATGCCGCGCACCTCGTGAACGGGATCAAACGCATCGCCGATGTCGAGGTCTCGGTTGCGGCTTACCCGGAAAAACACCCGGACAGCGCCAGCATAGAAGCCGACCTCGACATGCTTGCCGCCAAGATAGACGCGGGCGCGAGCCGCGCCATTACGCAATTTTTCTTCGAGAACGATCTCTATTTCAGGTATCTCGATCGGGTGCGCGCCCGTGGCATCAACGTGCCGGTCGTGCCCGGGATCCTGCCGGTTCAGAATTTCAAGCAGACGCTGGGTTTTGCCACGCGTTGCGGCGCATCCATTCCCGAGTGGCTGGCAAACCGGTTCGAGCGCCTCGACGAGGATCCGGCAACCCGCAAACTCATCGCCGCTGCCGTCGCCGCCGAGCAGGTGCTCGATCTCGTCGACCGCGGCGTGACCGACTTTCACTTCTACACCATGAACCGCGCCGACCTGGTCTATGCGGTCTGCCACCTTCTTGGCCTGCGGCCCGCAGTGAAGGAGGCCGCGTGAATCGCGGTTGAGCGCATGTCCGGATCGTTTTCCCAGCCGCTGATATCTCCGATCGATGCCACGCTGCGGCGGCTCGCGCGCGAGCGCATTCTGGTGCTCGACGGCGCGATGGGAACCATGATCCAGGCGCTCGGACTGGATGAGGAGGGTTTTCGCGGCGCGCGCTTCGATGCCTGGAACAGAGAAGTCCGCGGCAACAATGACCTGCTCATTCTCACGCAGCCGGACAAGATCCGCGAGATTCATCTCGCCTATTTCCGCGCCGGCGCGGATATCGTCTCCACCAATACCTTCTCCTCGACGCGCATTGCCCAAGCCGATTATGGCATGTCGGAGATCGCGCCCGAGCTCAATCGCGAGGGCGCAAGGCTCGCGCGCGCGGCTGCGGATCAGGCGCAGCAGGAAGACGGGCGGCCGCGCTTTGTTGCGGGCGCGCTCGGCCCCACCAATCGAACCGCATCGATTTCCCCCGACGTCTCCAATCCGGGATTTCGCGCCATCAGCTTCGACGAGTTGTGGATCGCCTATGCCGAACAGGCGCAGGCGCTCATCGAGGGTGGCGCCGACATCATTCTCATCGAGACGATCTTCGATACCTTGAACGCCAAGGCCGCGATCCTCGCGGTCAAGGAAGTCGAGGAGGAGCGCG
>JBEVJT010000304.1:0-3525 GCA_040510075.1 Xanthobacteraceae bacterium | reverse complement strand
TCGAGCGCCAGTTGAAGAAATGCTATTTGCGATGAAATACGCGGGCGGTCTCCTGGCCGGTATCGAACATGGCATCTACACGGACCTCGCTGACGGCGCAGCCGAGGCCTTGCTCGACGAAGCGGCCAAGTTCGCAGAAAACCGGCTCGCGCCGATTAACCGCAACGGGGATCTCAATGGAGCCAAACTCGTCGATGGGGTCGTCAAAACCTCGCCGGGTTGGTCCGAGGCCTACGCGCAATGGGTTGAAAGCGGCTGGAATTCCGTTACTGCCTCGCCCGACCATGGTGGCATGGGGCTGCCGCACCTCATAAATGCGGCCTGCACCGAAATGTGGAACGCAGCCAATATGGCGTTTGCGCTCTGTCCACTGCTTGGTTTCGGCGCCATTGACGCCGTCGAATCGCACGGCACCGATGAGCTGAAATCGATCTTTCTGGCCAAAATGATCTCTGGCGAGTGGACGGCAACCATGAATCTGACCGAGCCTTCGGCAGGCTCCGATCTCAACGCGGTGCGCACGCGTGCCGAGCGGTCAGCCGACGGCACGTATCGTCTCTTCGGTCAAAAGATCTTCATCACCTATGGCGAACACGACCTGACGAATAACATCATCCATCTCGTGCTCGCACGCCTGCCTGACGCGCCGCCCGGAACCCGCGGCATTTCGCTGTTCCTTGTTCCGAAATTCATGATCGAGGCCAACGGGTCGATCGGCGCCCGGAATGACGTGAAATGCGTGAGCATCGAACACAAGCTCGGCATTCATGGTTCGCCGACCTGCACAATGGCCTTCGGCGACACCGACGGCGCGATCGGCTGGCTCGTCGGACAGGAGAACAGGGGCCTTGCATGCATGTTCACGATGATGAACAGCGCACGTCTCTCCGTCGGATTGCAAGGCGTCGGCCTGTCGGAGCGCGCGACCCAGCACGCTCTTGCCTACGCCCGTGACCGCAAGCAGGGACGCGCACCGAATACCAGCGCGCCTGCCGGCGCGATGGATACGATTATCCATCATCCCGATGTTGCCCGGACACTGATGACGATGCGGGCCTACACGGATGCAACGCGCGCCATCTGCTATGTGACCGCGGGCGCGCTTGACCGCGCACATCGTCTGACTGATCCCGCTCAAAAGACGATTGCGCAAGAGCGGAATGCGCTGGTGACGCCGGTGGCGAAGGCGTTTTCCACCGATATCGCCAACGAGGTCGCCTCGCTCGGCGTGCAGGTACATGGCGGCATGGGCTTTGTCGAGGAGACAGGGGCCGCCCAATTCATGCGCGACGCGAGAATTGCCGCGATCTACGAGGGTACGAACGGCATCCAGGCGATCGATCTCGTGCAGCGCAAGCTGCCGCTGTCCGGCGGCGAAACGGTGCGACGCGAGATTGCGGACATGCGCGCGACAGTTGAGAAGCTGCGCAGCTCAAACGTCGCTGAGCTCACGGAAATGGCCAAGCCGCTCGGCCTTGCGGTCGAGTCGCTGGCGCGCGCGACCGAATACATGCTGGCCACCCTCGGTCCGGCGCTTGCCGATGCGCTTGCGGGCGCATCGCCCTATCTGCGGCTGTTCGGCGTCGCGCGCGGCGGCACGCTGCTCGGCGAGATAGCGATCGCCGCGCATGATCGGGCGGGCGACGGTGATCCAGCGAATGTCGCGCGGATCACGACTGCGCGCTTCTTTGCGCGCAATCTCGCACCGGCCGCAAGCGGGCTTGAACTCGCGATCACCGACGGTGCGACGAGCGTACGAGAGGCGACGGAAATGCTGGCAGCCCCGTGATGGGTAGTCGAAGCGTCACCGACATTGACGGATTGAAGAAATATACTGGTATGGGAATCTGACGATATCGAGCGTTTTGCAAGCATCGCCGCGAGCAACCGCTGAGCGATAGGCGAGACGACCAGAGATCGCCGGGAGAATCCAATGACGAGATACTGGCGTTACGTCTTGATGTTCTCGATCGAATCCAGCTGCGTCGTCGTGTTGCGTACGATGAAGCTGGCCAGTGGTGGAGTGCCTGCGCTCGATGAGGCGTGTCGCATCGTGACTGAAAAGGCCGTCGCAATGGGCGAGACCTCCGTCCGTGCCGCACGAGGCAAGTGGCCTCTCGCTATCGCTTTGGCCTACCGGCGGGCCGTGAGAAGCAATCTTCGCCGTCTCTCGAGATAAATCGGAATGCTAGCCGGCGGCCGCGGTTCGGGGCTTAAGCAGCTCTGTCCTTTGATCTCGCTTTGCAGGCAGAGCTTGCGACTAATGCAGACCGAGGCCGAGTTCCTGGAACTGCCGGCCCCATACGGCGTGGGGTCGCGGAGGCGTCCGATGGTGGGAGCCGCCCGACAGGGGGATGAAGGGCCGATTTATGCGGCATTGCGATATCCCGGCGGACGAGACGGACCCGCCTTTCGGCGCTCCGGCCGTTTCCCGCTGGGCACCGTGGGGCAGTTGGCATGCCCATCTGTTGCTCAAAATGCTTCGCGAAGTGACTAGAGGCTTCGGGCTCTCAACGTTAGACTCGAAGAACTGTCTCGATTTTGCTCACGCATCTGCGGAACAGAGGACCTGTTCCGAAAATTCGCCAAGTTCCTCGCCGCTCAGGCGAAGAAGCGCAGCAGCGCCAGCACCAGCAGGGCGATGAACACCGTCTCGCCCACCATCAGCACCACGGGCTTCAGGCCTACGGTGATGAGTTCGCGGAGCTGCGTCTTCATGCCGATGCCGGCGATGGCCGCCACCAGAAACCAGCCCGAGACGTCGCTGCCGGTCGCCGTCACGGCCCTGGGCAGCCAGCCCGTGCTGTTGAGCGCCACCAGCGCGGCGAAGGCGACGGCAAACCACGGCAGCAGCGGCGGCCGCGGGCCGTCGCCGGCCTTGCCGGTGGCGCGCATGAACATCACCGCGAACATGATCACGGGCAGCAGCGTCGCCACGCGCATCAGCTTGACCAGGGTGGCGATGTCGCCGGTCTCCTTGGACATGCTGTAGCCGGCCCCCACCACCTGCGCCACGTCGTGGATGGTCGCGCCCAGGAAGATGCCGGCCGTATGCGGGTCCAGCGAGATGGCGCGCGCGAGGATCGGGTATACGATCATCGTGAGGGTCGACAGCGCCGAGATGCCTACCACGGTGAACAAGGTGGCGCGTTCCTTCAGCGGGTGGGGCGGCAGCGCCGCCGCCAGCGCCAGCGCGGCGGATGCGCCGCAGATCGCGGTGGCCCCGCCGCTGAGCAGGCCGAACAGGATGTTGAAGCCCATCAGCCGCGCCACCACCATCGACACGCCGATCGTCAGCGTCACCGACAGCACCACCAGCAACACCGGATGCCAGCCCAGCGCAGCGACCTGCGCCACCGTGATACGCAGCCCCAGCAGCGCCACGCCCCAGCGCAGCACGTGGCGCGAGGTGAACTCGATGCCCGGCTTGCATGGCCCTTCGGCCGACAGGAAGTTCATCGCCATGCCCAGCAAGAGGGCGAACAGCATCACCGGCGCGCCGTAGTGCTGCGACAGGAAAGTGGC
>JBEVJT010000303.1:0-3189 GCA_040510075.1 Xanthobacteraceae bacterium | reverse complement strand
AGCCTTGCCAGGGCCATGCTTCGAAACCCGCAAGGCCGGGCGCACTCGCGACCGGAGGCACACCCTGCAGCTCCGGCCGCTCGGTGAGCGCCGCCACGGCGAGGGGCTTGAGCGTTCCCGCCGCGATGTGCGATCGCGCGGTGGCGTAGTCGACGAACATGATGTGCACGTCCCCGGCCAATAGACCCTGAACTGCGGGCGCGGCGCCCCGATAGGGCACTTCGTTGAGCTTGATGCCGGCGGCCTGCTGAAACAGCACGGCGGCGAGATGGAACGGATTGCCTGCGCCGGCATGCGCGATATCGATCCTGCCCGGCTCTTTCTTTGCCTGCTCGATCAGGTCCGGCAGCGAGTTCACGTTGATCTTGTTCGGATTGGCGACAAGCACGCTGAGGAAACGTGCGGTGAGTGAGACGGGCGCGAAATCCTTCGCCGGATCGAATGGCAGCTTCTTATAAAGACTCGGATTGGCCGCATAGGTCGCGACATCGCCGAGCAGCATCGTGTAGCCGTCAGGCGCCGCCTTGGCGACGAAATCGGCACCCAGATTGGTCGCTGCGCCAGGCTTGTTCTCGACCACGATCGGCTGACCCATAAGCTCCGACATTTTCTGTCCGACGAGCCGCGCGAAAAAATCCGTGCCTCCGCCGGCGGGATACGGCACGATCAAATGAATGGGCCGCGTCGGGTAGCCCTGCGCGCCGGAGGTCTGCGCAGCGGTACATACGCTGGCGCCAAGGATGACGATGAAGGCCGCCGCTCGCAGAAATGACATCACGTTACCCTTGCTGGTTTGCAGATGATTTCTATCACAATCCCTGTCGTGCTGCCGTAGGATGTGGGCACTCTAGCTCCAAGGAGGAATGCATGCGCGCGATTGCGGTCCTGGTGATCTTGTGCGCGCTGTTGTCGGCATTCAGTCACGAAGCCCGTGCCGACGGCACCTGGTGCGCCAGATATCCGGAAGGCGCTTCGAATTGCGGTTTCTATTCCTTTGCGCAATGCCAGGCGACGGTGTCGGGCCGCGGCGGCTTTTGCGAGCAAAACGCAATGGCCGCGCCGCGGCAGCGAAGGCGATAACAACAAGCTCCGTTCGATGCCCGACTATGACGCGATTATCATTGGTACCGGTCAGGCAGGGCCCGCCCTGGCGCGGCGACTGGTGGCTGCAGGCTGGAAGATCGCGATCATCGAACGCAAGCTTTTCGGCGGCACATGCGTGAACACCGGCTGCACACCGACCAAGGCGCTGGTCGCGAGCGCCTACGCAGCACGTGTCGCACGCCGCGCCGCCGATTACGGCGTGAGGATCGAGGGCGCGGTCAGCGTCGACATGAAGGCGGTGAAGGCACGCATGGACGCCATTGTGGCTCCGTCCCGCAAAGGCGTCGAGCAATCGCTAAAGACGCTGAAAGGCTGCACGGTCTACGAGGGCCAAGCCCGCTTCGTCGCACCGAAACAAGTCACGGTGGGCGAGGAGACGCTCGAGGCCGACAAGATCTTCATCGACGTGGGCGGCCGCGCTCTGGTGCCGCCGATACCCGGACTCGATCGGACGCCTTATTTGACGAACAGCTCGATGATGGACGTCGAATTTCTGCCGCCGCATCTCATCGTGCTCGGCGGCAGCTATGTGGGGCTTGAGTTTGCGCAGACGTATCGGCGTTTCGGCAGCGAAGTCACCGTCATCGAGCTTGGGCCCCGCCTGGTCGCACGCGAGGACGAGGATGTCTCGCGGGCAATCGCCGATTTCCTCGCGCAGGAAGAGATCAATATCCAGCTGAACAGTAAAGTCGCGGCCCTGGAAAAGCGCGGCGACAAGATCGCCGTCACCATCGAGGGCGGAGATGCCAAATCGCAGATCCTCGGCTCCCACGTCTTGGTCGCGATCGGCCGCCGGCCGAATACCGACGATCTTGGTCTCGACGCTGCGGGAGTAGCCGTCGACAAGCACGGCTTTGTCGAGACTGACGAGGAGTTGCGCACGAACGTGCCCGGCATCTGGGCCTTGGGAGATTGCAACGGCCGTGGCGCCTTCACCCACACCGCCTGGAACGATTACGAGATTGTCGCGAGCAACATTCTCGACAACGGTTCACGGCGTGTCAGCGACCGCATACCGGCTTACGCGCTCTATACGGATCCGCCGCTGGGCCGTGCCGGCATTACCGAAACAGAGGTGCGCAAATCTGGCCGTCCAGCGTTAAAGGCGACCATGCCGATGAAGGACGTAAGCCGCGCCTTTGAGAAAGGCGAGACCAAAGGGTTCATGAAGATCCTGATCGACAAGCAAACGAAGCTGATTCTAGGTGCGTCGCTGCTTGGAACTTCAGGCGACGAAGTCATTCATTGCATTTTGGACGTGATGTACGCGAAGGCTCCATATACCGTCCTCGAAAAGGCGATGCATATCCATCCGACGGTGTCGGAGTTTATTCCGACCATGCTGGGCGATCTTGCGCCGCTGAAATAGTCCGCGCCACACCTGCACCAGATGTAGGGCGGATTAGCGAAGCGTAATCCGCCAATCCTGTCCTATTAGCGTTCGCCGAATTGCCCGATCGGCTCAGCTTCTCCCGCCCAATCGACTGGAAACAGCCCGCGCGTAACGTCGCGGTGAAAAATGACGAACTTTCTCACCGCAAGTGAAGCGGCGGAACGCTTCGCTAATCCGCCCTACGTTAGCGTCTGCCGCACTTAGCGGAGGCTGCTCTCCTGCAGGGCAGGCGCAGGATCGACGATGCGCCTTGCATGCGGCAGCACGTGATCGGCCACAATGGCGTGCGCCTCGGCCGTGGGGTGAATGGCGCCACTATAAAGCGCCGCGCAGGCCGGCTGCAGAATGTCGAACAAGGGCATCCCTTCGCGATGGCTGTTGGCGGTCAAAAACGCATCATTGGGAGTGCGAAAGAGCCGCCAGCGGTGGGCATAAGGTAAAGCGGAAGCGGGCGAGTAGGGCCGGAACTCATCCCCGTTGCCGGGCCTGCGCGGCACGCGCATGAGCGATTCGTCTGTCATCGCACGGGCGGGATCGCGCGCGCAAAGGCCGCGCTTGCTGAATTCGGGGATGTGCTCCGTCACCAGGGCAAAGCCGGTGCCGCGTCCCGTCGCAAGGCGCGCGGGACAATCTGCACGCCGCTTTGTACTGGCGATACATTCGAGGCGCTTCAAGAAACGGTCGAGGAACTG
>JBEVJT010000302.1:0-7013 GCA_040510075.1 Xanthobacteraceae bacterium | reverse complement strand
GCGCGCGTTGACTTCGGTCTCGACCGACGGCGTTGCCGAAACGAGCACAATGGGGACGTGCGCTTCCCGGGCGCGCACTACCGCCATATCGCGCGCGTGATAGCGCACGCCGTCCTCCTGCTTGTAGGCCGGGTCGTGCTCCTCATCGACAACGATCAGTCCGAGCTGCGCGTAGGGGAGAAAGAGCGCGGAGCGGGCACCAACGACCACGCTCGCTTCGCCTTCCGCCACCGCGCGCCAGGTGCGCGCGCGCAGGCGTTCCGGGAGCTGCGAGTGCCACTCGGCCGGCTGCACCCCGAAGCGTTTCGCAAAGCGCTCCAGGAACTGCCCGGTGAGCGCGATCTCCGGCACCAGCACCAAGGCTTGGCGCTTTTGGCGCACCGCCTCTGCCACGGCCTCGAAATAGACCTGCGTCTTGCCCGACCCGGTGACGCCATCGAGAAGCGTGACGCCAAACCCGCCGCGGCGCACATTTTTGCGCAACGCGTCGGCAGCTTGCTGCTGCGCAGGTTCGAGGTCGGAGAGGGCAAAGTCAGGATCGGGCCTCGACGCAACCGACTCGGGCGGCAGCGCGAGCGTCTCGACGACGCCCTCGTCGATCAGGCCATCGACGACGCTCGGCGATACGCCCGCGGCTTGCGCGAGTTCGCTTTTGCCGTGCGCAAGCTCATCCTCCAGGACGGCAAGCACGCGGGCTCTTGCGGCGGTCATGCGTTTGGGCGTGTGACCCAGTGAGCGAACTGCGAGGCGCGCGCGCGCTGGACCCAGATGCTCGCCCATGCGCAGGCTCATGCGCAGCACCATGCCGCGTGTGCTGAGCGTGTAATCCGCGACCCATTCGATGAAACGGCGCAATTCTGGGAGCAGCGGTGGAAGGTCGAGCTTGGCCTCGATCTCCTTCACCCGGTTGTGCAGGCGCTTCTCGACCTGCACCTCGGTCTCCCAGACCGCGCCAGTGACAGAGCGCGGCCCAAGCGGAACGCGCACGAGATCGCCCGCCGCAACGGCGAGCTCCTCTGGCACGCGATACGAATAGGCGCGATCAAGCGCGACCGGCACCAGCACATCGACAAGCGGTGTCTTCATCCCTCCCCCGCAGGGGGAGGGATTAGCAAGTTAACCAACAATGAACGAGCGCATGGCATGAACTCCGCATGACCGAAGCGAAATGCGACGCGCCGCTGCCATCATTTGCCGCCTCGGACGTGGCGGCCGAAGCGGCGCAGTGGCTTGCGCATCTTGCGGCCGAACGGCGCATGTCGCCCAAGACGGTCGAGGCTTACGCGCGGGATGTGCGCCAGTTCCTCGCCTTCCTGTGCGCCCATCTCGGCACGCGAGTGGATTTATCTTTGCTCTCCCGCCTCGAACCGCTCGACGTGCGCGCCTTCATGGCGGGGCGGCGCGCCGATGGGATAAGCGGTCGCTCCCTTTCGCGCATGCTGGCGGGCGTGCGATCCTTTGCGCGTTATCTCGAACGTAGCCGCAAATGCAGCATTGGTGCGCTCGGTGCCGTTCGCGCGCCCAAGCTCGCCAAAACCTTGCCCAAGCCGCTGCCGATTGCCGCGGCCAAGCGCATCACCGACACGGCCTTGCGCGCTGGGGAAGAGCGCCCGCAATGGGTCCTGGCGCGCGATGCCGCGGTGCTCGCGCTCCTTTACGGCTCGGGATTGCGCATCTCCGAAGCGCTTGCGCTCAAGCGCGAGGACGTGCCTGCCGATGCACTCACGGTGCTTGGCAAGGGCAACAAGACGCGGATGGTGCCAGTCCTGCCGCAGGTCATGCGCGCGATCGAGGACTACCTTGCGCTGTGCCCGTTCGAGCCTGCACCCGAGGGTCCTCTTTTCGTTGGCGCGCGGGGCGACCGCCTGTCAGCGCGGGTCGTGCAGCTTGCGGTCGCGCGCATGCGCGGCGCGCTCGGCTTGCCCGAGACCGCAACGCCCCACGCGCTGCGCCATTCGTTCGCAACGCATCTCCTGTCCCGCGGCGCCGACCTGCGCGCGATCCAGGAACTCCTCGGCCACGCCTCGCTCTCCACCACGCAGGTCTACACCGCAGTCGACACGGACCGCCTGCTCGCCGCCTATAAGAGCTCCCATCCAAGGGCGTGAGGTCAGACGACAGAGGACAGACGACGGAAAAGTGGAAGCCGTTATCTGTCCTCTGTGCTCTTTGCTCTGTGCTCTGTCATCTGTGATACGGGTGACCCACCAGGATCGTGACCGCGCGATAGATCTGCTCGAGGAGCATGATGCGCAGGAGCTGATGCGGCCAGGTCGCGGGTCCGAAAGCAATGGCGATATCGGCTTTCTCGCGCAGGGCAGGAGCGAGCCCATCGTGGCCGCCGATCACGAATGCGACGCTGGCTTTGTTCTCTGCCCGCCAGCCGGAAAGCCGCCCTGCGAATGACGAGCTGCTCATGCTCTCGCCCCGCTGATCCAGAAGCACGACCACCCCGCGCTCGGGGAGCACATTCGCGATCGCAATGGATTCTTCCAGCATGCGGCGGCCGGGATCGGCGGCGCGACTTTCCTTGATCTCGATGACGTCGACGCCGGTGATGCCGGAGCTGCGCCCCGCGTCGGCAGCGCGCTTGCGATAGCGCTCTGCGAGCTCGCGCTCGGAGCCCTGCTTGAGCCGACCCACCGCCGCCACGACAATGCGCATGAGGCTCTTCCCGAGCTGCACGTATCGGATGACCGACAAACTCGGCTTGCTCCCTCTCCCCGGCGGGGAGAGGGTTGGGGTGAGGGGGTCCCCATCAGAGGATTTAACCCCTCACCTTAACCCTCTCCCGGTGGGAGAGGGAACTGCTCGGAGATTGCCTGGCGGCTGGTGCGACGGTGTCAGCTCAAGCGGGGTCCGTGCGGCGGGCCCGCCCACATCTTCTCGAGTTGGTAGAAGGCGCGCACTTCCGGCCTGAACACATGCACGATCACGTCGCCGGCATCGATCAGCACCCAGTCGCAGTGCGGTATGCCTTCAACTCGCGCGCCGCGGACACCGGCGCGAGCAAGGTCGTCTAGCACGCGATCCGCCATGGATCCGACATGCCGGTTCGACCTGCCGGAGGTGACAACCATGGCATCCGCGATCGAGGTCTTGCCGGTAAGATCGATGGTGACGGTGTCCTCAGCCTTCATGTCGTCAAGACGCGCGAGGACCAGGCGAATGATCTCCTCGGCGGCGGGTCGCGGCTGGGAGATCGCATCGGCAGCGCTGTATGCGCCATGCCGGGAAACCGCAGGTGCTGGCAGGTGTTCTTCCTCTCGTTGCGGATCCGCAAATCAGGATGAAGCTAAAATAGGCATTCCGCCCCGCTTGTTTCAACCGGCCAGCTGCGCAAATGCGCCCGCCTGTTGCTCTTTGGCACCATAATCCCCGACTGTCGTCATGAGTCGCGGGCTCCCCACTTCCGGCCACGGAACCGCGGGCTACGCCTGCGCGCTTTTCGGTGCCGGCCGCAGCCGAGCGCCCAGGCGGGCGGCGCGCAGGGCGGTTGAGGAGAGCGGCGATTTCAGCCCGTGCAGATAGACCCAGGCCGGAAGCTTGCGCGCGGGCAGGGACCGCGCCGCGCGTTCAGGAATGCGCCGGCGCGCCAGCGCATGCCCGGCGGGGCTTGCGCTCGCATAGAGGCTCGGCCCCAATCGATCGACGACCGCGATCGCAACGAGCCCGGCAATCCCGCGCCATTTCTGCCAGCGATGAAAGCTGCGCAGATTATCGGCGCCCATGATCCAGACGAACGAAACGCCGGGACAGTGGGCGCGCAGATAGACGACAGTTTCGTACGTATAGTGCGTGCCGATCTGGGCTTCGAGGTCGAGAACCTTGATGCGCGGGTGGCGGGCGAGCGAGCGAGCGGCAATCATCCGCTCCTCGAGCGGTGCGAGCCCGCGCGTGTCCTTGAGCGGATTGCCGGGCGTCACCAGCCACCACACCGCGTCGAGGTTGAGCCGCTTCATGGCGAGGAGGCACGCGCCGAGATGCGCGTCGTGCGGCGGATCGAAGGTGCCGCCGAAAAGCCCGATGCGCATGCCCGGACTGTGCGCGGGCAGGCGCACGCGGACACCGCCGCGATGGGCTCCTGGCCGCATCTCGAGCGAGACGGAATGCGACGGCGCAAGCGCGGACACAAGCATCAGATGCGTCTTTCCACCACTGGCCTGTGCTGCTCGAGCAGTGGGCTCTGTCGAGTTGGCGCACCGCGTTTGACGCACGGAACGCGGCAGCAATCACGGTCTGATCTGACCCGTGCCATGAACGCGGTACTTGAACGTTGTGAGTTGCTCGAGCCCGACGGGACCGCGCGCGTGAAAGCGTCCCGTGGCAATCCCGATTTCCGCGCCGAACCCGAACTCCCCGCCATCGGCAAACTGGGTCGAGGCGTTGTGCAGCACGATTGCGGAATCGACTTCGCGTAGGAATTTCTGCTCAGCCGCCTCATCCTCCGCGACGATCGCATCCGTATGCTGCGAGCCATAGCGCTCGATGTGCTCGATCGCACGCCCGACTCCGTCTACGACTTTCACCGCGATAATCGCATCGAGATATTCCGTCGCCCAATCCTCTTCGGTTGCCGCTTTTACGCGGGGATCGACGGCGCGTGTCGCCGCGTCCCCCCGCACCTCGCAGCCGGCGTCGAGCAGCATGCGCACGAGCGGCACAAGATGGCTCGGCGCCGCAACGGCATCGACGAGAAGCGTCTCCGCCGCCCCGCACACACCGGTGCGCCGCATCTTCGCATTGAGAACGATTGCCTTCGCCATTTCGAGCTTTGCCGATGCGTGCACGTAGACGTGACAAACACCTTCGAGATGCGCGAATACCGGCACGCGCGCCTCGTTCTGAACCCGCGCGACCAGGCTCTTGCCGCCGCGCGGCACGATCACGTCGATGGTGCCGTCAAGGCCGGCGAGCATCATGCCCACCGCGGCGCGGTCGCGCGTGGGCACGAGCGCAATGGCAGCCTCGGGCAGCTGGGCCTGGCACAAGCCGGCAACGAGCGCGCGGTGAATAGCTTCGTTCGAGCGCTGACTTTCAGAACCCCCGCGCAGGATGGCGGCGTTTCCGGATTTGAGACAAAGCGCCGCCGCGTCCGCCGTGACGTTGGGGCGGCTCTCGTAAACGAGGCCGATGACGCCGAGCGGCACGCGCACACGCGCGATGGTCATTCCGTTGGGCCGCGACCAGCGCTCGGTGATTGCACCGACGGGGTCGGGAAGCCCGCGCACCACTTCGAGGCCCTGGATCATCGCGCCGATGCGCTTGTCGTCGAGCGCGAGGCGATCGAGGAAAGCTGCGCTCGCGCCTGATGATTTGACCTCGGCGAGGTCCTGGGCGTTGGCAGCGAGAACTTCGCTCCTTTGCGCGCGCAGAGCGTTGGCCATGGCGCCCAGCGCAGCATCCTTCTGCTCGGTCGGGGCAAGCGCAAGAATGCGCGCCGCTCGGCGCGCGCCGCGGCCCAGTTCGCGCAGGGGACCGGCGAAATCGCGCGTGCCCTCGACCGTTTTAAGTGGCGCCGCCATGGTCAACTCCTCGGTGTTTCACTACCACGTAATCCCGGCTGCGCGAAACGGGGGTCGTGGCTGAGCGAAGCGAGGGTGACTCGCATGCACGTCTTTTGCAGTACCGCCCTCCAACCCGTGATGCTCGAGTGCATCCCCGACTTTGAACGCAGGACTACGCTCAAAGTCACGTGCGCATTCGGCGCGACGGCAGATCTGCAAACGAAAATCGAGCGCGATGTGCCCGGCGATGTTGCCGTTCTCGCGCAGGAAGCGCTGGACAATCTTGCAGCGCTCGGGAGCATCGTCGCCGGCACGCGCGTTGCGCTCGCCCGGTCCGGGATTGTGGTTGCGACGCGCGCGGGTCAGCCGAAGCCCGCAATCGACACGCCGGAAGCTTTCAGGCGGGCGCTTCTTTCCGCGCGCTCGGTCGCGCATTCCAAGACCGGCGTCAGCGGCATCTATTTTGCACAGCTCATCGAGCGACTGGGCATAGCAGGGCAAATGAAGGGCAGGCTCATCTCGACGGAAAGCAGGCCCGTGGGCGAGGCCGTGGCGGCCGGCGAAGCCGAGCTTGGCATCCAGCAATTAAGCGAGCTGATGCCCGTTTCCGGCGTCGAGATTGCCGGTCCTCTTCGCGGCGGCAGGGCTGTCGCGCGCGCACGAGAAGCAGGCGGCCGCAGCGCTCCTTGCGCACATCGCGGCCACCTCGCCTCCGCTCCTGGACCGATACGGCCTTATGCCTCCCCCGCTGCGCGGGGAAGGGTCGCCGTCGTAGACAACCGGGGGGCTACTCGGGCGACACGCTCACCGGTGCGAGGCCACTGAACCCCAGCGCACGCGCTGCCGCAGGTGTCAGATCGATGATGCGTCCAGAGACAAAAGGGCCGCGGTCATTGATCATGACCACGACGGAGCGTCCGTTCTGCTTGTTCTGAACGCGCACCCGCGTCCCGCAGGGCAGGGTCCGGTGCGCTGCGGTCAGCGCGCCTTCATCGAGAGGTCCGCCGCACGCAACATTTGCGCCGCTCGATCTGTCATAGTGAGACGCAGTGCCCTGTTCCGCCTCTGCTGCTCCCATCAGGGCTGTGATCAAAGATGCAATCCAGATGATGATGCGAATCATCTTGTGGCCTTTCTGATTTTGTTGGGGAAGGGCGGCCGCCTATCAGGCGAACAACAAACAATCAACGCATGGCAGGCATGTCCGTCTGTGTTGCGCGGTTCCACAAATGAGTCCCGCATCTTGACTCTCGATTTGGCCTCAAATTTCCGTGAAAGCGACAACTGCCACAGCAAACGACGGCCGCTTTGGCATTTCATTCGGTCGTGACGGCGACCCGTGCCACTCCGTTGAACCCCAAGACAGTCGCTGCGGCAGGAGTGACGTCAATGATCCGCCCGGGCACATAAGGTCCGCGATCGTTGATCGTGACCACGACCGAGCGTCCATTCTGTTTGTTGTGCACGCGCACGCGCGTCCCGCAGGGCAAAGTCCTATGCGCTGCG
>JBEVJT010000301.1:0-9024 GCA_040510075.1 Xanthobacteraceae bacterium | reverse complement strand
GGTGTGGGACCCGGACCGCGTCATGGTATTCCCGATCCGGGCTATCACTGCCCCTGCGGACTGGCCCAAGCCGGGCCAGGGGCATGACGATCCCTCGGCCGTCTACAATTGGATCAACAAGACCTGGTGAAGGATGCAGTCACGCCGCAGCCCGGATGGAGCGGAACGACATCCGGGTATGTAGGTCCCCGGATTTCGCTGCGCTTAATCCGGGCTACATGATCGCGCTCAAGAGGTAATCTTCAACACCTGCGCGCTGAACGGCTTGGTCTTGTAGCTGCTGCAGCTGATCGCCAACGCCGAGTTTCCGGTGAACGAAACCGGATCGCCGATGATCTGCGTGCAGCTCGTGCTGGTGCCGTCGCCGCCGGAGAAGCTGATTGCGCCATTGGGAATATAGATCGCGCCGCCGAGATACAGGTTTGAGCCTCCGGTGAGCCTGAATGAGGTGCCCAACGGCATATTGCGATCGCCAAACATGACGATGCCGGTGGTTGGTCCCGTCGTGGGCGGCGTCAAATTGAGCGTGGCGCCGCCATTGATCGTGGCGGTCGGCCAGGAGCTGCCGCTTTTTTTCGTGAACACGAGCGTCACGCCGGTGCCCCTCACCACCGCGCCGCCGTTGAGGGTCAAGCTGCCGCCATCGATGTAATAAATACCGGGATTCAAGGTCACGTTCGCGTTGGCATTGAACGACATGCCCCCGCAGTAGACGCCAGGATCAATGGTGGCGGTGTTCTTCCCGGGGAAGTTGGTCTGGCTACATCCGGAGAAGGTCGGATATGAATCATAAGTATAGGGATCGCTAACTCGTCCGATCCCGGTCTTGATGCCGTTGCTCGAATTGATGCTCGCGGCACCCGACACTCCTCCGACGACGCCGACGGAAAGCGCAGTCAGCGTTGCCGAGCCGCCGACGCTGAGAGCCGTCGGGCTCGAGGAATTGTCGTAAAGGCTACAGCCGTTGAGGTTCACGGCGCTGTTTCCCTGGAGTGCAGTGGCTCCGCTCGCGGTGCGGTCGAGCGACAGCACGCAGCCGAGCCCGTCCGTGGACGTGTATGCCGATGAGCGCACCGACAGAGCGAGGCTCGACATGCCCATCAGCGACAGGAACTCGGTCTGCAGCGTGCCCGTGGCCGACAAGCTGAGCGACGTTCCTCCCCCGGCCGGTGTAGTTGCGGCGCTGACCTGGACATTCCTGACATCCGGACGGGTAAAGTTGGCATTGAAATAGCTCTGCACGTTCTGCGCCAATTGGTCGTCGGAAGCGTTTTGTTTGACGGCCATGATGGCGGCGGCGTCGAGCGCAGCCTGCATGGCGGTTCGGCCGGTATTGCCGCGACTATAGTCGACGGCCTGCGCCGTGCCCGCGTTGAACTCGGCTATGTTGCTGCACGCGGAACGGCGCCGGCAGTGTAGTGAGGACGGATTTCTGCTGTTAGACTGATGGCGTCCAATTCGCTTGGAGGCCTCATGTCGAAGACGCTGTCTAGCGTTCTGATTGCGGCAGCCTTGGTAGCTCCGACCTGCGCAGTGCATGCCCAGGCTCTCCCCGAAGGACCAGGCAAGGAAACGGCCGCTACATACTGCAACAGCTGCCACACATTGCTCAGTCGCGTTGGCAGCGGATATACGGAGGAAGGTTGGCAGACTGTTTTGCGCATGATGGCCAACCACGGCGTGAGCGTACCGCCGGATCAGCTGGCGGTGCTCCGCGAATATCTGATCAAGAATTTTCCGGAAAGACCCAAACCGGCCGGTGTGGATCGCCCCGGACCGACGCGCGTTTCGATCAAGGTGTGGCAGGTCCCAACGCCTGGCTCGCGCCCGCATGATCCGCTCGCCAGTCATGACGGAGCCATCTGGTACACGGGGCAGATGGCAAACGTGCTGGGCCGGCTCGATGTCGGCAGCGGCCAGATCAAGGAATATCCGCTGAAGTCCGGGCATTCCGGCCCGCATGGGCTGGTCGAGGATAAGACCGGCAACATCTGGTACACGGCAAATACCGGCGAACTCGTCGGCAAGCTCGATCCGAAGACGGGCGCCGTGACCGAGTATCGTATGCCGGACTCGAACGCGAAGGATCCACATTCGCTGGTATTTGATCACAACGGTATCCTTTGGTTCACCATTCAGAACGCCAATATGGTCGGCCGGCTCGATCCTAAGAGCGGCAAGATCAAGCTGGTCACGGCGCTGACGCCGAAGTCGCGCCCCTACGGGATCCAGGTGACTTCGAAGGGTGTTCCCATCACGGTGCTGTTCGGCACAAACAAGATCGCCAGCATCGATCCTGCGACGATGTCGATGAAGGAGTACACGTTGCCGCCTGCGGGTGCCCGCCCACGCCGGCTTGCGCTCACCAGCGACGATACTGTGTGGTACACGGATTTCGCGCGCGGCTATCTCGGCCGGCTCGATCTGAACACGGGGCAGACCAAGGAGTGGCTCTCGCCGGACGGCGACAAATCGGAGCCTTACGGCATCTCGGCGATAAACGACGTCGTTTGGTACAGCGAATCCGGCACGAAGCCGAACACGGTCGTGCGCTTCGACCCGAAGACGGAGCAGTTTCAGACCTGGGTAATCCCGGGCGGCGGCAACATCGTGCGCAACACCGACGTCACGCCCGATGGCAATCTGGTCCTGGCTAATAGCCTGGTGAACGCCGTGACCCTCGTCGAGATCGGCAAGTAACCGGCATTCCTATAAACATAAGTATCAAACAATACGCACCAGCTGCTTGCCGAAATTTTTGCCGGTGAGCAGTCGCAAAAACGCCTCGGGCATGCGCTCGATCCCGTCCAGCACGTCCTCCCTGAACTGCAGGTGCCCGGCACGCCCCCAGTCGCTCAATCGCTTCAGCGCCTCCTCCCGCCGGTGCCACCAGTCGAACACCAGGAAACCGTGCATGCTGGCGCGGGTCACGATAAGCTGGCCCGTGAAACGTTCCCCGACATCGGGCTTGCCGAACTGGGAAGCGAGCGCAATGCGACCGCAAATCACTACCCGCGCGCCGAGTGCGAGGTTCTTCATCACTGCGTCGTGAATGGGGCCTGCGGTATTGTCGAAGAAAACACCGACTCCTTCGGGACAGGTTTCTTTCAGGACAGCGGGCAGATCTGATACCTTTTTGTAGTTGATCCCCACGTCGAAGCCGATTTCGCGGCACCACTGAAGTTTGTCATCGCTCCCTGCAATGGCGATGGCGCGGCAGCCCGCGAGCTTTGCGATCTGCCCAACTATCTGGCCAACCGCTCCCGACGCCGCGGAAACGACGACCGTGTCGCCTGGCCGCGGCCTGCCGAGCTCAAGCAGGCCGAAATAGGCTGTGAGTCCGGGCATGCCCAGCCATGACAGCGAAGCCTCGATCGGCGCAATCGAAGGATCGATCTTGTTCACCCCGGCGGGACCAGGCAAACCGGGCGTCAGCACTGACCATTCCTGCCAGCCAAAGCTCATGGTTTCGGCAATCTCGCCGGTCTTCCAGGCCGGATGCTTGGTCGCGACCACTTCGCCGACGCCGCCGCCCTGCATCACTTCGCCGATGCTCACTCCCTTCGTGTAATTGCCGGCCGGGCTCATGCGCCCGCGCATGTAGGGGTCGACCGAGAGCCATTTCGCCTTCACCAGAATTTGGCCAGGCTGCGGATCTGAGACCGGCTGGACGTCCAGCGTCCAGTTCCTCGCAGTAGGAATGCCGTCCGGATAGCTCGCGAGCAGCCAACGACGGTTCACGGGCTTCTGCATGATGTCTTGTTTTTCAGCGGCTTAGCCCTTTTCCAGCGAGTTCGTCCAAGTAATCCTGCCAAGATGCCGGCTGATTGCGTCCAAGCGTGAGCAAATAATCCCAGCTATATATGCCCGTCGAATGCAGGTCGTCGAAGACGAGGCGCACGGCGTAATTGCCGATCGGATGCACTTCGAGAATCGCCACATCCTTCTTGCCCGCCACGGTCCTGCGTTCGTCCGGGGAATGCCCTTGCACTTCGGCACTGGGGCTTCTGACGCGCAAATATTCAGCACTGAGGTCGAAGCGCTCGCCATCGTCGAAAACGACGGTCAGAACTTTGCGATCCTTGTGTAATCGCAATTCCGTCGGCCACGGGTTGACGGCTTCGCTGCTCATGCAAACTCAGGAAGCGGAATCGTGCGCAGCGTCCAGTTGGCAGAACCTGACCGTCTTCAAGATAAACCTACGTTAATGATCATACCATGGGGGGCCAACTAGTATTGTGTCGGAGAGGAAGCACAACAGGGATAATCGAGGAATGCAAGCATCGAGTTACGTAAACCAGCTGTTATCGTCGCTTTCTTCCGAAGATTTGTCACTGCTGCTCCCGCTCGAACCCGTTGAGCTGCGTCAAGGCGAATATGTCGTGCGCGCCGGGCGTGCAGTGGAGCACGTCCTGTTTCCCCGAAGCGGTGTCGTCTCTCTGATCGTCAGCATGGAAAATGGAGCCGCGGTCGAAGTCGGCATGATCGGCAGCGAGGGCCTTGTCGGCAGCGCGGCGATTGCCGGGGTAAACTGCCCCATCAACGATGCTACTGTTCAAGTCGCTGGGCTGGCCTATACGATCCCGCGGGCGCGGTTTGTCGAGGCCATCGGCCGCAGCGAAGCACTGCGAGACAAGGTCGCGCGCATAGATGCTGTCTTGCTCGCGCAAGCGCAGCAGGCCGCTGCCTGTAATGCCTCGCATCCGGCGCAGGCACGCGTATGCCGCTGGTTGCTTGAGCTCCGCGATCGCTGTGATACCGAGGTATTGCCGCTGACCCAAGGATTTCTCGCAGACATGGTCGGCGTGCAAAGGACTACCGTGACTCTCGTAGCAAGCAAGCTTCAGACCGCCGGCGTGATCCGGTGCCGGCGCGGCAAGGTGCGCATTCTGGATGCGGAGAAGCTGGAAAATGCGGCATGCGACTGCTACGGCCGCATGCGCGAGCTGCGAGAGAACCTGCATGAGGACTTGCATCCTCAGTCGGATATCGTCATGCCCGCGCCAGGCGGTGCGCATCTTGCGATGAAGTTTTCAGCTGGTCTTTCGGAATAGGGGTTCGTCTCGTCCGGCTGTCGTGTAACCAGTTACCTGCCCTCTCCCAGCCGGGAGAGGGCACCAACGCCAGCTAAACCAAACGCGCCAAGCTTCCCCCATTGACGGGGAGGTATTAGGAGGCTGCGTCTCGCCTCCGCTAGCCCGCAAACACCGCGCGTTCCTGGGCGCGCGCCTCCGCCTCGCTGGCGGGTTTCGCCGGAAGCTGCAACACCGTCGCCCCCTGGCCCTCGCACAAGAAAGTCAGCAGAAGCGTCTGGCCGTCCGGCAGTTCGAGCGCGTCGTGGTGCATATGCGCCTGCTCCCGATTGATCTGCCGGAAGATTGCCGTCTTGTGGGGCGTGTTGCTGGCCGATCCGTAGACTCGGATTTCCGAATCGAACGCAAGCTCTGTCCCCGGCAGAACACACACCGCCGTCGTAGGATCATTGACGCCCGCAAAGCCGCGCGTGCCGGTCCCAAAATTGGTGGTTCGCAGCTTGTCGCCGACACTTGCCGGGCGAGACTTAACGTGCATTAAGCTGTAGTCGCACATGGGAAGCTCCTTTGTTGTGCAGCCTCAGCACCGTAAACGTCCGGAGCACGCATGAGTTCACCCGGCCCGGACGCCGGCGCCGAAAGTCGGATCGCGCACCGACTATCGGTGCGCGCATCACGCAACGACCGGGCCGAAGCACACCCTGTTACCGAGAGGCTGACTTACCGCTGGCGAGCGATTGCGCCATTTCCAGGTGCTTGCGCAACGTCGGCAGCGTCTCGTTGGCAAACTCGGCGACCGGATCGTTTTTCTTCTTGGCCTCTGTCTCGAACTCGCGGATGTCCTTTTTGTGGTCTTCCACCATCATTCGCGAATTCCCGATCAAACTGCTCGCCAGAGAGTTTTGACAGACCGTGTAATGACGCATTGCGTTTAGGAGAAGCTCCGCCCTGCCTCGCGCATGGTGGCGGCAACGGCGCCGAGCTCTGGGCGGCTTCGCATCTCCTCCAAATGCACCGGCAGCACCTGGCTCCAGTTCGGGTAGTCGGCGGAAGTTCCCGGCAAATTGACCTGCTCGCTCACCGCATAGAGGTCCTCGAGTGAAATAAGCAGGAGGCGGGACGGTGCATGGGCGAGGTATTTTGCAACCGAAAGGAAATCGAGCGCATGGATGCCGCGAGCGTCAAGATTTCCGCGCAACGCGTCGAGCGCGCGAACACGCTCCTCTTTGGTCTCGCCCGGCTCGATCTGGAGGGTGCGCTTCACCTGCAGATCGAGCGCCTGGTGCCATCCCGCAAAGGTCGGGGTGTCATGGGTGCCGAACGCGACAACCGCCTTGTCCCGGTACGCCTCTGGCGGCGTGAATTGACCATCGCCGGAACGCTCGAACAGCATGACGTGATAGGACCAGATTCCCCAATCCTGCAGCCTTTGTCGAAAGTCCTGCGGGACCGTCCCGAGATCCTCGCCGATGACAATGCAGCGGTACCGCTCGCTTGCGAGTGCAGCGACAGCGAGGAGCGGCTCGAAGGGCAAACGGATATAGGCCCCGTCCTTCGAAGAAGCCCCGTGCGGAATGAGGTAAAGCCGGCATAGTCCGAGCACATGATCGAGCCGCACTGCGCCCGCATATTGCATGGACGCCCGCAGCATTCGAACAAACGGTTCGAACAGCTGTTGCTCGAGCGTGAGAGGATTGAATCCCGCAAGCCCCCAGTTCTGTCCCTCACTATTGAGCGCATCAGGAGGCGCGCCAATGGCCGTGTCAGCCAATATAGCGTCCTGATCGCACCAGGCGTCAAAGCCATCGCTGCGGATGCCGACTGCGATGTCGAGATAGAGACCGATCGGCATGCCACGGTCGCGCGCTCTGGCGCAACAGCGTTCGATCTGCTCGTGCGCAAGCCACTGCAGGTATTCAAAGAAGCTGATCCGAGCTTCCTCGCTCCGGTAGAGTGCATCGAGCGCATGGGGATCGGGGCGCCGATATTTCTCGGGCCACTCCCACCATGGCGCTCCGAAGCGCCGGCGCAGAAACTCGAAGCAAGCAAACGGCGCCAGCGGAAACGGATGCTGCGCGCGGAAGGATTCGAATGCGGCGCGTCGTTTTGCCGTTGCATTTTCGCGAAAATGTGCGTGTGCCATTTCGAGCGCGTGCGTTTTCGTTCTCGCCACGGCTGCATAATCGATTCTGGCGCCTGCACGGAGTGCGGCGATTTTCTGCTCCAGTCCTGCATCACGCCCGGCGAATTCCGGTACGGCCTCCAGATCAATGTAGAGCGGATTGAGAAAGAGCCTGCTGTTTGGAAAATATGGGCTTGCTTCTCCCTCGAACAGCGCATGCAACGGATTGAGCCCAATGCCTGCCGCGCCCTGATCAGCCGCCATATCGATCAGCTGTGTCAGATCGGAGAAGTCGCCATGGCCCCAATTGCGCTCGGAGCGCACCGCGTAGAGCTGCACAGCGAGCGCCCACATGCGTCTGCCCGGATCGCCTTGATACGCTTCCTTTGGGCAGACAATGAGCGGCGCTTCGCCGCGACGCTGGCCTCCCAGTTCCTTGGCGATAACACGCAAGCTGAAGATGCCTTGAGGCAAATCCCCCAGGAGGGCGATTTCGCTCCCATGTGTCTGGCCCTGCGAGATGGCCTGACCGCCAGAAAGTATCTCCCACGCAACCGGCAGATTGTCAGGCAGCTCTGAAGGGACGCGGACATCTGCGCCCCCGCGGGCAATGATGCTCCCCGGCAGCACACTGCCTTCAGTCGGTCTCTCCCGCGCCAAGGCACCGAGCAGCCGGCCGAGAACTTCAGGGCCGACAGTCCTCAGCTGCCCAAACCCGTCATGGTATTGCGTTTCAATGCCGTACCGTGCCGCTCGTTGGCGCAGCTGTGCATCCATGCTGTCGGCTTTCGAGTGCGCCCCGCGGGACTTCATATCTGCCCGTTTCCGGCCGAGTATATAAGGGAACCCAAAGCCGCTCCGACTGGTTCCATAAGAACCTGTCGTTGTGGCTCCTCCCCGGAGTCGATTGGCGCGAGCAGGTCTAGCCCCATGACGGCGAATGTGAGCATTTCCTCTGTCGATCTCGGTGCGCGCCGGATTTACATCGAGGACATCTATCCCCTGGTCGATGGCGGCCGTTTCCCGGTCAAGCGCACCGTGGGAGAGCCGATCGATATTTGGGCAGACGTCTTCCGGGATGGGCACGGTGTGCTTGCGGTCGAACTGCTATGGCGGCCGGAGCGTGCCAGCAAATGGTTGCGGGCGCCGATGCGGCTCGTGGATAATGATCGGTGGATCGCCACCTTCATCCCGCCGACAGTCGGCCGGTTTGTGTATGCAATCGATGCATGGACAGATGTGTTTGCCACGTGGCAGCGTGATTTCTTGGCCAAGCGCAAGGCCGGGCTGCAAGTCGATTTGGAGCTTCAGGAAGGTCGTTTGCTTCTCACCAAGCTCAGGGGCGGTGATGCAAAGCTTGCCGCGCTTGCTCAAGATGTGACGAACGATACCGCTGCCGCCGAGAATGGTCCACTTTTCTCCGAAGAGTTGGAGCGCGCAGCCGCCAAAATCGATCAATCCGACCTCACGCGCAGCCGCCATTGCCCGCTCCTGGTGGATCGGCCGCGCGCCCGTGCCGGCGCGTGGTACGAGATCATGCCGCGGAGCCAGTCGCGGCTTCCGGGTAAGCACGGCACGTTCGATGACTGCATCCGACGTCTGCCGGACATTGCCGGAATGGGATTCGATGTACTCTATCTTCTCCCCATTCATCCGATCGGCACCACCAATCGGAAGGGTCGCAATAATAGTCTACACGCGCGACCGGCAGATCCGGGCAGCCCTTATGCGATCGGTTCAGCCGAAGGTGGGCACGACGCCGTTCATCTCGAACTGGGAACGGTTGACGATTTCGCACGTCTTGTGCGCGCCTGTGCCGATTACGGCATGGAGATTGCGCTCGATTTCGCCGTGCAGATGTCGCTCGAT
>JBEVJT010000300.1:0-20221 GCA_040510075.1 Xanthobacteraceae bacterium | reverse complement strand
GGATTCGTATACGATGAGTGGCGGCGCCGCATCGCGCGCTTGGTCACGCGCCTGGTTACGCGCCTGCTCAGGCGATGGCTTATGTGTCTCTTGGGAAACGATGCGCAGTGGCATCAGAGCGCGACCTGCCGCTGCGGTTCCGGAGTGAGCCACGGCATTGCAAGCCTTTCCAGCAGCCCCACGAGCGAAAACAGGGCCATGCCGATTGCGGCGAGCAGCACGATGGCAACGAAAGCCACGTCGGTGTGTAGCTGAGAAGATGAAATCAGGATGACATAGCCCAATCCGGAATCGGCCCCTACGAACTCCCCGATGACAGCGCCCACCAGCGCGAGCGTGATGGACACTTTTGCAGCGGCAAAAATGAACGGTAGCGCGTTCGGCAGCCGAAAATACCAGAACACCTGCCAGCGGCTCGCACGCAACGTCTTCATCATGTCGTGCGCATCGGCATCGACCAGGGTCATACCGCTGACCGCATTGATGACAATGGGAAAGAACGAGATCAGGAAGGCGATGATCACCTTCGACAATTGGCCGGTGCCGAACCAGAGAATGAGCAGGGGCGCAATCGCATTCTTCGGAACCGACTGCACGCCGGCGAGGACAGGATAGAACGCGCGCCACAAGAGGTTCGAGCTCACCAGGATGGCGGCTATGGGGATCGCCACCAGCATGGCAACCGCAAAACCGCTCAGAGTCTCGACGAGCGTGACGGCGATGTCATGGATGAGCACGCTGCGCCATTTCCACATCGCAGCCAGGATGCGCAGTGGCGAAGGCAGCTGCCAGTTGGGAATTGCCCAAATCGTGATGGCGGCCTGCCACGCAACGAGAATAAGAAGGACGGTGACGGACGCCGGCGCAAAGCGCGAGACTAGCCCCGCCACTTTACTCCGCGCGCGCAAGCGCCGGCTCTCCCAGAGCAGGGTTAGTGCTTGGGCAGAAAATCGTTGCTGAACGTGTCCTCGACAGGCACGTCCGTTTTGATGTCATAGGTCTTCACGATGATTTTCTTGGTCAACTCGGCTTTTCCAGGAGAGATGTAGCCCAGCCCATGCTGCTTGGCGTCGCCGCTCTCGGCCAGCGTGCGCACGATCGACACCTCTTGGGCCGCGGTCCCCGCGTCCAGGATGGGAAAGGCCCTCTTCATGATTTCGCCGGCAGCGGCCGGATCTGCGAAGGCTGCCTGCATTCCCTCGAGCGACGCCTTGACGAATTTCCTTGCGAGATCCGGCTTGTTCTTGAGCGTATCGTCGGTTGCCAGAATAGCATTGCTGTAGATGTCGAAACCGTAATCGGCGAATTTCAGCGGCGCGAGGGCGATGCCTGCCTCGGCCGCCCTTTTCGAGATAGTCGGCCAGCCCAGCTCATAATCAACGATTGCCTGCGCCTGGCCGCTGAACAGGAGCGGGTAAAGCCCGGCGGCGTCGACGGTCACCCATTTAACGCTGTTTGCATCAAAACCCGCTGCGCTGGCGAAAGCGGGAAAGAGGAGCCGGACCGACGCACCGGCCGGACTGCCGACGCTTTTGCCGGGCAAGTCCTTCGGCGAGGCGATGTTTGCATCCTTGCGTGTCCACAGCACATAGGGGCCGCGCGCGTAGATCATCGCGATCGCCTTGACCTTGATTCCTTCGGAGCGCGCGAGGATCAGCGACCCGTAATCGCCGAACGCGAAGGCGGAATCGCCTGCCGCGACCCGCTTGACCGAGTCGGCTGCGCCGTAGCCGCGCTGGATGTCCACGTCGAGCCCCTCGCGCTCGTAGAATCCCTTCGCCTTGGCGGTGAAGAACCCGGCATGCCGCCCAAGCGCCTGCCAGTCCAACCCGAGCACCACTTTCTCCAGTGCCGCCGCGGGCAGGGAAACTAATATGACGGAGGCGAGTGCAACGAGCATCGCCGAAACCTGAGACAAAAATCTATTCAGGCGCATGACATTGGCTTTCAAGATCAGGTGAAGCTGTACATCGTTTCTCGAATTGATTCTGACAACACTGACGCGAACTCGCCTCGGCTCCCTCCCCCTGAAAGGGGGAGGGCTGGGGTGGCGGTCCTCGTGCGAGAGCGAGCCAAATGGCGGTAAGCCGTTTGATCCCCACCCGATCGGCTTCGCTGCGCGAACCCGATCGACCTCCCCCTTGTAGGGGGAGGTATACTATGCCGGTTGCGCGATGACTTTGATATCGCCGCTCGGCGTTCTGCCCTGCTCGCGATACAAAGCCAGCTTTTGAATTACCGGAGCGTCGGTCACCGCAAACAGCATCGCCGACTTGTTCCGGTCCGCGTTGATATGCGCATGCCACGCCCATGCCGGCACGACAAAGATGTCGTTCTTGCGCCAGGACAGACGAATATCGTCGACCTGGGTATGGCCCTCGCCTTCCGCGACGCAGTAGACCGTGCTCGAAGTGTGGCGGTGCTGCGCCGACTCGAATCCGGGTGCGAGCATCTGCATGGTGAAAGACATGGTCGGCATCACCGGCCCGCCGGTTTCGGGGTTGACGTATTCCATCAGATATCCGTCATACGGATCGGGATCGAAGCTGCGCATCTGATCGAGCGCCGCGCGTACGGTGTCGTATTTGTAGAGAAGCTGCGGCGAGTAAAGCTTGCCCGTTTTCCCCGCCTGCTTGGCCATGAGTCCGCCGGACCCATACAACTTCTGAGAGCGATCCTGCGGTTTCGTAATGCTTTGTATCGTCTCGCTGGTATCGCCCATCTTGTAGTAATCGTGATCGTAGAACGTGCAGCCTAGCCCGGTGACGAGGGGCACGTCCAGCACGTTGAGATAGGTGACATCCTCGCGGCCGGCATTGCCGTGGTCGTGCCACGCCCAGCTCGGATTGATCACCAGGTCTCCAGGCCCGGCGACACATCGCTCGCCCTCGACCGTCGTGTAGCCGCCCTCGCCTTCCATGAAGAAACGACTCGCGCTCGTGGTGTGGCGATGGGCCGGCGCCTGCTCGCCGGCAGACAGGATTTGCACATCGGCAAAAAGCGTGCTGGTGAGATAGGGTTTTCCTCCCAAACCCGGATTGGCGAGAATGAGCCCGCGCCGCTCGGCTTCATTGATGCCAATCACCTGCGCCGATTCTAGCAACAGCTCCTTCATCTCTGCCCAGGTCCAGATGCACGGCTCGACCCCGGTGCGCGGCTTGTCGGTGCGGTAATCGGCTTCCCAATATTCAAGATAATTTGCGCGATGCACGCGCTCGGCAAAGGCGGCGCGCTGGTTGTGCGCGCGTAGTGCAGTTGTCATGGTGAGCGCTCCCTTCCCTACGGCCGGCAGGCACGGCACCGGCGCACTTTCTTGTTGGTAGAGAGACAGGTTCTTAACATGCGTGCGGGGGTTGTCGCCAGCATTCGTTGCACTCTGGTGTTGTGGGGGAGAGCGCGAATGCTTCCGCAGGGCGGAAAAAACGAGTAGCCTCGAATGTTGCTTGAAAGAGAGTGAGGTTCCGCATGCCGACATTCATCTGTTCCATCAGTTGGAGCGAGCAAGGTATCCGCTCGGTCAAGGACTCCCCCAAGCGCGGAAAGGTTGCGCGCGAGCTGGCGCGGAAAGTGGGCGTCGAGATCAAGCAGGTCTACCTGACGTCGGGAGATTCCGATCTGCTCGTGATCATGGAAGCGCCGAGTGCAGACAACGTCGCGAAGTTCGCCATGGCGCTTAGTTCGCTCGGATATGTGCGCACGCGCACCGCAATGGCGTGGTCCGAATCCGAGTACGAGAAATTGATTTCCGACTTGCCCTAGACCAGGATGACTTTTCTTCGAATCGTCATCCCGCTCTACTTTATTGTTTGAGCATGATCTTTTCCGAAAACCGGTACCCACTTTTCGGGATCATGCTCTAGCGCGATCTCCAGGCGCGCTGCCCTCCTAATAACGGGCGGCGCGCCTGGAGGCATGCCTTGGGGTATGCTTTGGGCCCTGCGGTTGTTTATTTGCAGGTCGGCTGACCGTTGACGACCGCGAGGGTCTTGCCTGGCGGACATTTCGGAGCCGGCGGGGGCGCTGGCTTTGCCGCCGCGGCAGCGGGTACCGGCGCAGCGGGAGGCCGTGGTGCCGGTGGCGGCGCAGGCGGAGGCGCAGGCGGCTTGATCATGGCGGCAGGTGGCGGAGGCGGCACGACAGGCTTTGCCGGTGTAGCGATCGGCGGTTTTGGAATTGCCGCAACAGGAGGCTTCGGCGGTGCGGGTGGCGGCGGTTTTGCACCCGGGGGAACCGCGCTATGCCTGGCTGTGGGTGGTGGCGTAACGGGTGTTGCGCCTGACGGTAAAGCTGGCGTTGTAGGTGTAACTGTCGCCGTCGATCCCTGAGATGGCGTTACCGGCTTTCCGCGGTGCGGCTGCTGTGTGCCTCCTGCCGCTCCGGGAGTTACCCCAGCGGAGGGGACCACCGGCGTCGTCGGCGTCACAGACGGTGTACCCGGCTTCGCGTTTGGCGTCGTTCCCGACGGCGTCACTGCGGCCGATGGTGGGATCGTAGCACCTTGGGGCGTGGGCAAAGATCTGCCCTGCATACCGGGAAGCGGTCGCCCCGGAGTTGTCGCCGCAGGAGTGGTCCCTTGGGGCTGGTTCTGCAGTGTGACGGCTTTTTGCGCGACAGAAGGCGGCAGCGCCGGCCCGATCCCCGCAACCGGTGTAGCTGCCCCTGGTGCTGCGCGCCCGCGGGCGCCCGCGGGCGCCGCCGGCTGGGCGGGCGGCTGGATGGTGGTCGTTTGGCCGGTCCGGTTGGTGACGGTGATGGTGTTTGTCACGTTGTTGACCACGACCGTGTTGTGCACGTTGTTGTAGATGACGTTGTTACGCGGCGGCGGCGCCACATAGGTTGGCGGCCGAACCCACAACGGCACGGGACGATAGACGGGCATTGGCAGCACGAAGAGACCGACCGGCGGAGGCGGCGGCGCCAGCAGGATGAATTCAGGGGGCGGCGGCGCAAGGAACAAGACCGGCAGCGGAGGCGGCGGCGCAAACGCAAACACGGGATCGTTGAATACGAGGACCGGACGCTGGATGAACACGATCTCTTCCGGCGGCGGCGGCGGCACGTCGTAAGCGAGCGCGGTGAATGCGGGAGGCGGCTCGAATGCGACGGCAAGATAGGCGAGCCGCCGATGGGCATCCGGTGCATGCGGCCCTTCCGGATAACGGCGCAGATAGGACCAATAGGCCGGAGGGGTATCGACTACACGGCTTCGGCGCCACGTAATCGCTTCCCGCCGCGCAGCGACAATGGCGCGCACGCGCCCGGCCATGGGATCCTGCGGGTAGGCGGAGACGAACTCGACATATCCGTCGAGGGTGTCGCGTTCGAGCGCGAGGACATAGGCCTCCTGCGCATCGAGATCGCGAAGAGGCCGCGCGCGTAGCGCGGCGGTTTGCTCGGGCGAAACTGCGGGCGGAGGCGCGTCGGCGGCGCGTTCGAAAAACATGACCGAGGCTTCCACCTTCGCGGCGTGCCACGGCACCTCGGCGCCGCGCGTCAGGTCGTTCACACGCAGCCGGGTGCGCTCGAAAACGCCGGCGAGCGGAAGCCCGCCTTCGCGGAGCATCTCGGCAAGCGCCTGCGCATAGGGCCCGTAGGGGCCGTCCCCTTCCGGCCCGACCGTCCCAGGCGCAGCGTTGAAGGCTACTAGGAGCCCGGGCTCCGGCTCGACCAGGGCAAGGCCGCCGGCCAGCGACGCGCCGGATTTGGCGAACGGGTTCGCTCGCGCTCCATCGAGGACGACAATCGTCGCCTTGAGTTTCAAAGCAGCAAGCGGACGCGTGTAATCGGAAAGCCGCAGGGCTTCCGCGGGAAGATCGGAATCGCGCGCGATCTTCGCGTCGATGGGAGCAAAATAGTTCTCGCCCTCGAGCTGCAGTCCGTAGCCGCTCAAATAAACGAAAGCGACGGTGTCCGGTCCCGAACCCGTGGCTTTCTCGACAAAGTCGCGGAATGCGTGGCGCAACGAGTCCTGATCGAGATCACGGGCACCCACCGCGTCGAAGCCCGCCGCCTGCAGCGTCTGCGCTATCAGCCCCGCATCGTTGGCAGGGGTCGTGAGCGCGCCGGCCTGATAGCCCGAATTTCCCACCACGAGGGCGATTCGTTTTTCCGCGCGCGCGACGCCCGACGCAAGGCTCGCGGCGGCGACCGCAATTATAACGGCCATGAACTTGCTTATGAGTGGCATAGGGCCCCCTATGGGCGGAAGAATCTGCCCGCCTAGTACACCGCACGTGCGCTGAACGGCGTCTGAATAAAAGAGGCCAAGACTAAGGCGCTCTCAAGACGCAACAGTTCCACCTCGCCGTCGCGCGGCTTCGAGAAATGGAACCGGTTCCGGCCCCAGCCGAAATGGCAGGCCGAATCTCCGAAATGGCAGGCGAACCTAGAGCGCGTGCACGGCGGCGGGTTCGCGGGCACGCGGCGCAAAGGCGCGCTCCATTTCGCGTCGAACTTTCAGAGCGTCGTCAGACTCGTCGATTGCCACATCGCTCCATTTCAGGCATTCGCCTTCGGCAATATCGCGCTTGAGTGGAATACGGTGCGCGACGCCGAGCGGCAAAAGTCCGCCCGCAACCGAGCGTTCCGCCGGAACCTGCTTGCCCCACACGCAGAACCCGCCTTCTCCATCGAGCATCTCGCCGGCCTTGAGTGTCCGTTTCGCCGTCGCGACCACATCTGAATGAAAGCCGGTAGGCGCGCCCGTTGGCTCTTTCCGCAATGCTGCGCTTACGACGGAGAGTCCCAGTTCCAGCCCGATCATGTGGATGGGCCGATAGAGCGCGGCGTAATGTCCGCTGCGGTCCGGCAGCATCGCGTATTCTTTGAAACAGCGCCGCGCATATTCGGTCTCGCCCTCGAATACGACATAGGTTCCGAGCGCGAGATGATGCAGCACATCCCGTCCATCCCGATAGACGGACGATGTCACTTCGGTGACGCCCGCCTTCTCGAGCGACCCCCCGGCAGACTTCGGCTTACAGACCTCGGCAAGCTCGAACCGGCTCGCCGGCGGAAAGCCAAGTCCGCCACTCTGCGGCACAAGTCCCGTTGCGTTGCACACCGCTGTCATTTCGATCGCGGATTTCGTGCCATCCACGAAGCTGTTGAACATCTTCGGGTTGATTGAAGCGCGGTCGGTGATTTGCAGATATTTGTCGAGAATGTCCCAGACGGTATCGGGCGTCGAGCGATGATAATGCGGCTCGTAGCGCGTACCCTTTCCTGCGGCGATCACTTTGAAGCCGCAGGCGCGCGCCCAATCGACGTGATCGCAAATGAGCGCCGGCTGATCACCCCAGGCGAGGCTGTAAACGACATTGGCGGCGCGTGCCTTGCGGGCGAGCAGAGGACCTGCGAGCGCATCGGCCTCGACATTGACCATCACGATGTGCTTTCCGTGCGCGATCGCGTCGAGCGCATGCCGAATGCCGGCCGCCGGCACACCGGTTGCTTCCACCACCACTTCCAGATCGGGAAATCCGATCAGCGCCTGCGCGTCGGCGCCGACATGCGTGCGGCCGCTTTCGTAGGCATCAGAGATCGATTTTGCCAATATCGCTTGTTCGGGCCAGCCCGCCGTGCGCAACTGATTTTTTGCACGTCCGACGTCGAGATCGGCGACCGCGACCACATGCAGACCGCGCGTGAGCCGCGCCTGTGCAAGGAACATGGTTCCGAACTTGCCAGCTCCGATCAGACCGACCGTCACCGGGCGGCCAGCGGTTTCGCGCTGGAGTAACATGGTTTCGAGACTCAAACGGCGCCTCCCTTTTGGAGCGGAGTGCAGCGGACCGCGTCTGCGGGAAACTGCCCCGGCGGCAAGTCTGATCGATTAACAGCTGTAGGCTCCGATTCAAGGTGGGCGCCGCTGATTGCGCCGCTACTGGCAAACTGCCTTGGTGACGAAAATTTCGGTCGCGCAATCGGAACTGTTTGGCGAGCGCCCCTCGAGCAGGAAGCGGCCCGAGCATTTCTGCTCAGTCTTGGTATCGACGATCTTGCCGGTTTGAAATCCCTTGCCGCGGCAAAGGGAGGCGGCCGCGGCTAGGCAATCGGGCGCGCCATTCGGGGCAGCAACGCAGCGCTCCTGTCCGGTAAGCATGCGCGCGTTCGGCAGTGCAACCACCGTTTCGGTAACACCTTTTGTGGTTTCCTGCGCTTCTTTTCCAAACCGTTCGAAGCGCTGCTGCGCTTCTTGCATGCCGGATTTCAATCGCGTTGCGCCGTCCTGCAGCCATGTTCCAACCGCGGCGATGAATCCGGACTGCGAGGTCGATTGCGGCGCCGGGGCAGCAGCGGTGGAAGGTTTGGTTTCTTCCGCGCGCGCGCAAAGGGCGCTCAGCAGCAAGCATCCGCTCAACGCGATGCGAGACGCCAAGCCTGCGCGCCGATGCCGCCGAGGTGTCACAGCTTTGTTCATGCTCATCGGATTACCGGCAAAATGGGTGCCGCAGGTGGCAAAATTGAGGAACGCGGGAACCGTGGAGCATGATCAAAAGTGGGTACCGGTCTTCGGAAAAGACCCTGCTCAACCAATAAGCTAGAGAGGACGGCGATTCGACGAATCGGCACCCTGCTCTAGAAAAAATAGAGTGCGGCAACGATGCCGACCACGAGCAGGATGAGCGCCAGGGTCGCCCAGAATTCCAGCCGCTCCTCGATGATCACGCGCGCCCGTGCGCCATAGCGATTGAGCAGAAACGCAACCGCGTAGAATCGCATGCCGCGCGCAATGAACGAGAGCAGCACGAAAGCGAGGAAATTGTAGCCGGCAAATCCCGAAACAATGGTGACGAGCTTATACGGAATAGGCGTCAGTCCTTTGATCAGAATGATCCACGTCCCCCAATAGGCATATGCCTGACGAAACGCTTCAGCCTTGCCGCCGAGACCGTAGAGGCTGATCAGCCATAGACCGACGGAATCATAAAGAAGCGCGCCGATGGCATATCCCAATATGCCGCCGGCAACTGACGTAACGGTGCATACCGTTGCAAAGAACCAGGCCCGATCCGGGCGCGCGAGCGCCATCGGTATGAGCATGGCATCGGGCGGAATGGGAAAGAACGAGCTTTCGACGAATGAAATCAGCCCCAGCAACCAGGTTGCATGCGGCTTGTCGGCGGCGGCTATGCACCAGTCGTACAGGCGGCGCAGCATGCCGACGTGCTCAGCGGCCTTTGCGCTGGCGTCTGCGCTCGAGGGCGACCACCTTCCGCCGTACCGCTGGGACAAGTTCAACCTTGGGAAGCTTCTCGGCAATTCCAAAGAGCCGCTCGCGCCTCTCCATCTCCTTCCACACTTCGTCGGGATGAATGTCCGAGACAGTCCACAATACCACCAGATGATACAAGAGATCGGCGCTTTCGCGTATGACCGCATCGCTGTCGCCATGCACAGCGTCGATCACCACTTCCACGGCCTCCTCGGCCAGCTTCTTCGAAACCTTGCCGCGTCCCGCCTGCAAAAGGCGAGCGGTGCGCGAGGCGGCGGGATCGGCATCCCGCGCCGCCTGCACGGCGCGGTAGAGCCGCATGAGCGAATCACTCATGGGCGTACCATACGCCAAGCCGGCTGTGATCTGAAAATCATTCCTCGCCTGCGGCGAGAAGCGAGGCATTGCCGCCGGCTGCCGCCGTATTGATCGCGACCACCTGCTCATTGGTGAATCGTCTCAGATAATTGGGGCCGCCTGCCTTCGGACCGGTGCCGGAAAGCCCGCTGCCTCCGAAAGGCTGCGTGCCCACGACGGCTCCGATCATGTTGCGGTTGACATAAACGTTGCCATTCGAGAGCCGCGCCACGATGTGGTCGGCCACGGAATCAATGCGCGAATGAATTCCGAGCGTGAGGCCAAAGCCGTTATTGACGATTTGCTCGAGCATCTCGTCGAGTCCATCGGCCGGCCAGCGAACGACATGCAGAATGGGGCCGAATACTTCTTCCCTGAGCGCGCCCGCGCGGTCGAGCATCACGATCGCGGGAGGCACAAACTGACCAGCGCGAGGAAGCGGCTTGAACCGGTCCCACCGGAAATGCACGCGCCCTTCCGCCTGCATGGAGTCGATCCAGCGATCGAGCTTCTCCTTGGCTGCGGTGTCGATTACGGGGCCCACATGGGTAGCGGGCTCGCGCGGATCGCCCAGGACGAGTTCGCGCGCAGCACCGGCAATCATCGCGAGAATTGGTTCGGCGACGTCTTCCTGCACGCAGAGAAGTCGCAACGCGGAGCAGCGCTGGCCCGCCGATCGAAACGCAGACGTGATAACGTCATCGGTGACCTGCTCAGGCAGGGCCGTCGCGTCAACGATCATGGGATTGATTCCGCCGGTCTCGGCGATCAAGGGCACGATCGCTCCGTCCTTCGCCGCAAGACAGCGGCTGATCGAGCGGCCGACCTCGGTCGAGCCGGTGAAGGCTACGCCCGCGACGCCGGGATGCGCTACAAGCGCCGCGCCGAGCTTGCCGTCACCCGGAACGAGATGAAGCGCCGTTGGCGGAATGCCTGCTTCAACCAGGATGCGCACCGCCTCACTTGCGATCAACGGCGTCTGCTCGGCGGGTTTTGCAACTACGGTATTGCCCGCCACCAATGAAGCGCAGACCTGCCCGAGAAAAATCGCCAGCGGAAAATTCCAAGGACTGATGCAGACAAAGACGCCGCGTCCCCGATAGCGGAGCTCGTTCGATTCTCCGGTTGGCCCGGGCAGTGCCTCCGGGACGAGCTTGTGCCTGGCCTGCGCCGCGTAATAGCGGCACAAGTCCACCGCCTCGCGGATTTCCGCCACCGCGTCATCGAGGGTCTTGCCGCCCTCCGTCTGCAGCAACGCAATGAGCCGGCCGCGGCTTGCCTCAAAGACATTGCTTGCACGGTCGAGGGCTGCCGCGCGTATTTCGACCGAGGTTCTGTCCCAGCTCCGAAAACCTGATCGAGCGAGCTCCATTGCCTCGGCCGCGATTTCCTCCGTGGCCTCGGTGACGCGACCCACTGCACCACCGTCAATAGGCGATGCGATCAAGCGCACCACACCCGCTCGCAACGCGCCATTCAAGAGAGGGGCAGCCTCAGCGGGTTCTTGCGCCTGGCGAATTTCGGAAAGTAAGGCCGAAAGGCCCGCGCGATCTCCGAACTCGACGCCTGCAGAATTGCGGCGCTCGGGCGCGTAGAGATCGCGCGGCAACGGAATATGCGGATGGCGCGCGTGCGAGACATCGCCGATATGGCGCTCCGGTCGCGCGAGAACTGTCTCGACAGGGACGGAACGATCCGCAGCGACCGAAACGAAGGAGGAGTTCGCGCCGTTCTCGAGGAGGCGCCGGACAAGATACGCCAAAAGATCGCGATGACTGCCCACCGGCGCATAAACCCGAACGCCGACTTCGCCTTCCCTCTCCAGCAAGAGCTCATAGAGCACCTCACCCATGCCGTGCAGGCGCTGAAACTCGTAGCCCTCGACGCCGCCGGCGTCCGCAATCACGCTCGCCACCGTCAGCGCGTTATGCGTGGCGAACTGCGGATAGATGCGCGGCCGACAGGCGAGCAGCTTGCGCGTGCAATGAGCGAAACAAAGATCGGTCATGGCCTTGCGCGTGAACACCGGGTAGTCGGCCAAACCACGCTCCTGCGCGCGCTTGATCTCCGTGTCCCAGTAGGCGCCCTTGACGAGGCGTACCATGATGCGGCGGTTGAACGCCGTCGCAGTCTCCGCGAGCCAGTCGATTACGGCGGGCGAGCGCTTCTGATATGCCTGCACCGCAATCCCGAAGCCGTCCCAGCCGCGCAGCGTCGGATCACTGATCACGGCGCCAAACAGATCGAGCGTGAGTTCGAGGCAGTCTGCCTCCTCCGCATCAATCGTCAGATTCAGGTCGCTTTCACGCGCGATCCGCGCAAGGTCAATGAGCTTGGGGCTCAGCTCACGCAAAACGCGTTCACGCGATATGGCCTCAAATCGAGGGTCCAGCGCCGAAAGCTTGACCGAAATGCCGGGCCAGTTCGGTAGTGCTCGCGCTGCTGCGCGCGCACCGATGGCGGCGATGGCCTGCGCATAGGCCGCGAAATAGCGTTCGGCATCGTCGGCCGTCCGGGCGCCCTCGCCGAGCATGTCGAAGGAGTAGCGCAGCTCGCCATGCGCGCCGGCCCGACGCAGCGCTTCCTCTATGGTCTGGCCCATGACGAAATGGGAGCCGAGAAGCCGCATGGCTTGCCGAGTGGCGGCGCGGACCGCCGGCATGCCCAGTCGCTTGAGCAGGCTCTCGAGAATAGTCTCGGGCGTCTCCCCCGGATGAATGATGCGGGCCGTCACGCCCAGCGTCCAGGCGGAGGCAGATACAAGAAAGGCGTTTGACCGCACATCGTGGGCGGACCAGCGGCCCTCGGCAAGCTTGTCCTCAATCAGGAGGTCGGCGGTTGCGGCATCGGGCACGCGCAACAGCGATTCGGCGAGTACCATCAGCGCGAGCCCCTCCTTGGTGGACAAGGAATAGGCGTGGAGAAGGTCCTCTATGCCGCCCAGCCCGCCGGTCCTTGCGCGGATGCCCTCAATGAGGGTCCTCGCAAAGTCGTCGATCCAGCGCTCCTTTTCCGGCGGCCGCCGCGCACCCGTGAGCAGCTCGGCCGCGATGCTCTCGTCGGCCGGCGCATAGGGTGCGCTAAAGGCCGGCCCCCGCAGCGCGTCAGCCGCAGGATTGAGCTCGTTCGAGATTGCGAAGCTGGAGTCGGCCATGCGCCGCCTGCATGAATTTGCTGCACTCAAACATAGGCATGGTAGCCTCATTTTGGACAGCGCGGCTCTCCGCGCGTCAAAATGTGATCTTCCCTTGCGCTTTGCAGCCACATGTTTTTTGCTGATCCAATTTCATGATGCTTGACTTCGCCCCTTCCCAGATGAGCACACCGGATCCGCACCGCCGGCAATTTCTGCCGCCACCGAGCGAGCGGTAGGTGAGCTGAACATTCCGAGCATACCCATGCGCAGCGGAGCCATGAAACTCATCCACATCTATTTGCGCGTGATCGAGCTGCTTGGCCGCGAGGCCCGTCTCGCCTGGATCTTGGCGGTTGCCAATCTGGCAATTGCTTCCGCCATGTTTCTCGAGCCGATCCTGTTCGGACGCATCGTTGATACGCTCGCCAATGTGCAAGGGCGCGTGGACCAGCTGTCCTGGAGGCCTTTGCTGGTGCTGGTCGGAGCCTGGGTGGGGTTTGGGCTGTTTATAATCGTCTGCAGCACACTGGTCGCACTGAACGCCGACCGTCTGGCACATCGCCAATATCAGGTGGTGCGAACCATGTTCTTCGAACACGTCCTGCAGCTTCCCTTGAGCTATCACACCGGCGCGCATTCCGGGCGCCTGCTTAAAGTGATGCTCACCGGCGCGAACACGCTATGGGCGTTATGGCTCGCGTTCTTTCGCGACCATTTCGCAAGCTTCGTATCCCTCATCGTGCTGTTACCCCTCACGCTCTTCATAAACTGGCGCTACGGCATCCTACTCATCGCGCTCTGCTTGTCCTTTGCTGCGCTGATCGCGCTGATCGTGCGCAAAACCGAGCAGATGCAGAGCAGGGTGGAGCGCTACCACACCCAGGTGGCCGAGCGGACTACCGACACACTGGGCAATATCGCCCTCGTGCAGAGCTTCACGCGCATCGAGATGGAAGTCTCGGGCATGAAGAAGATGAGCGAGGAAGTGCTCAGCGCCCAATTCCCTGCACTTTCCTGGTGGGCCTTGGCGAGCGTGATCACCCGCGCCTCGACGACGCTCACAATGCTCTCCATCCTCGTTCTCGGCGTCTGGTTCTACGTCATTGGCCGCACCACGGTCGGCGAGATCGTCATGTTCATGAGTTTCGCAGGCTTGCTGATCACGCGGCTTGAGCACGTGGTGAATTTTTCCAACAGCATGGTCATGGAAGCGCCGAAGCTCCAGGAATTCTTCGACGTGCTCGACACCGAGGCGGCCGTGCGCGACCGGCCTGGCGCCGTCGATCCGGGGCGCGTGCGCGGTCTCGTGGAATTCTGCGATGTCTCGTTTTCCTACGACGGCAAGCGCACCGCCGCTGCCGATCTGACGTTCACTGCCTTGCCCGGCGAGACCGTCGCTCTGGTGGGAGCGACGGGGGCCGGCAAATCGACCGCACTCGCTCTTCTGCATCGCGTGTTCGACCCGCAATCGGGCGTCATCAAGATCGACGGCATGGATATTCGCGGGCTTACCCTTGCCGGGCTGCGACGCAACATCGGCGTGGTGTTTCAGGAAGTCCTGCTGTTCAACCGCTCCATCGCCGACAATCTGCGCGTCGGCAAGCCCGACGCAACCGATGCGGAGCTGCGGACGGCGTGTGAGCGAGCGCAGGTTCTCGATGTCATCGAGCGGCAAGAACACGGATTTGAAACGCTCGCGGGCGAGCGCGGCCGCTTGTTCTCAGGCGGTGAGCGCCAGCGCCTGTCGATTGCACGCGCGCTGCTCAAGGATCCTCCCATACTGATCCTTGATGAGGCGACAAGCGCACTCGATACGATCACGGAAGCGCGCGTGCATGCCGCGTTGTCCGAAGTCATGAAAGGGCGAACCACGTTCGTCATTGCGCACAGGCTCGCCACGGTTCGGAACGCGGACCGCATTCTGGTGTTCGAAAACGGTCGCATCATCGAGAGCGGTGGTTTTGATGAGCTCATCCGGCAGGGTGGCCATTTTGCAGAGCTTGCCCGCAGTCAGTTTGTCGCTACCGACATACCCGCGCACGGCGCGCCACGTTTGAGTGGCGAACTGGCTGAAACTTGATTGCGCAAAGCTCCTATGCCTGACGGGCGTGGCGCGCGGCCGGATTTGTCCATGCGTATCGAGGCATTGAAGAGGAGCCCCTGGGAAAGCGCGGCCAGTCGTCCGTTAGTGGTGGTATTCGTCGTTGCCCTGGCGGTCCGCCTGATCAACGTAGCGCTGCTCGATAGCCCCGCCGGATTTTTTGCCGAATCCGACACCTTGACCTACTGGGCACTGGGGACCGCGCTGTCTCACGGCGACAGCTTCTGGCCGACATTATGCGCGCTCACCGATCGCATGCCGCTCTATCCGATGCTGCTCGCCGGCATGCAGAGTGTTTTCGGCAACGCTCCGCGCGCAGTCGCGCTGGTGCAGGCGGCAATCGACGCGGGAACATGCGCGCTCATTGGCGCGCTCGGCCTTTTCATTTCTCCCTGGGTCGGCCTGTTTGCCGGAATCCTGGCGGCTTTCTCGACGACGCTCGTCGTATTGAGCAGCCAAATTCTTACCGATACCGTTTTTCTTTTTTTGCTCGCCGTCGGCCTCTTCTTCACCGCCAGATTTTTTTTCGCTCCGAAAAAATGGGGAGCGATGCTCGCGGGGTTTGCTGGCGGGCTTGCACTCATCACGCGCTCATCGATCGCATTGCTGCTGGTTGCAGCCATCCTGCTGATTTTTCTGGTGACGTTGAGCAAAACTCGCCGTCTTGGACGGGCTTGTCTTGCTGCAGGCCTATTTGCACTCAGCGCAGCGGCACCGGTCGTTCCGGTGTTGTGGCGCAATTTGGCCATCTACCACACAGTCAGCCTCAGTTCACAGACCGGAGACCATCTTGCCTTCTGGATCGTTCCCCTCGTGCAACAACGCGCAGATGGCACGCCGTACCAGGAAACCGTGGATCGCATGCAAACGCTCTATCGGGAACGGCTGGCGCAGCGTCCCACAAGCGAGCAGGCCAATCCGTTTGCGCAATCGGCAGTGAAGGCAGAAGTCGCGCGTGAGGCGCTTGCGCGCCTGCCACTCTCGGCCTTCATCGAGAGCTGGGTCGAAGGCATGGTTGTCAACCTCGCTGCACCCGCAGTCCTATCAGATCCGCGCGTGCGCGCTTTGCCCAAGCCGCATTACTACGCCACGCCGGGAGCAAGTCTCTGGGAAAGAGCGAAGGATTATTTCTTCAATGATCCGGGGCTTTATCAGCTGCTCGTCGCGGCCGGCTTGCTCGCCATGCTGCCGCTTATCCTGCTCCAGGCGATCGGGCTGGTCATGCTCGCGCGCAGCCAACCCTGGGCAGCAGCTCTCGCGCTCGGCCTTGTTGGCTATTTTCTTTTCCTGAGCGGACCCGTGGCCGGCCCCAAATACCGCCTTCCGGTTGAGCCGGCGCTGCTCGTTTTTGCGGCTCTTCCGCTGGCGAAGGTTGCGGATCGTTACGTCAGAAAATGATTCCGAAAAGTGGGAACCGGTTTTCGCAAAAGATCATGCTTCAAAAAAACCTGGAGCAGCAGATCGATTTCGAAAGATACGCTCCCTGCTTCCGCCCTACGTCCGTTTATTTGATGCGTTCGAGGATACTGACGTAGTTCGCGACTCCCGCGCCGCCCATATTGAAGATACCGCCTAGCTTGGCGTTTTTGATCTGCATGTCGCCCGCCGTTGCGGTCAGCTGCATGGCCGTGAGCGCGTGCATGGACACCCCCGTCGCTCCGATAGGGTGACCTTTTGCCTTGAGCCCGCCCGAAGGATTGACCGGCAAGCGCCCATCCTTATCGGTGATGCCCTCCGCAATGGCGCGTGCCCCCTCGCCTTGTCGCACTAGCCCCATGGCCTCGTATTCCATCAGCTCGGCAATGGTAAAACAGTCATGCGTCTCCACAAATGACAGATCGGCGAGGTTCACGCCGGCATTGGCCAGCGCGCGCTTCCAGGCGTCCGCGCAGCCTTCGAGGTTGAGCACGTCGCGCTTCGACATGGGCAGGTAATCCTGCACATGCTCCGCGGCACGGAACGCCACGGCTTTGCGAAGCTGCAGCGCCGTCGTCACGTCCGCGAGTACGAGCGCGGCAGCGCCGTCCGACACAAGCGAGCAGTCGGTCCGTTTCAGGGGGCCTGCCACGCGCGGATTCTTCTCGCTTTCACTGCGGCAGAAGTCGTAGCCGAGATCCTTGCGAAACTGCGCGAATGGGTTGGCAACACCATTGCGATGGTTCTTCGCTGCAATACGCGCAAGCGCGTCTGACTGGTCGCCCCAGCGCTGGAAATAGAGCGCTGCGATCTTGCCGAATATTCCGGCGAACCCGCCTTCGATATCCGCCTCCTCGCGCACATAGGAAGCCTTGAGCAGGTTGCGGCCGATTTCAGCTGCGGGTGTCGTGGTCATTTGCTCAACGCCGACCACCAGCACGACGCGCGCCGTGTTCGCTGCGATTGCCTTGAGCCCGTAATGCACGGCAGCCGAGCCTGTCGCACAGGCATTCTCGACTCGCGTAGCCCGCTTAAAGCGCAGATCGGGATTGGCCTGCAGGACCAGGGCAGCGGTGAAATCCTGCGCCGAGAACCCGGCGTTGAAATGGCCGAGCACAATCTCGTCCACGTCGCGCGCTGGAATGCCCGCATCGGCGAGGGCCTGTTCCGTCACTCGCACAATCAGGCTTTCGACCGTCTCCCCTTCAAGACGGCCGAAGGGGGTATGTGCCCATCCCACGATGCAAGCAGTCACGGCTCACTCCTGTCCGTATTATTTGCTTCAGGCGCCCGACGTGGTTTCAAGTCGTTGTGATCGAAACGCCACATTCTCGCGAGCGGTCGAAATTTAGACGCTTTCTCTTAACATTAACAGGCGCCCGCGGCACTGGCGGATTGTCGGCTGGCTTTCCGCTTTTGCCTTTCATTCACACTCGGCTTACAGAGTCTTCTCGCCTGTTTCCGGGTCTGGCGAATTACGGAGCACCGTGCAGAATTCCTCTCTTCCCGCGCGAGCTTTGATGTGGGTGGCGGTTGCATGCTCCGCAATGGCACTCACGTCGCGGCCGGGCTTGTCTGAAGCGCTGCTGGTAATCGAAGCCGACAGCGGCAAGGTGTTGTTTGCGCAGAACGCAGGACAGCCGTGGTATCCCGCTTCGGTCACGAAACTCATGACCGCCTATGCGACCTTGCGTGCCGTGAAGGAAGGGCGGCTCACCTTGGACCAGCCGCTCACCGTCTCCCCGAATGCAGCGGCGCAGGCTCCGGTGAAGATGGGCTTCGGAGTCGGTACGCAGGTTACGGTCGATAACGCGCTGAAAATGCTGATGGTGAAATCCGCCAATGACATCGCGGTGGTGCTCGCGGAGGGGGTTGCCGGATCGATTGAGAACTTCGCCGATCAGATGAACCAGCACGCGCGGCGCTTGGGTATGCTGCAATCGAGCTTCGTCAATCCAAACGGACTACCTGCCGACGACCAGATTTCCTCGGCACGAGATCTGGCCCTTCTCGCGCGCGCGCTGATTAGAGAATTCCCCGAATACGATTACTACTGGCATCTGCCTGGCATCCGGCTCGGAAACAAGGTGCAGAGGAACTACAATACGCTCATCGGCCGCTATCCGGGCGCAGACGGAATGAAGACTGGCTTCATCTGCGCTTCAGGTTTCAATCTGGTCGCTTCCGCGACGCGCGACGGCAGGCGATTGATCGCCGTCGTGCTTGGCGCTCCCTCCTCCGCCGCGCGGGCGTTGAAGGCAGCGCAACTCCTCGAGCGCGGCTTCAACAGCGGCGGCGGGCTGAGCTGGCTCATGCCCCCGTTGGGTACGGTCGACATGCTGCAGCCGGTCAATGCTGCACCTCCCAATCTTCGTGACGACATGTGCGGGAGCCATCGCAAACGCCCCGCCACCGAGGACGAAGATGAGGTCATGGCGACGAACAATGATCCAAACTCGCCATACGCCGTCTTCCTATCAAGCCTGCGGCCGCCCAAAGTCAAAGGGGCGCTGCTGAATGAAGGCAACGCAGGCGAGCCGGTGGTTGTCTATACGGGGACGCGTCCGCCCCTTCCCGGCGCGCTTTCAGCCGAACCGCGGCAACCGAAGAAGAAACAAATCAAAGCTGCGGGCAAGGATGCATCGAAAGAAACAGCCAAGGATGCCGCGAAGGACGCAAAACAGGTAAAAGACGGACCCAAAGTAATACCGGCAGCTGCCAGCTCGACCGCGCCAGGCGGAGATACTCCGCCGAGCAAGCCGAAACACAAAAAGCCCGCGTCCAAGCCCACCCCGCTTGCTCCGCCGGCGACGGAAAAAACCTCAGAGATCCGCTGAGGGCACCGCGGCGCTCTGCGCGGCCGCCCACATCTGCAAATCTTACGGCCCTTGCCAGCACGTATTGCCTCGCCAATTCTGAGCGCGCTGGCGCCAATCTGAGTCGCGCCAGCAAGCGACGAGAATTCCCATGGGATTCATCAATCGGCTTGTCGCGGACGCCGTCTACCTGAGGGGCGTCATACGCACGCTGAAGGTGACGAGGCCGATCGCAAAAAATCCTCAGCGCATCTTTCCGCACGTGATCGCGGAGGCTGCTGCCAAATTCGGTGCGAGGCCGGCGCTGATCTCACCGCGCGAGTGCTTTACCTATGCAGAGCTCAACGCACGCGCAAATCGTTACGCGCGCTGGGCTCTGCAGCAGGGAATTCGCAAAGGCGACACGCTCTGCGTTCTGATGGGAGGGCATCCGGAATACATAGCGCTATGGATCGGTATTACGCGGGTGGGAGGCGTGGTGGCGCTCCTCAATACGAAGCTGACCGGCGTTGCGCTCGCGCACTGCATCAACATTGTGAACTCGAAGCACATCATCGTTGCGGCCGATCTGCTTGAATCACTCGTAGCCGCCGGGGAGGAAATTTACGCAACCCCGACCATCTGGGTACACGGAGCAAGCAGCGCGAATTTCCAGCGCATCGACGATCTGGTGGACGCATGCGGCGATGAGGAGCTTGCACCGTCCGATTTACCCGCGCTGAGCATCGAAGACCGCGCGCTCTTTATCTATACGTCCGGCACTACCGGCCTGCCTAAGGCGGCGAACCTCAATCATTATCGCGTCATGCTGATAGCGCACGCTTTCGCCGGAGTGATGAATATCAAGCCGGGCGACCGGATGTACGATTGCCTGCCGCTCTACCACACTGCCGGGGGATTGGCGGCAGTTGGGGCGCTGCTCGTGCGCGGCGGTTGCGTGGTGATCCGGGAAAACTTTTCCGTCCGGCAGTTCTGGAACGACGTGCTGCGCTGGAACTGCACCTGTTTTCAGTACATTGGTGAGCTGTGCCGCTATCTCGTCAATGCGGAACCTCATGAGAACGAGCGGGCTCACCAATTGCGCATCGCCTGCGGCAACGGCTTGCGCCCCGAGGTCTGGCGCGCGTTCAAGCAACGATTTCGCATTCCACAAATTCTGGAGTTCTATGCCTCAACGG
>JBEVJT010000299.1:0-3417 GCA_040510075.1 Xanthobacteraceae bacterium | reverse complement strand
ACAGATTGAACGCGCTAACAGGCGAAAGTATTGCATTGATCGTGCAACCCATGTGGGAAGCCTAATGCATATTTTGGGACCCTGCCCCTCAAAATTTAGTCTTAGGTGCAGTGCACGCAAATCCGCCATCATTTAAACGAGCACATAGATTGAGGGTCCGCGCAATGAAATAACTGACGGTCAGCGGTGTTCTCGCACCACGCACCGAAAACCGACATGGCTTGTTGACGTATCGATCGGCTCGGCATGACGCGCGGCCGGACGATAGCGACGACAATAGTTGGGCGCGCACAAATGCGAGCCGCCCTTCAGCACCTTGCGCGGTATTTTGACCTCAGGTTGACAGGGATCGTAGCTCTCATCTTCCCGCGGTCCGCGCGGATTTTCCGGGATACAGCAAGCCTTTGCGACATCCGCCTCGTGCTTGGCCACATACCAGTCACTTGTCCATTCCCACGTATTGCCGATCATGTCGTGGATGCCGTAGCCATTCGGCGGAAAGGCCGTGACCGGCGAGGTGCGCGCGAAGCCGTCGCTGCTCAGGTTCTGATGCGGGAAATCGCCCTGCCAGGTATTGGCGCGATGTTCGCCGCCCGGCGTGAATTCGCCGCCCCACGCAAATTCGGCGCCCTCGAGCCCGCCACGGGCGGCATATTCCCACTCGGCCTCCGTTGGCAGATCTTTTCCTGCCCAGCGCGCAAAAGCGAGCGCGTCCGAATAGGCGACATGCACCACGGGATGATTGTCGAGCCCGTTGATGTTGCTCTTCGGACCATAGGGATGGCGCCAGTCCGCGCTCTTCATGAATTGCCACCACTGGCTCCAGTCGCGCAGATTCACTGCATGGGACGGCGGCGTGAACACCAGCGAGCCGGCGTAGAGCATGTGCGGGAGCGCGTTGGGATAGTCTTTCGGATCGGGCGGAATTTCCGCGAAGGTGACGTGGCCGGTCGCCCTGACGAAGTCCTTGAACTGACGGTTAGTCACCGGCGTCCGGTCGATCCAGAAATCGCCGACGCTGACGCGATGCACCGGCGCCTCTTCCGGATAATGCCGTTCCGAGCCCATGCGGAATGTCCCGCCTGCGACCTTGATCATGTCTCGGGTCGGGGTCTCGCGCCGCGCAGACTCAACTATGGTGTCGCCTTGCATGGCACCGATCGCGCCTGTTTCACCGCCGCCGCAGCAGCACCGAAGGTTGAAGCTGCAACAATCGGATGCTGATGGACCGCGCGTCCATCATAGCGGCCGGCCTTTCCGAAGGAAGCCCCTGCTGGCCGCTAATCCGGCATCGCGCATCATAAAACAAAACCGGGTCCGCGTTATTCCCCGATTAAGCATGCATGGCGTTTCGGCTTCACGGCCGCGCTCGCGCCGCACAATGGTATCACCTTGTACAGCCTCACTCTGTAGCGTCCGCCGGGGTTGTGCGCCTGTCCGGAGCCTCCCGAATATTCACCCGCGTCTGGCGTGATCCGTCATGCGCCCGCGTCAGCCCGTGCCGCAGAATGCGACATTACCCTGATCAAACCTTTCAGCCCTCGCTCAACTCCGCGACCGCAGGCGCGGAGAAGCGCGACATGCTGTTCAACGAATCCCTGGCCCACCGCATCGAGCGCATTGGCCTCGGCACGGTCTGGGCGCTGCATCCCAAGCGCATCGGAGATCTGCCGGCGCTCGCGAAGATGCATGTCAGCGAGTGGATCGCGCCGTCCGTCACGTTCCCCGATCCGAACCGGCAGCTCAACGACTTCGGACTGTGCGGCATAGTCCGCGAGCCGTCCGCATCCGCGATTATCGACGGATACAAGCGCGGCCTGTTTACCTTCGCGCATTACGGGCCGCTGAAGTGGATGTCGCTGCCGCAACGCTCGGTGCTGTTCTATCCCGATTTCCATATCGCCAAGAACGTGCGCCGCTTCATGAAGCAGGGCAAATATCGGGTCACCTTCGACCGCGACTTTGAATCCGTCATCAAGATGTGCGCGGCGCCGCGGCCCGGTCGCTGGCACGTCACCTGGATCACGCCACGCATCATGCGCCTCTATGCCGAATTGTTCGACGCAGGCTACGCGCATTCGATCGAGGTCTGGAACAGCGACGGCGAACTCGCAGGCGGAAGCTTCGGGCTTGGAATCGGCGGAGCCTTCTTCGGCGAATCCCAATTTTCCCGCGAGTCGCACACCTCCAAGATCGCGATGGCGGCGCTGACCTGGCATCTCGACAAATGGGGTTTTGCCTTTTCGGACGGCAAATGGGAGACGCCCACCCTGCGCGACATGGGCTTTCGCTGCATCCCGCGTCCCGAGTTTCTGACACACCTGGACAGCGCCGTGCATCAGGCGGGACGTGTCAGTCGCTGGCAGATCGAGGCAGACTTATCCGCCATCGCCGCCTGGCAGCCTGCGCCCGTTGTCGTGTCGTAGCGCGTTCCGCATCCGGCCCTGCCACAGCACGGACACAAACCGGCGCGCCGCGCCGGCACAGTGATGTACCGACTGCACCGGCCCGGCACGGGAACACACGCGCAACCCCTTTCCGCTTAACCTTAACCAACCCCTTCCAATGACAGCGGCGGCTCGCATCACTAATGCTTGGTAAAGCGCGCAATTTTACGCAAAGGCGCGATCCTGCTCCGAGTTACGGGCGCGTGTGAAGCCATGAACGTCCATCATTTCGATACGCTTCCGGCCGAAACGAAAACGCAGTCGAGTCTGCGCGACGCCTTCGATACGGTATGCGCGCGCTGGCGCGTCGTCGCAGCGAGCTTGATCCTGAGCGTGAGCCTGACCGCAGTCTATATCGCCGTCACGCCGCCGAGTTATACCGCGCAATCGAGTATCCTTCTCGATCCGCGGCAAGCACGTATCAGCGAAGCACAGGACGTTCTCGCCGGCATCGGTTCCGACAATGCCGCGATTACAAGCCAGGTCGAAGTCCTGCGCTCCAGCGAATTGCTGCACGCCGTCTTTGCAGCCGAGAAGCTTGCACACGATCCGGAATTTTCGGGTCCCAGTCTGATCGGTGGCATGCTCGGTCTTCTTCGCGGCGAAACCAAAGCGCCGACCGAGAGCTCAGTTTTCGAGAATTTCCGCAGCCGGGTGAGCACACAGCGTCAAGGCCAGACCTATGTGATCGACGTGCGTTTCCGGTCGGAAGACCCAAGAAAGGCCGCCCGCATCGTCAACGCCATCGTCAATCAATATCTCAAGAACGAGGTCGGCGAACAGTCCCAGGCGAGCGCCGACGCCTCCAAGCTCCTGGGAGGCCAGATTACGGGTCTGCGTGACCGGATCTATGCTGCCGAGAATGCCGTCGAAGCGTTCAAGGCCAAGCATGGCATCGTCCAGCTCGGCGATGGGCGCACGCTGCTGCGCAGCCAGATCGACAAGCTGAGCGAACAGCTCCTGAAGACTC
>JBEVJT010000298.1:0-3386 GCA_040510075.1 Xanthobacteraceae bacterium | reverse complement strand
TTCTCCTCGAAGGGATCGCGGCGATCTTGATCGGCCTCTTGTTGCTCACTGATCCAGCCGCGACTGTGGTGGCGATCACCATCTTCCTCGGCTTCTACTGGCTGTTCGTCGGCGTGCTCGAGCTCGTGCGTATGTTCGTCGATCGCTCAGTGCCGTGGATCTGGTCTCTGCTGATCGGCCTTCTCGGCATCGTCGCCGGTATTCTCGTGCTCAATCATCCGCTGTTCGCCGCCATCATCCTTCCTGCCACGCTCGTGCTTTATCTCGGCGTGCTCGGCATCGTCATGGGCATCTTCGGCATCATCGGCGGCTTTGCCGGAGGTGGCATCGGATCGTTTATCTTCGGCGTCCTCAACCTGCTCATCGGCATCCTGCTGTTGAGCTCGCCGGCAGCGGCAACGCTTGCGGTCCCCCTCGTCTTCGGCATCCTCCTCCTCATCGAGGGGGTGGCGCTGATCATTTGGGCCTTCCGCGTCCGCGCATAACGCTTGACGTGTTTTTGACGCGCCGACCTCGGGTTCAGGCGCGACTCAATAAGATTGACCGCAGAGAGAAAGCCAAGAAAGGGAGACAACGATGACCAAATTCCTGCTTGTCCTGTGCATGACAACCGTCGTGACCGCTGCTGGACTTCTGGTCTGGAGAGCCGAGGCGACACCTTTGACGGGCGCCGATTCACTCACCGCGATTAGAGGCCATCAGGCTGTTCAAAAAGTGGGGTGCATGTTCGGTACGCACCGCTGCCCAGCAGGCACCAAATGGTCATGCACCCATTCTCCGGCACCAGCAGGAACCGCAAAGAAATGCATTTGCCGGCCCTGCTAGTAGCTCGGCAGCGTGCTCGGTCGACACTCAGACTGTTGGAACATTGAAGCCAGAATTGTCACGTTGGGTCGTCGCTGACGCGAAACCCCGAGAAATGGAGTGCTGCATGGATCGCAGAACATTTTTGGTAGGCGGGAGCGTCGCCGCCTACGCTCAATATTTCGACGATGCCTGGCTGAAAGCACCCCCCAGCGACCGCTCGCTCCGGCGGACATACAATCGGCGGTCGCGCGCCTCCGCAAGCAGTTCCTTGCCGAGTTCCATCCTGTCTATGTCTAGAACGTCATCGTCCCCCATTTCTTGGTAAGCGTGTATGACGGCGAGCGGCCGACACTTCCCATGATCGGCGAGGAGCTCACCAAGGAGACCGCCCCATTCGGTTTCGGCTATCGCCGTTGCCCCGGAGAACAGCTCACGATTCAGGTGTTCGAGGGATTTCCTGAGGAAAGTTTGGAAGAGCAAGATCGAGTTCTCCAAGCTCGACATCGCAAATCCAGAACCTCTTCCAATCGGACCGGCCACTGTAATCGGCGACAATGTCGGCTTCACGCGGTCCGCCTAGTCCCATCCCAATTCAATCAGAACAGGAGAAAGTTGATGAGGAAATATTCCGCAGCAGTGTTGGTTGTCTTTGCTGGCGCGCTGTGTTTCGCCGGCTCGGCCGAGGCCGGCAAGAGGAAGTGCGCGGAGGATTATCGCCGGTTCTGCAGCCAATGGGGACTCGGGACCCGGGGTCTGGAAAACTGTATGCGTCGACACGGAGATCAGCTCACTCACGCTTGCATCAGGGGGCTGATCCAGGCAGGTGCGGTGTCTCAAGCCGAGGTTGACCGGAGACGCGCGGCGGCGGGGCGCTAAAATTCGGCAATTGCGCAAATCTTAGAAGTCAGCTGACCAACTTTGGTGAGTGGTAAATCCATGAGGGAGGGTGCCGTGAACGCCTTACGTTTCGTTTTGTTGGTTCCCTGCGTGGTTTTCGTATTTTTTGGTGCTCTGCGGCCGGCAGTGGCGGATAGCTGCTACGTCGTGCGGGCCACGGCCGACGCTCGGAACCCGCAAGTTTCTACCGAAAGATCGCAAAGGAGGCTGCAGCACCACATCGCAGGCAATTTGAGCAGCCTGCATGGCAAGGTCATCGGCCCGGTCCACACGCATTGTATACGCAATGCCTGTGAGAGTTCGGCGGTCGTCTGCCATCACTAGAACCGGAGCAAGATATGAACCGCAGAATGATTACGGGCGCAGCAGTCGCTGTCGCGTTCCTCGTCACTGGGTTGCATTACGAGCCTTCTCAGGCTGCATCATCGAGAGCTTGTGATGCCTGGGCCCGGGACTATGCGAGGAGTGCAAGTCGTCAAGGACAGGTGGCTCGACGCGGGCTCTTCGGCGGCCTGCTTGGCGCTGGCATCGGAGCCGCAACCGGCGGTGCCGCTGCCGGCGCCGCCATTGGCGGGGGCGTCGGGGCCTTATCAGGAGCTCATGCGCGGCAGCGCACTGCGGACAAGATTTATTGGGCTGCCTACCGGGACTGCATGGCGGGGCGCGTTCGTTAGCGCATCAACCGAAAGTCATTGCGCCTTTGGTTTCGCCGCCTTGGCCGAGGCGGTGGCTGGCATGGTCTTGCTGCAATCAGACTGGCCGCGTTGCCAGCGGCTGATGTCGTACTGCATCTTGGCGGCAAGATTGGGCGGCATCTTGCGATTCTCGGTGGTGATTACGGTCCCGGCGCCCGCCTGCTTGAAATCGATGATGTAGGTGAGGAGGCCCGCCCGGCCGAGGTCGGCGCGCTGATGCACGGTGATGGTGACCTTGCTGCCGCTCGGGCTGACATCGGCGCGATAGACGTGGTTCGGCAGCAGCGGATCGGTGGCGTTGAACCAGCAGCGCTTGATGCGGCCGCCCATCACGACATACGTGTCCAGTGGCCTCGCCTTGGTGACGGCAACGTTCGTCGCTTCGGGCGCCCCCGTGCTGCCGGTGGCTTCCTCCTCGGCGAGGCTCGTGCCCGCACCACCGTTCCCGATGCCGAAGCTGCTGAGGCTCATCCCGCAGCCGGACAGCATTGCCGCGACCAACAGCAACCCGATGCTCAACCGAACGCTTGGCGACAAGGCACGCCCCCGCATCTTCAAAAAGCGCTAGTCGCGGAAGTTCACATACTGCAGCGGTAGCTCCACCGAAAGCCCCTTAACGTGTTGGATCACCGTCTGCAGATCGTCCCGCTTTTTGCCTGAAACCCTGAGTTCGTCGCCCTGCACCGTGACCTGGACTTTATATTTTCCGTCCTTGATCCCCTTGACGATCCGCTTGGCCAGTTCCCGATCGATGCCCTGGCGGATCAGCGCCTTTTGCCGCACCGCCTGGCCTGCGGCCTTCTCCACCGTCTTATAGTCGAGCACGCCTGGCTCGATTTTGCGGCGAGCGAGATGCCCCTGCAGCAACTCATGCATCTGCTTGAGCTTGAGCTCGTCATCGGCGTTGATGGTGATCTCAGCCTCCTTCCGCTCGATGCGGGATTGTGAGCCCTTGAAGTCGTAACGCTGGCTCATCTCGCGCGTCAT
>JBEVJT010000297.1:0-4975 GCA_040510075.1 Xanthobacteraceae bacterium | reverse complement strand
CCGTTCGAATCTGGTGATGTGCCTTTCGACTGATCAATTTGGGATCAAACTGCACGGTGTGTGGCACCTTCGCCACGCTTCGCCGGCTCCCTCCCCTTTTCACTTGCATTCACTGCAGTGACCTGACATCGATGCTGCACGTTTAGCAAATCGCACTTCTGCCAGGAGCGGGCATCTACCGTTTGGCAACCTACCATACCGATGTCGGGGGGGATCCCAAGCAAAGAAGACCTAGCCTGGAATAACTTCGAAAGCCTCCTCCTCGACCTGGGCCGGCGCCGCGCGTTTTCGGTGTGACTGGGTGGCATGAACATCGACGTCGCCATCGGCACTCAGCACCACACCATAGACGTTTTGCGCGACGGCGCGGCTGACATAGCCCTCGCGCACATCCCCGGCAACGAGCTGTGGGTCGCGCTCCGTCGGATCGCCAAACCCGCCTCCGCCCCCGGATTGCATCATGTAGGCATCCCCGCGGTTGAGACGCACGTTGAAGATCTTGGCGTTCGGGAGGTCGACTTCCCACCGGCCGTTGCGGCGGATGCCGATGCTGTTGCCGGCCGCCTCTCCACCTCCTTCCAGTCCCCATGGCTTGCAGTGCATGCGATCAATGCGCGTCGTGAGAGAAAATGGCGAGAGCGCCTGCACCACCATTTCAGCGCCCAGGCCACCTCGTGTCTTTCCGGGGCCGCTGCTGTCCTCTCGGATAGAGTAACGCTCGACCAGGACCGGATATTTGGCCTCGAGCTGTTCCGAGGGACTGTTATGGGTGTCGCCATCGTTGATGCACACAGTAACGGATACACCATCCTCGCCCTTCTTGGCGCCCCAACCGCCTCCGAGTGGGCCAATGCCGACAATGAACAATTTGCCGTCCGCAGGGTGAATGCCGTGGATGTTCGGAAACACGAGATCCGCGTGATGTCCGGCAATGGCGCGATCGGGGATGGCAGGAGCCAGCGCCTTGAACACCGTATCGATGACCGTCATGGGGTAGGTCATCCAGACGCGCATCGGATAGGGCCGCTCGGCGCTGATCACCCTGCCCATCGGCATGATGACCTTCAGGTTGCGGAAACTGCCGTCGTTGACAGGATAATCAGTCCCGGAGGTCAGGCATTTGAACGCCACCTGCGCGCACGCAATGCCGGTCGTTACGCCGGAATTATAAAAGCCACGCACCTGCCGGCTGACCTCGGACAGATCGATGGTCATCTCGTCACCGCGCTTCTCTGCGCGTACCCTGATGGGGACCTTCTTGCCAATTTCGAAGCCGTCGTCGTCCATGAACGACTCGGCCTCATAGATTCCGTCGGGAATCGAACGCGTGTTGGCGCGCGCGACCGCTTCGGAATGATCCATGATCTGCGCAATCGAGCCCAGCACCGCGTCCTTGCCGTAGCGTTCCACGAGCTCCAGGAACCGGCGTTCGCCCGTCGTGACAGCGGTAATCTGCGCCCGCAGATCGCCCATCGCGCGTTCCGAGAGGCGGACGTTCATGGCGATAATGTCGACGAGCTCCTGGTTTACGACACCCTCCCGCCGATATTTTACGACCGGGATCTGGATGCCTTCGGAATAGATGTCGGTGGTCACCTGACCCAACGTTCCACCGACGTCGAGCCAATGAGCCATGCAGCAGGTGAACGCGACCAGCTCGCCCTTGTGGAAGACTGGCATGGTGAAAGTGAAGTGATTGAGATGACTGCCGGTCGTGTAGGCGTCATTGGTGACCAGAATGTCTCCCGGCTTGATCCCTGCGAGGCCATAGTGCTTGATCTTGGCCTTCACCGTTTCCGACATTCCCCGGATAAACATCGGCAAGCCGAGCCCGATCGAAACGGTATCTCCATTGGTTGTAAACAGGCCAACGGTGAAGTCGAGCGCCTCGTAAATGATCAGGTTGTAGGCAGTTCGCGTGAGATTGGTCTTCATCTCCTCCGTGACCGCCAGAAGGCCGTTGCGGATGATCTCAACAATGACCGGATCTACGGCCTTTGCAGTCGCCGTGCTCATGTGCGCTCACTCCCGATGCGGATTTGCAGATTTCCGAAGCCGTCGACGGTCAGCTCATCCCGCGGCTGAACAACCGTTGTTGAGGCATGCTCCTCGATTAGTGCCGGCCCATTGACGCGATTGCCGCTGCGCAACGCATCTCGTTTAAAAACGGGCGTCTGGACAAAGCCGTGGCCGCGAAAGAAAACATCCTTTTTCGTCCGCACCGCTTCCATCGGCGGTTCGGCTTGTCCTTCATAGACCGTATGGCGGGGCGGCTTGCGCATTGTTCCAAGCACGGTCGCGCGCAGACTCACGAGGTCCGCGGGCTCCTTCGGGGCCGAGGTGCCATAGCGCACCGCATGCACCTCATCGAAACGGCGCTTGATCGCGTCCCGATCTCTATCCGCAAAGAATTGCCCAGGCAGCTCTACCGTAACGGCATGCTCTTGACCGACGTAACGCATATCGGCCGCGCGCTCTATGACAATCGCCTCCGGCCGGATGGCCGAGCTTGCGATTGCAGACCGGCCCTCTTCTTCCATCGAGGAATAGAGCCCCTCGATCTCTTCGAACGACACGTCCCCGAGCTTCCGGAAGCAGGACCTCACGTAATCGTAACGGAGATCGCTGAATAGCATGCCGTACGCGGAGAAATACCCGGGCGCGAATGGGATGAGGACGTCCTTGATGCCGATCTCCCGCGCGATAGCCGAAGCGTGCAACGGACCCGCCCCGCCGTAAACCACCATCAAGAAGCTGCCGGCATCGAGCCCGCGTTCCGTCGTGACCGCCTTGACCGCGTGAGACATCGTGGTGACCGCGATGCGCAAAATGCCGTCCGCCGCTTCAGTAACGTCGAGCCCAAGCGGCCCAGCCACTTTTTCCTGCATCGCCCGTCGTGCGCCGGCGAGGTCGAGCTTCATTTCACCGCCGAGGAAGTAGTCCGGGTCCAATCTTCCCAACAGCACATTGGCGTCAGTAACAGTCGGTTCCGTTCCTCCGCGTCCGTAACAGACAGGTCCCGGAATCGAGCCTGCGCTCTGGGGACCGACGCGCAACGACTTGCCTTCGCCTAGACGCGCGATGCTGCCGCCGCCGGTGCCCACTTCGAATATGTCCATCATCGGGATTTGAATCGGCAGTGCTTTCTCATAGCCGCCAATGAGTGCACTGCCGGTGGTGAGCGGCTTGTTGTCGCTGATCACGCCGGCCTTTGCCGTAGTGCCCCCCATGTCGAAGGCAATGGCACGATCGAGGCCCAGCTGGCCACAAATGGCCTGCGCTCCTATGACGCCGGCGGCCGGGCCGGATTCCAGCATGCGGACGCAATCTCGCCGGGCGTGCTCAATAGGGAAGAGCCCGCCGGTGGACTGCACGACAAACAAATCCCCGGCAAAACCGTGTTTCTTGAGATGCTGCTCCAATTGCGCCAGATACTCCGCTACGCGCGGACCCACATAGGCGTTAGCCACAACGGTAGAGGCTCGCTCGAACTCCCTGTATTCCTGCGAAAGCTCGTGCGAAGCCGAGACGAACGCACCGGGCATCTCCTGCTTCACCAACTCCTTCACTCGCACCTCGTGCGCCGGGTTGCGATATGAATGAAGCAGCAGGACCGCAACCGCTTCGATGCCACGCTCCTTCAAGGATCTGGCAAGGGCGCGCACCGCGTCATCGTCGAGCTTCTTGTAAACCCTTCCATCCGCAAAAAGCCGCTCGCTGACTTCGAAGCGGGAGGACCTTTTTACAAGCGGCGCATGTTTCGAGAAGAAGAGGTTGTACGCATCGGGGCGATTGACGCGGCCGATTTCATAGATGTCGCGGAAGCCCTCCGTAATGAGCAAAGCAGTGTTCGCTCCATTGCGCTCGAGCAGCGTATTGATGACAATGGTTGATCCGTGCAGAAACAAATACGCATCTGCAGATTTAACTTTTGCCCCGTCCATAGTGTGCTGAATGCCATTGACGAGCGCGCCGTGCGTGGACAGCGCCTTTCCGAACATCAACTTGCCGTTGGCTTCGTCGAAGGCAGCCAAATCGGTGAATGTGCCGCCAATGTCCACGGCAATCCGCAGACTGCCTTTGCTCTGCGTGTGTTCGGCCATTGTCATGATGTTTTACCCTGCACGAGATGAAACCGAGTTGCGTTGTGACCTGATCAAGCGCTCGCCTGCTTGTCAGTCTGAACGACGTTCCGAAGCAAGCCGATGCGATCGATCTCGACTTCGACGATGTCGCTGTCCTTCATGTAAACCGGAGGCTCTCGCCGGTCGCCCACGCCGCCCGGCGTGCCGGTTGCAATCACGTCACCTGGATAGAGGGGCGTGAACTTCGAGATATAGGAAACAATGACCGGAATTGTGAAAATCAGGTCCGAGATTGGGGCCTGCTGCATGACGTGGCCGTTAAGCCGCGTGGTCAAGGTGCAGGCGCCGAGATCCGGAATCTCGTCGGGCGTAACCAGAGCTGGGCCGAAAGCCCCCGTGTTGGGAAAGTTCTTGCCCGGCGTCCACTGCGCGGTGTGGCGCTGCCAGTCGCGCACGCTCACATCATTGTAACAGGAGTATCCGGCAATGTGCGCATCGACGTCCTGTTCGGCGATATGACGCCCGCCCCGACCGATGATGAGCGCAAGCTCCCCCTCGTAATCGAACCTAGTTGAAAAGCTTGGGCGCAGCACAGGGGCTTGGTGCCCGACCTGCGTATCGGCGAAACGCGTGAAGATGGATGGGTGCTCAGTTTCGGGCCGCTTTGTTTCCGTGCGATGGCTCACGTAATTCAGGCCGACGCACAGGATCTTCTCCGGGTGGGGAATGACGGGAAGGAATCTCACATCCTTTATGTTGAAAGCCGGGGCACCTTTCCGGGCTTTATCCAGCTCGCCCAGCGCACCGGCGGCGAGCACGCTGCGCAGGTCGGGGTAGCGAGAGCCGAGGCGACTGCCGACATCGATGATGCTGTCATCATTCAGAAGGCC
>JBEVJT010000296.1:0-23652 GCA_040510075.1 Xanthobacteraceae bacterium | reverse complement strand
GCTCACTGCGTCATTCGGCCAATCGATAGCGGTCATCGGTTCTTCCTTTAGAGCTGCCGCGCTGCCCCTGCGGCGGGCATGAAGCGCCGCGGGGCGCGCGAGCACGGTCAATACTTGGACGGACGGTCGTGGGGGCGTGGCCTATTTCTGGCCCCGCAGTCGCCGGCCTTGAGGGGGCGGCGCGAGCGAGTTTGAGACGCTCTACCGCTTCGGGTCACCGGCACCGGACAGCTGCGGGTCGCGATCCCGGAGCCTCAGCGCACGAATGAGCGTGGCGGTTGACGCAATATAGATGATTGAGCGTACAAGGTGCAAGCGAGGAGCGCCCGGCGGGATAGAGAGTGGCTCAGGTGGTCGCCGCCGCTCTGCCGGCGTTACGCGACTTCAAGGTTTTGACACCACGCCAAAAAGCCTTTGTGGGTCAAAGGTGCCGCGAGCGTACTTTTGACACTGCAAGTCCTTGTTCTTACTTGAGGGGTGTACTTCTGTCTGGGTCATTCCAGCGAAGGGAGCCAAATAGTGTCAGCCCCGCTTAGCTCCTGCGAAAAGAAGCTGAGCGTCGCCATCGTGGGCGCCGGCGTGATCGGGCTCGGCATCGCCTGGCGGCTTGCCGCGCGCGGCGTGCACGTGGCGCTCTTCGACCGCGGGGGAGCGGGGCAGGGCGCGAGTCACGCGGCCGCTGGCATGCTGGCCGCGTGTGCGGAAGCGGAACCCGGGGAAGAGGCGCTCATTGCGCTCGGCCGCCAAAGCCAGGCGCGCTGGCCAGCATTCGCCGACGAATTGCGCGCCTTTGTTGGCATTGACGTGGATCTCCGCAGGGAGGGAACCCTCGTCATAGCGCTCACCGCAGACGATCAGGCGCGCCTGCAGCATCATCTTGTGTTCCAGCAGCAGCTGGGTTTGCCGGTGCAATGGATGACCGCGTCCGAAACGCGCCAACGCGAGCCACACCTCGCCGGAAAGCTGGCCGGAGCCCTCTTCAGTCCGCAAGACCATCAGGTGGACAATCGCAAGGTCGCGCTGGCGCTCCGGCATGCCGCCGAAGCGGCGGGGGCCGTCATCTACGAGCACCGTCCTGTGGAGGCAATTTCGGCTCGCGCGGGGCGAGTGACGGGCATTGTTCTCGATGACGGAACGGAAGTTGCGGCCGACCGCGTAGTGCTCGCAGCCGGCGCATGGTCGCGTTCGATCAAAGGGATTCCTCCTGAACTGCTCCCGCCCGTGCGTCCAATCAAAGGCCAAATGCTCGCGTTTCAAGACAACCCTGCAATGCCTTTGATCAGCCATGTGGTGCGGGGGCCGGGCGTCTATCTCGTGCCCCGCAATGATGGACGGCTGCTCATTGGCGCAACGGTCGAGGAAAGGGGCTACGACACTTCCATTACGGCAGGCGGCCTGCTCGCGCTCCTCGAATCCGCATGGCGGCTCGTTCCTGCCGTGGAGGAGCTGACGTTAGCCGAGACATGGGTCGGCCACCGGCCCGGCAGCCGCGACGATGCGCCGATCCTGGGCGCGAGCCCAATCGATGGGCTCATCTATGCCACCGGCCATCATCGCAATGGAATTTTGCTTGCGCCAATCACCGCGGAAGCGATAACGCGCCTCGTCGTGGACGACGTAGTCGATAACAGTATTCGATCTTTCGGCATCGAACGGTTCGCGCCAGTCGCAGCGGCGGCCGAATAGGAGAAGAAGGATGGCGGAGCCTGAAAAGCCGCAGATTCGGTTCAATGGGCAGGAGGCGCCGCTTACGGCGCCTACGGTAGGTGCTTTGCTCGGCAGCATGGACATCGATCCCGCGCAGCCTGGGATCGCAGTCGCGCTCAACGGATCCGTCATTCCGCGCGCCGCATGGGCGCATACAACACTGCATCCGGGCGACGCGGTCGAAGTCGTGCGCACACGTCAGGGTGGGTAAGATGGCGCCGACGTCCGATACGCTCATCATCGCTGGTCGCGAGCTGCACTCGCGCTTGTTCTTGGGCACCGCCGGCTATCCCAACCGGAAACTGATGCTGGATGCCATCGCGGAGAGCGGCGCCGCCATGGTGACTGCTTCCATTCGGCGCATCAGCCTTGCAGGCGAAGACGAGAGCCTGATCGACATCATTCCCAAACGCATACACTTCCTGCCCAATACGGCAGGCTGTCAGACCGCCAAGGATGCCGTTCTCACCGCCGAGCTGGCACGCGAAGCGCTCGGAACCAACTGGATCAAGCTCGAGGTGATCGGCGACCGCGAACTCCTTTATCCGGACATCGAGGAGCTATTGCGCGCAACGACCATGCTGGTCGGCAAGGGCTTCATCGTTCTGCCGTACTGCACCGACGATCCGGTGGTCTGCGGCAAGCTTGCAGACGCGGGCGCCTCGGCCGTGATGCCGCTGGGCTCGCCAATCGGCTCAGGTTTGGGAATCTGCAACCCGCATCTCATCGAGCTGATCTGCGCACGCTCGCCGGTGCCCGTCGTGCTCGATGCCGGGATTGGTACGGCGTCGGACGCGACGCTTGCGATGGAGCTCGGCTGCGCGGCGGTACTGCTCAACACCTCCGTCTCCAAGGCACGCGATCCGATGATGATGGCGCGCAGCATGCGTGCGGCAGTGGAAGCCGGGCGCTGGGCGCGGCTTGCGGGCCGCATTCCAAAACTGCCGCACGCGGAGCCCTCGAGCCCGCAATTCGGGCTGGTGGGCACGTAATTCTGCGTGCTGCTTCCGCGCCCACCTCTTCTGCTCGTCACCGATCGCAAGCAGGCTAAATTGCCTCTGGTCGATATCATCGAGGCGGCGCTTGCGGCGGGCTGCCGCTGGATAAGCCTGCGGGAGAAGGATCTAAGCGAGGCCGCTCAGGAGGCGTGGGCCGCGCGATTGCTGCCGACTGCGCGGCGAGCAGGCGCCTGCATCACGCTGCATGGCGAGGCAACGCTGGCGCAGAAATGCGGGCTCGACGGGGTTCACCTGCCGGCTGGGCGCGATGCGGCTTCTGCGCGATGTGTCCTCGGCTCGAACAAGCTCGTGGGAATCTCCATACACCGCGCGGACGAGGCGCGAGCGGTCGATCCCGCTTTGGTGGACTATGCGATTGCGGGACCAGTGTTCGAAACAGCAAGCAAGCCGGACTACGGCCCCGCCTTAGGGGAGCACGGTCTCATTGAGATCGCGCGCGCCTGCCCCGTACCGGTTCTCGGCATTGGCGGACTTGATCCTGCGCGCGTGTCGCATGCGCTTGCATCGGGCGCCTCTGGCATCGCTGTGATGGGGGGCGTCATGCGGGCGGCGGATCCCGGGGCGGAGATCAAGGCCTTGCTTGCGTCTTGGAATGAATGATTTGTTAAGTATTTCAATCACTTAGTTTTTAGTTTCCTGTTTTTTCACCTGTATTTGTAGATGGAGGTCTTAGCCGCGTCCGCGATACGGCAGGACCATGGGATCCGGCAGCCACACCGAGCGCGGCAATCTGCCCGTCTGCCAGAACACGTCGATCGGCATGCCGCCGCGCGGATACCAATAGCCGCCGATGCGCAGGAATTTAGGTGCAAGAAACGCAACGAGCTTTTTGCCGATCGCAATCGTGCAGTCCTCGTGAAAGGCGCCCATGTTGCGGAAACTGCCGAGGTAGAGCTTGAACGATTTTGATTCGACGAGCCATTTCCCAGGCACGTAGTCGATCACGAAATGCGCAAAATCAGGCTGCCCGGTAATCGGACACAGCGTGGTGAATTCCGGCACGGTAAATCGTGCGACATACTCGGCGTCCGGATGTGGATTGAGGACGCGATCGAGCTTCGCCTGGGCCGGCGAAGCGGGCAGGCGGCTCGCTTGACCTAAATGAGTTAGTCGCTTCCGCATCGCACGGGCTTTCTATAGAAGCAAACGCATGACGGCTATTGTCGACATCGTAGGCCGGGAAATTCTCGACAGCCGCGGCAATCCGACCGTTGAAGTGGATGTAGTGCTGGAGGACGGCTCGAGGGGCCGCGCGGCTGCGCCATCTGGCGCGTCGACCGGAACGCGTGAAGCCGTCGAGTTGCGCGACGGAGAGCAACGCTACCTCGGCAAAGGCGTGCAGAAGGCGGTGAACGCGGTCAACGGCGAGATCTTCGATGCGCTTGGCGGAATGGACGCTAAGTTGCAGGTCAAAATCGATGAAACGCTGATCGCTCTCGACGCTACGCCAAATAAAAGCCGGCTCGGTGCCAACGCCATTCTTGCGGTCTCTTTGGCGAACGCCAAGGCGGCAGCTGCTGCAACCCATCTTCCCCTTTATCGCTATGTGGGCGGCACTGCGGCACGGCTCCTCCCTGTTCCGATGATGAACATCCTCAATGGCGGAGTGCACGCGGACAATCCGATCGATTTCCAGGAATTCATGATCATGCCGGTTGGCGCCAAACTGTTTGCAGACGCCTTACGGGTCGGGTCGGAAATCTTTCACACGCTGCGCGCCGCACTGAAGAAGGCGGGTCACGGGACGAATGTGGGTGACGAAGGCGGGTTTGCTCCTAATCTGCCGTCGGCAGAGGCGGCGCTTGACTTCGTACTCGGCGCCGTGACGAAGGCGGGGTTCAAGCCTGGGGAAGACGTGATGCTGGCGCTCGATTGTGCGGCGAGCGAATTCTTCAAGGACGGCGTCTACCTCTATAGCGGAGAGGGCAGAACACGCTCCCGCGAGCAGCAGACCGATTACCTAGCCGATCTGGCCTCTCGATATCCAATTGTCTCCATCGAGGACGGGATGGCCGAAGACGATGCGGAAGGCTGGAAGCTTCTGACCGGGCGGCTTGGCAGTAAATGTCAACTCGTTGGCGATGATGTATTCGTCACCAACGTGAAGCTGCTCGCCGAGGGCATCAAAAGCGGTATTGGCAACTCGATCCTGATCAAGGTCAATCAGATCGGCACCTTGACCGAGACGCTTGCGGCCGTCGAGATGGCGCACAAAGCAGCATACACCGCGGTGATGTCGCATCGCTCGGGCGAGACCGAAGACGCCACCATCGCCGATCTCGCCGTGGCTACCAATTGCGGTCAGATCAAGACTGGCTCTCTCGCCCGCTCGGATCGTACGGCCAAGCACAATCAGCTTCTGCGCATTGAGGAGGAACTAGGGAACGAGGCAAAATACGCCGGGCGCTCCGCCCTCAACGTGCAGCTCTGAGCATGCAGCCCGCATGCGCCTCGGCGAGCTGCGGGGTCAATCCTCTATCGCCTACATCGGGGCTGTGCGTTAAATCTCCCTTAGGGATCGTGCGGCCATCCTGACGGCCCATGGTCAGGCATCACAGACTACGCACGGTACTGAACGCGGTGTTCCTTTACGCGATAGCCGCTTCGCTGATCGCCTATTTCGGGGTCAATGCCTACAGCGGGAACTATGGGTTGCGCGCGAAGCAGGAGATCGAGCGCGAAATCCGCGATCGCAATGCCGAGTTGCTCTCGCTTCGAGCGGAGCGCGAGAACTGGGAACGACGGATAAGCCTGCTTCGGCCGGAAAGCCTGGATCCCGACATGCTGGAAGAACGCGCGCGCGTGCTTCTCAACTACGGCGATCCGCGCGACCTTGTGCTTACGCTCAAGCAACATTGAGCTTACCGTTTCACATGCCCATATGTGATTAGCCGCGCTTCGCGGGCGCAGGCGGCCCGTCCGCTTCCGCTCGACCGCGTTTTCGGCTATGAAAACTGGCGCCTTTCCGACCTGTCATTGAGGAACAATGGCCGTCGCTCGCAACAAACCAGCGGCTGAATCGGATTCAACGCGCCGTGCCGCAGATCGCCTTCCACGAGAGTTCAGCAAAGAGCAGGAGCTGCAGGCCTATCGCAGCATGCTGCTCATCCGCCGCTTCGAGGAAAAGGCTGGCCAACTGTATGGGATGGGCCTCATCGGCGGGTTTTGTCATTTGTATATCGGGCAGGAAGCCATCGTCACCGGCGTGCAAATGACGCTTAAGCCGGGAGATCAAGTCATCACTGGCTACCGCGACCACGGACACATGCTGGCGTGCGGGATGGACCCCAAGGGCGTAATGGCCGAACTCACCGGGCGGGCGCACGGCTACTCAAAAGGGAAGGGCGGCTCGATGCACATGTTCTCCATAGAAAAGAATTTCTATGGGGGACATGGGATCGTCGCGGCCCAGGTTCCGCTCGGCACGGGGCTCGCCTTCGCTAATCGATACCGCGGCAACGACCACATCTCTGTCACTTATCTTGGCGATGGTGCTGCCAACCAGGGGCAGGTGTATGAGAGCTTCAACATGGCCAAGCTCTGGAAACTGCCGGTTGTCTACGTCATTGAAAACAATCAGTACGGAATGGGCACTTCAGTGGTTCGCGCGTCGGCGACCACCGATTTGTATCACCGCGGGCTGTCTTTCGACATTCCCGGCGAGCGCGTCGACGGCATGGATGTGCGGGCGGTCAAGGCGGCAGGCGAAAAAGCAGTCAAATGGTGTCGCGACGGCAGCGGTCCCATCATCCTCGAAATGTCGACCTACCGCTACCGCGGCCATTCCATGTCGGACCCGGCCAAATACCGCAGCAAGGAAGAGGTCGATAAAATGCGCACCGAGCACGACCCGATCGAGCAGGTGCGCAGCCGCATCCTCAAGAATGGCATCGCGAATGAAGAGACCCTGAAGAAGATCGATGGAGAAGTGCGCGCCATTGTCAACGAGGCGGCCGAGTATGCGATTCACGATCCAGAACCGGACGCGGCTGAACTCTACGTCGACGTTTACAAATAGCCGCAGGTTGTGAAGCTTCCCTAACAGCCGCCATGCCCACGCAAGTGCTCATGCCCGCGTTATCGCCCACGATGGAGAAGGGGAACCTCGCCAAATGGCTCAAGAAGGAAGGCGATGCGATCAAGTCGGGTGACGTGATCGCTGAAATCGAAACCGACAAGGCAACCATGGAGGTGGAAGCGGTGGACGAGGGTACGCTCGGCAAGATTCTGGTGCCCGAGGGGACCGCTGACGTAGCCGTGAATACTCCTATCGCCATGATCTTTACAGAGGGGGAAGATCCATCGGCCCTGAAGGATAGGAGTGCTCCAGCCCGCGAGAAAAAAACCGCAGAATCCGCTCCGCCTGCGCGGGAGCCAAGCAAAACTATGCGCGTGCCTGCGGCTCCGAAATCAGGCGCCCTTTCGCCTGCTCCCTCGATCGTTCCGTCGGAAACGGAGGTCCCTGAACGCACAGAATTCATCACCATGACGGTGCGCGAAGCCTTGCGTGACGCCATGGCTGAGGAGATGCGTCGTGACAAAGCTGTGTTTGTAATGGGCGAAGAAGTCGCCGAATATCAGGGCGCCTACAAGGTGACGCAGGGCTTGTTGCAGGAATTTGGCCCCATGCGCGTAATTGATACGCCCATTACCGAGCACGCCTTCGCAGGGCTGGGAATTGGTGCTGCCTTTGCGGGGCTAAAGCCGATTGTTGAGTTCATGACCTTTAATTTTGCCATGCAAGCCATGGACCAACTGATCAATTCGGCGGCGAAGACGCCTTACATGTCCGGCGGACAGATGGGCGTGTCCATTGTCTTCCGGGGGCCAAACGGTCCGGCGGCGCGCGTGGCCGCTCAGCACAGTCAGGATTATAGCTCCTGGTATTCTCACATACCCGGCCTGAAGGTCATCGCGCCGTATGGGGCAGCGGACGCTAAGGGATTGTTGAAGGCGGCAATCCGCGATCCGAACCCCGTCATTTTTCTGGAAAACGAGATTCTTTATGGCCAGAGCTTCCCTGTGCCGAAAATCGAGGACTATGTGGTGCCGATAGGCAAGGCAAAGGTGGTAAAACGCGGTACGCATGTGACAGTCGCATCGTGGTCGATGGGAATGTCGTATGCGCTTAAGGCAGCCGACGAACTTGGGAAAGAGAGTATAGACGCTGAAGTTATTGATCTGCGCACGCTCAAGCCCATGGACATCGCGACCATTATTGAGTCGGTCAAGCAGACAGGCCGACTGGTTACTGTCGAGGAGGGCTGGCGACAATCGGGGGTCGGGGCCGAGATTGCTGCTGCCGTGATGGAGCAGGCATTCGATTGGTTGGACGCCCCAGTAACGCGCGTCAGCGGCAAGGACGTGCCGATGCCTTATGCGGCCAATTTGGAAAAGCTTGCGTTGCCGTCGGTGGCGGAAGTGATCAAGGCCGTCAAGGCGGTCTGTTACCGATGAGCAGTCCCTTCTAGCGGCGAACGAGACGCTCGTGCCAAGCTTCGACCCGCTTCACGTTCCGCCTCGCGCCCTAGAGCGCGGCGGTGTCGAGGTCCTCCGTGCTGCCGTCGTGGACGGCGGACTGCACGTCTCACTCCGCCGCGCATTCGATGATCCACAAGCATGGGGAATGCTTATTGCCGACATTGCTCGCCACGCTGCGCGGACTTTTGCAACGGAAACGGGTCTGACGGAGGAGCAGGCGATCGAACGCATCCGCTCCATGTTCGATGCAGAAATGGACGCTCCAACCGACCGCGGCACCACCAGCGCGATCAGTTGATCCTGAGCGGTGAGCCGCATGCCCGTCAACATCCTCATGCCCGCGCTTTCTCCCACGATGGAGAAAGGAAATCTCGCGAAGTGGTTGAAAAAAGAGGGCGAGAAGGTCCGGCCGGGCGACGTCATCGCGGAAATCGAGACCGACAAGGCGACGATGGAGTACGAGGCCATCGATGAAGGCACCCTCGCGAAGATCGTCGTACCGGAGGGCACTCAGGACGTCCCGGTCAATCAACTCATCGCGGTCCTCGCCGAGGAAGGCGAGGATGTAAAAGCTGCAGCCGCTTCCGTCAGCGCAGCCGCGCAGAAGCGCACCGTAACGTCCGCTCCTACCCTTTCGCAAAAACAAGAGGTGCCCGCGCGACCGCAGGAGTCCCCGCAGACTGCGGCGGCGGAGCAGCAGAAAATCGCTGCTCGGCCACAACCCCCGAGAACGCATGAGCAAACGCCACCACGCCAGGAAGCTGTACATGCGCGCATATTCGCTTCTCCTCTTGCAAGGCGCCTGGGGAAAGAAAGTGGGATAGACCTCTCTCGCATTGCGGGCTCAGGGCCGCACGGCCGTATTATCGCGCGCGACATCGAGGCGGCTAAGTCCGGTAAGGCGATTGCGCCGGCGGTCGCGGCCGAGCCGGTCACCGTCCCGGCATTCGTCGCGCCGCCCTCCGACGAAAAGATTCGCGCGCTGTTCGAGCCCGACAGCTATGATGTGGTGCCACACGACAACATGCGCAAGATCATTGCGCGGCGCCTGGTCGAAGCCAAACTGACCATTCCGCATTTCTATCTCTCCCTCGATTGCAACATCGGAAAGCTCTTGTCCGCGCGCGAGGAAATTAATGCCGCCGTTCCCAAGGACAAGAATGGAAACCCCGCGTACAAACTCTCTGTCAACGATCTGATAATCAAGGCATGGGCACTCGCCTTGCAGCGCGTGCGCGAGGCGAACGTGACGTGGACGGAAGGGGCCATGCTTCGTCACAAGCATTCCGATATCGGGATAGCTGTTTCCATTCCGGGCGGACTTATCACTCCAGTCATACGCCATGCTGACACAAAATCCTTATCGGTCATTTCCAACGAGATGAGGGATCTTGCGCGACGGGCCCGCGCCCGGAAACTCAAGCCTGAGGAATATCAAGGAGGGAGCAGTGCCATTTCCAACCTAGGCATGTACGGGATCAAGGATTTTGCTGCCGTTATCAACCCGCCACACGCAACGATCCTGGCGATCGGAGCCGCAGAGCAGCGCCCAGTGGTGCACAATGGCAGGATCGAAGCGCAATGGATGATGTCGGTTACCCTTTCAACCGATCACCGCGCCGTAGATGGCGCGCTTGGCGCGGAGCTCGTCAGTGCATTCAAGACTCTGATCGAGAATCCAGTGCTGATGATGGTGTGAGCTGAGCATGGCCGAGCGCGAGGTCGCCTTCCGCGCTGCTGCGATAACCTATTTTCCTATGTTTATAGCAGCGCTATCGCTGATCGCTGCCATTTACGGCAATTATTTAAATCTGAAATCGCTGCAACTCGTTGAGAGTAGTCTCGGAAAAACCGAATATCTGCATACCTGCAAAGAGATCATCGATGCATATTTCCAGATCAAATTTCTCGCTACCGTGCTGAGCGAAACCAGTACGGAAGCAGGAGCTACGCCAACGACGCCCAACTTCCCCGCGCGTTTGAATGCGATGAATGCGGTCAATAAGTTTGCGGCTTTGGGAACATATCTAGCAAACCTGCGCGATGCTGCCACGCGCGAGTATTACACGCATTTGAGCTGGAAATTGGAGGAGATCGTGTGCGTGGCTGCCGGGACACCGCCCACGAAAGTTGAAGCGCTGTTTGAGACTGCCGATGCCATGTTCGCCCAAATGAATGATGATTGCGTGAGAACGGCAAAACAATAAGTTCGTCTGCGAACATGTTACGCGGAGTGGCCGGGAATGCCTGAAACGAGCTTTGATGTAATCATTATCGGGTCGGGTCCTGGAGGTTACGTTACCGCGATTCGAGCCGCGCAACTAGGATTCAAAACAGCGATCATCGAGCGTGAATATCTTGGCGGGATCTGCCTCAACTGGGGATGCATTCCCACAAAGGCGCTGCTGCGTTCCGCCGAGATTTTCGATCACCTCAAGCATGCCAAGGAATTCGGACTTTCCGCGGAGAAGGTTGGTTATGATGCCGCTGCCGTAGTCAAGCGGTCTCGTGCAGTTTCGAAACGCCTGAATGACGGCGTCGGCTTCCTGATGCGCAAGAACAAAGTAACCGTGATCTGGGGCGAAGCAGTCATTGAGAGAGCGGGCAAGGTTGCGGTGAGCCACAGCGGAAACGCCGCCCCGAAAGGGGCGCTACGCCCGGGGAACTATGAGGCTCAGCACATCATCATCGCGACGGGCGCGCGGCCGCGCGTTCTGCCAGGCATTGAACCCGACAAGCGGCTCATCTGGACCTATTTCGAGGCGATGGTGCCCGAGCAAATTCCGAAGTCGCTTCTCGTTATTGGCTCGGGCGCGATCGGTATTGAATTTGCCTCCTTCTTCCGTTCGTTCGGAAGCGAGGTAACGGTGGTGGAGATTTTGCCGCAAATTTTGCCGGCGGAAGATGCCGAAATCGCAGCCTTCGCGCGCAAGCAATTCGAGCAACAAGGCATACGCATCTTCACGGACGCCAAGGTAAGCAGGCTGCAGAAAAACAAAGATAGCGTCACGACCACAATCGAGAGGGGGCAAGGCAAGGCACAGACACTCACCGTCGAGCGGGTCATCTCTGCAGTGGGAGTGACTGGCAATACCGAGAATCTTGGCCTTGAAAAACTGGGCGTGAAGACGGAACGAGGCGCGATTATCGTCGATGAATTAAATCGCACGAACGTAGATCGCATTTATGCGATCGGCGACGTTGCCGGTCCCCCATTACTCGCGCACAAGGCCGAGCACGAAGGGATCATCTGTGTCGAGGCGATCAAGGGATTGCGGCCTCACCCGATGGACAAACGGCTCGTTCCAGGATGCACCTACTGCACGCCCCAGATTGCATCCGTCGGACTGACCGAGAAGAGAGCAAAGGAACAGAGGCTGGAAGTGCGCGTCGGCCGGTTTCCCTTCGTCGGGAACGGAAAAGCCATTGCGATGGGCGAGGATCAGGGCCTGGTGAAAGTCATCTTCGATGCGAAGAACGGAGCATTGCTGGGCGCCCACATGGTCGGCGCGGAGGTAACCGAACTTATTCAGGGCTACGTCGTCGCGATGAACCTGGAAACAACGGAAGAGGAATTGATGCACACCGTGTTTCCGCATCCGACTTTATCTGAGATGATGAAGGAAGCCGTCTTGGATGCTTATGGGCGTGTGCTGAACATATGACTTTCTAGGCAGCATACGGAATGCTGCGCTTTAGAGACCGCGTTTATACGGGAGGGTAATATGGATGATCACGTCTACCGAGTGATAGAAGTCGTAGGTACTTCCCCTGACAGCATCGAGACGGCCGTGAAAAACGCGATCAGCCGCGCCAACGCGACGATCCGCAGCCTGCGCTGGTTCGAGATTGTGCGGACGAGCGGGCATATCGACGACGGCAAAGTGCAGCACTTCCAAGTGACGCTGAAGGTGGGCTTCACGATGGAACAAGCGTGAGCGTCCCAGGGGAGGGGGACTTCCGTCTTGGTGGTTGCGGCCTGGAACCGGCGAACGTAAGTAATCAGCGAGAGCGCAGCAGCACCATGACCGTAATCCTCGATACCGCGCAGCGTCCGCGCCATCCGGAAAAAGCAAGCCGGCCTGACTTCCCGGCTCCGAGAAAACCGCCTTGGATCAGGGTCAAGGCGCCCCTGTCGCGGGGCTACACCGAGACGAAGGCGCTCGTGCGCGCGTATGGTCTGCATACGGTGTGCGAGGAAGCTTCTTGTCCAAACATCGGCGAATGCTGGGAAAAAAAGCACGCCACGTTCATGATCATGGGCGACACGTGTACCCGCGCGTGCGCTTTTTGTAACGTGAAGACTGGTTTGCCAGGACCGCTGGACCCCACCGAGCCCTCCAGAGTTGCGCAGGCCACCGCACAGCTTGGATTGAAACACGTGGTAGTCACCTCGGTTGATCGCGACGATCTTGCCGACGGAGGCGCTGGACATTTCGCGGCCGTCATCCGCGCCATTCGCGCAGAATGCCCCACGACCACCATAGAGGTGCTCACTCCCGATTTTCTGCGCAGGAAAGGGGCCGCAAGAATCGTCGTCGAGGCAAAACCTGACGTGTTTAATCACAATCTGGAAACGGTCCCGGCCAAATACCTCACCGTGCGTCCGGGGGCGCGCCATTACGCCTCAATTCGCTTGCTTCAGGAGGTGAAGGAGATCGAGCCCGGCATATTCACCAAATCGGGAATCATGTTGGGACTCGGCGAGGTGCACCATGAGGTGCTGCAGGTGATGGATGACCTGCGTGTTGCCGAGGTTGATTTCCTGACCATCGGTCAATATCTGCCCCCCAGTCCCAAGCATCACCCCCTTGTGAGGTTTGTCGAGCCCGAAGAATTCACTGCGTATGCGACAATTGCTTCTGCGAAGGGCTTCCTGCTGGTGGCCTCATCGCCGCTCACGCGCTCCTCGCATCATGCGGGTGAGGACTTCATGCGCCTGAAAGCCGCGCGCGTGGCTCGACACGCTACGGCCTACGGATGAGTCGCTCCGGCGGCGATGCTCAGCTTGACTCGGCTGCTCGCTGATGCCGCAGTTCTCGTCGAGGCGCAGCGTACATCACTCAGCCGCGAACATGTTCGACCTCGTTGCGGACGTCGAGAAGTACCCGCAATTCGTCCCCCTGTGCCGAGATTTGAAAATCCGCTCGCGAATATCTGAACCGGAAGGAATCGATGTACTCGTGGCGAGCATGACGATTGCGTACAAGGTTGTGCACGAGAGCTTCTTGACGCGCGTGATACTCGATCGCCAGAATTTGCAGATCCTCGTGGAGTATCTGGAAGGGCCATTCAAGATGCTCGAAAATCGCTGGAATTTCCGGCCGACTGGACCGCATACCAGTGTTGTGGAGTTCTTTATCGCATACGAGTTCAAAAGCCGTACGCTGGCCTTGCTGATGGGGACAATGTTCGACGTGGCATTTAGGCGGTTTGCGACGGCATTCGAACACAGAGCAGATCACGTCTACGCGCACGAACTCAGCTGATCTTGGCTTCCAGCTATTCGCGATCGGCGAGGTGCAGCAACATCCCTAGTGACTGCGCCACGCAGGCTTGACGCACGACCGAGCGGCCCACATTTCCATAGCGGTGTTCTTCGTGCAGCGCCTGCCCGCGCCGGGACGCAGCGGCAAAATGCACAAGACCTACCGGCTTGGCGGCAGACTCCCCCCACGGACCTGCAATACCGGTGACCGCGACAACGAGATCAACCGGTGCGCGCGCTAGTGCTCCGTTCACCATTGCCTCTGCTATTTCACGGCTGACCGCCCCGTATAGCAAAAGCATCTGCGGATCGACACCGAGCATCGCTTCCTTTGCCGTGTTGCTGTAGGTCACGAATCCACGGTCGAACACGTCGGACGAGCCCGCCACCTCGGTTAACGTCGCGGCGACCAGCCCACCGGTACACGATTCCGCCGTGGCGATGCGAAGTTGCTTGCTCCGGCAAAGGTTGAGCAGGGCTTGCACTTGTGCGAGCAGGTCGGGTTCCATCGCATCAGTCAGGGGAAGAGGGCAGCCGCACGGTCGCGTTGGCGAAAGCAGCCATGCCTTCGCTCCGACCGATGAAGCCCATCTTCTCGCTCGTCGTTGCCTTCACCCCTACGCGCCCCGTCGCAATTCCGGCAACTGCAGCAATGCGGGCACGCATGGCATCCCGGTGGGATGCAATGCGTGGAGCTTCGCAGACTACCGTCACATCGATATGAACAATCTTGCCACCACGAGCGCGCACGCGATCGACGGCAAAGGCCAGGAAGCGGTCCGACGAGGCACCCCGCCATTGCGGATCTGTAGGCGGAAAATGCGTGCCGATGTCTCCTTCGGCGATGGCTCCGAGCAACGCATCGACGATTGCATGCAGTACGACATCGGCATCCGAGTGTCCGCTCAAGCCGCATTGATGCTGGATGCGGATCCCCCCCAGCATGACGTGATCGCCAGGAGCGAATTGGTGGACGTCGAATCCCAAGCCGGTGCGCACATCTAGCAGAGTGCCGAGGCTTTGCGTTTCGGCTCGCTGAAAGTCCTCGTTACTAGTGAGCTTCATGTTGTCGACCTCGCCGGCAAATGTTGTAACCTTAACGCCCGCCCATTCCGCCAGCGCCGCATCGTCGGTGAAATCTTCTCGCGAGGCGGATTGGGCGCGACGATGCGCGTCAAGAATGATGCCAAAATGGAACGCCTGCGGAGTCTGGACGGCGCGCAGGTGCGACCGGTCGACAGTCTCTGTCACTCGCCCGGTCGGATCCACTTTCTTTATCGTATCGGCGATGATGGTCGCTGGAATGGCGGCGCCGCTCGCGTGGCCGGCAACAATCGCGCGCGTGATGAGAGCGCCCGATACAAAAGGGCGCGCAGCATCGTGAATAAGTACAAGCTTCGGGTTGTGGCCTTTCAAAGCCTCAAGTCCCGCACGCACGGAAATCTGCCGAGACTTGCCTCCGAAGGCGGGCTCAAGCAGGTCCAAACCCTGCACGGCTTCGCGATAGAGGCTCGCGTCGTCGGCATGGATGACGGATTGGATCAGGGCGACTTCGGGATGCGTAATAAACGTGCAGAGACTCCGCCGGATCACCGGTTCTCCAAGAACGCGGCGGTACTGTTTGGGCAGATCCCCCTCGGCGCGTTCCCCGCGCCCGCCCGCCACCAAAATAGCCGCGATTTCCCCTGCCATCAGCCGACTCACAATTGCGCGAGGGTGCTTTAGCGCTTCTTGGCTGATGGCCAAACCCGCTTGCGTGCCGTCTGGGCACAATGGGCGGTTCGCAGTCAGCGCTTGCTTCTTAGGGCGGATTGACTAAACTCTATGCATTAGCACAGATCGCCTAAATTATAGGCAGATCGTTTATCCTTCGCAAAGAGAGAGCTCTGTGAGCCGCGCCGAGCCCAAAGCTTCCCTTCCGCTTGCGGGCTCCGATGCCGTGCTCGATGCCTTACCGCATCCTGTAATCATGGTGTCGGCTGAGGGCCGCATCGCGCATGCGAATGCGGCCGCGGAGGCCTTCTTTGAACGCTCGTTAGTTCACTTGCGCCGGAATGCCCTCGAGGAACTGGTGCCATTCGGAAGTCCTCTCCTGCCCCTTGTCGAGCAGGTACGGTCGCGGGGCGCAGCGGTGAACGAGTACAAAGTGGATCTCGGCACGCCGCGCAATACAGGGGAGCGCGTCGTCGACCTGCACGTTGCGCCGCTTCCGCAGGCTCCCGATCACGTCATCGTCATGCTGCAAGAGCGTACGATCGCCGACAAGATGGATCGGCAGCTCACGCACCGGGGCGCAGCGCGCTCGGTGAGCGCGTTGGCCGCCGTGCTCGCCCATGAAATCAAAAATCCTTTGTCCGGCATTCGTGGCGCGGCACAGCTGCTCGAACAATCGGTGGCCGACGATGATCGCGGCCTTACTCGGCTGATCTGCGAGGAGACCGATCGCATCGTGAAGCTGGTGGACCGGATGGAAGTTTTCACGGACGAGCGCCCGATCGATCGTGAGCCAGTCAACATTCATTCCGTGCTCGAGCATGTGAAACGGCTCGCGCGTTCCGGCTTTGCGCGCCATATCAACTTCATGGAGGACTACGATCCATCATTGCCGCCCGTGTTCGGCAATCGCGATCAACTCATTCAAGTCTTTCTCAACCTCGTCAAAAATGCCGCAGAGGCAATCGGCGAAACCTCCAAAGACGGAGAGGTCCATCTTTCCAGCGCATTTCGGCCGGGCGTACGCTTGCAGCTTCCCGGCAGCAAAACGCGAGTGTCGCTGCCGCTCGAGTTCTGCGTGAAGGACAACGGCGCGGGCGTTCCCGAGGAGCTGTTGCCGCATTTGTTTGACCCGTTCGTAACCACGAAGCGTTCCGGCTCAGGCTTGGGCCTCGCCCTCGCGGCAAAAATTATCGGCGATCACGGCGGTATCATTGAGTGCGAATCACAGCCACGCCGCACCATATTTCGCGTGCTCATGCCCATGTACGTCGGTACGAGCGCGGAGCCGAGACCTCCTGGATAAAAGGGATCAGCCATGCCTGCTGGAAACATTCTGGTGGCGGACGACGACGCAGCGATCCGAACGGTTCTCAACCAGGCGCTCTCACGCGCCGGCTATGAGGTGCGATCCACCGGCCATGCTGCAACCCTGTGGCGCTGGGTCAGCCAGGGCGACGGCGATCTCGTAATCACCGATGTCATTATGCCGGACGAAAATGCCTTCGATTTGTTGCCGCGAATCAGAAAGATGCGTCCTGAACTGCCGGTCATCGTGATGAGCGCACAGAATACGTTCATGACCGCGGTACGCGCATCGGAAAAGGGGGCTTACGAATATCTGCCCAAGCCGTTCGATCTCAAGGAGCTGATCGGCATCGTTGGCCGGGCGCTGTCCGAACCGAAAGAGCGCGAGCGCCCGGCGCCAAAACCGCAACAATTCGAATCTATCCCGCTAGTGGGCCGCTCCCCCGCCATGCAGGAAATCTATCGCGTGCTTGCGCGCCTGATGCAGACCGATTTGACGGTCATGATCAGCGGCGAATCCGGAACAGGCAAGGAACTGGTCGCTCGCGCGTTGCATGATTACGGCAAGCGGCGCAGCGGGCCATTTGTTGCCATCAATATGGCCGCCATTCCGCGCGATCTCATCGAATCAGAATTGTTTGGCCACGAAAAGGGGGCATTCACGGGAGCGAATGCACGCAGCTCCGGGCGGTTCGAACAGGCAGAGGGGGGCACGCTTTTTCTCGACGAGATCGGCGATATGCCTATGGAAGCGCAGACCCGTTTATTGCGGGTGCTGCAGCAGGGTGAATACACGACCGTCGGCGGCCGCACTCCTATCAAGGCCAACGTGCGCATCATCGCTGCGACAAACAAGGATTTGCGCATTTTGATTCAACAGGGGCTGTTCCGCGAAGACCTTTTTTTCCGGCTCAATGTCGTACCGCTGCGGCTGCCCCCCTTGCGTGAGCGGCTTGAAGACGTACCGGATCTTATCCGGCATTTTCTCGATCAAGCCGCGCGGGAAGGACTGCCTCTCAAGCAACTTGAAGAGCCGGCTATTGAAGGATTGAAGCGCCATCCATGGCCGGGCAACGTCCGCGAACTGGAAAATCTAGCTCGGCGCTTGGCTGCGCTCTACCCGCAGGAGACCATCTCGGCTTCGGTAATCGAGACAGAACTCTCTCAGCCCGGCGTGAGCCCGGCTGAAGATGATAATGGGAAAGCGGAACAAGGGCTTGGGGCGGCTGTCGAGCGCCACCTTGCGAAATATTTCGCAAGCTTCGGCGATGCACTTCCACCTCCGGGCCTATATCATCGGATTTTGCGGGAAATGGAACACCCGCTGTTGTCAGTCACACTGGCCGCAACACGCGGGAACCAGATCCGTGCCGCTGACCTCCTCGGGGTGAACAGGAACACATTGCGCAAGAAAATCCGCGACTTGGATATCCAGGTCTTTCGCACAACCGGGTGATTTGTGCGAAATTACGGGCACTGGTGCCGATAAGCCACAGCGGTGGTAAATACGCCCCGGATTTGTCGCAATCGCGCAACATTGTTGTAGAAAAGCATCAGCGACAAGAGCGCAGGGCCCGGGGAGGTCGCGAAACCACGCGCACGCTCCCGGCGTGATGAGTTCATGACCCAAGTCGGCCAGGTGGCAACAGCCGAAGTGATTACCTCTGGGGTGCGCCCAGCGGGATGGCTGCCTCGCGCACTCGGCATCGCAGCCGTGGCCCTCGCGCTATTGTCGGCTTTTATAACGTTTGTTGTCCTTGCCGGGCTCACTCCAGTTGCGCCAACCCACGAAGTCGTAGTCTCGCTGCTCCTTGCAAATGCCGTCACCGCGCTGCTGCTGTCGGCAGTCATCCTGCGTGAGCTATGGAAAGTCCTGCAGGCGCGGCGGCGCGGCCGGGCTGCTGCGCGCCTGCATGTGCGCATCGTCGCCCTTTTTTCGGTCATTGCCGCTGTGCCCGCTGTGCTGGTTGCCATAGTGGCGAGCGTTACTCTCGACCGCGGGCTTGACCGACTCTTCTCACAGCAGACGCACGCCATGATCGAGAATTCGCTCATGGTGGCCGATGCCTATGTGCGGGAGCATGTGCAATTCGTGCGTGCCGAGAGCATCGCGATCGCCATCGAACTTGCGCGCGCAAGGCCATTGTTTGAGCAGTCGCGTCAACAATTCCACGAGTTCCTTTCGGTGCAGGCGTCCATCCGGGGGCTGCCGGCCGTGCTGGTGTTCGACAAGGAGCTCAATCCAATAGATCAGGTTAATCCGACCCTCGAGCAGGCATTTGTGAAGCCGTCGCCGGATGTGCTTGCCGGGATTACGGATACCGAGCCGCAGGTCGCGATGTTTCTCGATGCGAATTATATCGCCTCAATCATCAAGTTGCGTGGTTATGCCGATACCTACCTGTACATCGCTCGGTTGCTCGATCCCAGGGTGCTCGCCCAGCTGCGCGCGACCCAAGCAGGCGTTGCTCAATACGCAGACCTACAGGCGCGCCGACCCGGGATTCAGATTGCATTCGGCCTGATGTACACGGTCATAGCGATGATAGTGCTGCTGTCCGCGGTTTGGATTGGGCTTAACTTCGCGAATTATCTCGTCGCGCCTATTCGGCGCCTGATTGGTGCTGCCCAAGTCGTGTCGACGGGCAACCTATACGTTCAGGTCCCAACCCGGCACGGCGAAGGCGATCTGGCGCAATTGGGCGAAACCTTCAACAAGATGACGCAGGAACTGCGCACGCAACGTGACGACATTGTGCGCGCGCGCGATCTCATCGACAGCCGCAGGCGATTCACGGAAGCGGTGCTGGCGGGCGCCAGCGCGGGTGTGATCGGGGTGGACGCTGAAAGTTACATCAGCATCCTCAATCGATCAGCGGAACAGATCGTTGGCTGTTCTGATTCCCAGGGGGTTGGAAAACCACTCATCGACATAGTGCCCGAGATTGCCGACATCTTCGCGAACGCGCGCGGAGGTCTGCAGCGGCTCGTTCAGGGGCAAGTGACCATCAATCGCAATGGGCGTGAGCGGAACGTCTCTGTACGCGTGACTACCGAGCAGTCCGGCTCGGCTGAGCGCGGCTATGTTGTAACGCTCGATGACATCACCGAGCTTGTTACGGCCCAGCGTACATCGGCATGGGCGGATGTTGCACGCCGCATTGCGCATGAGATTAAGAATCCGCTGACCCCGATCCAGCTTTCGGCCGAGCGCTTGCGGCGGAAGTATGCTGCCATGATCACCGAGGATGGCGGCGTTTTCCGACAATGTACCGATACGATTGTCCGCCAAGTCGATGACATAAAGCGAATGGTGGACGAGTTTTCGCGCTTTGCACGCATGCCCAAGCCGGTCATGGCACAGGAAGACATCGCTGATGCCGTGCGTCAGGTCGTGTTTCTGCAGCGTGTCGGCAACCCCGAAATCGATATCGATCTCGAAATGGCGGAAGATCCCATGCCAGCGCGTTTCGATCGCCGGCTCATCTCACAGGCGCTGACGAACATCATCAAAAATGCAACCGAGGCAATCACGGCTGTTCCCGCAGATGCGCTCGGTCGCGGGCATATCCAGGTATGGGCCGGGCGCGATGGCGATGATGTCGTCATCGATGTGATCGACAATGGAATAGGCCTGCCGAAGGAAAATCGCAGTCGTCTGTTGGAGCCTTATGTGACGACCCGCGAAAAGGGTACCGGCCTCGGGTTGGCCATCGTCGGTCGAATTCTGGAAGACCACGGAGGCCGCATCGAACTGGGCGATGCCGCCGCCAAGATTCCCGGCCAACGGGGAGCATGGATGCGCCTTCGTTTTGCGGCAGAGAGCGCACCTACCAACTCGCAACCCCCCTCACGAGAAGCTTCTGTCCCTCAACTTGCAACCAACGCGTGAGCCATGCCTGACGACATCCTTATCGTGGACGACGAAGCAGACATCCGGGAACTCGTTTCCGGCATTCTGCAGGACGAAGGCTACATCACCCGCTCGGCGCGCGACAGCGACGATGCCCTTGCGCATGTTGCGAGTCGCCGGCCAAGCCTCGTGTATCTGGATATATGGTTACAGGGCAGCCGCCTCGATGGCTTGCAACTTCTCGATGCGATGAAGGCTCAACATCCAGAGCTGCCAATCGTCATGATTTCTGGTCACGGCAACATCGAGACGGCAGTCGCCGCCATAAAGCAGGGCGCCTATGACTTCATCGAGAAGCCGTTCAAGGCTGATCGATTGGTGCTGGTGACTCAGCGCGCGCTTGAGACTTCGCGGCTCAAGCGGGAAGTGAAGGCGCTCAAGCAGCTCGCGCCCTCGACCCTCGTCGGCAAGTCGTCTTCGATGAACCAGCTGCGGCAGACTGTGGAAAAAATCGCGCCCACGAACAGCCGAATCCTTATCGTCGGTCCCGCGGGTGCGGGGAAGGAGCTGACCGCGCGCGCCATTCATGCGCACTCCGCGCGCGCCAATGGGCCGTTCATAGTCATCAATGCCGCCGCGATGATGCCTGAGCGAATGGAGATCGAATTGTTCGGAGCCGAACAGCCGGTGAACGGAGGAGGGCGCAAAGTGGGGGCCCTCGAAGAAGCGCACGGCGGCACCTTGTTCATCGATGAAATTGCCGACATGCCACGCGAGACGCAGAATAAGATTCTCCGTGTTCTCGTCGAGCAGACATTTCAGCGTGTGGGGGGTAGCAACAAGGTCCAGGTCGATCTGCGCATCATCTCATCAACGGGGCGCAATATCGAAGCCGAGATTGCGGCCGGAAAATTTCGCGAGGATCTCTATCATCGGTTGTCGGTGGTACCCATTCGGGTGCCGCCGTTGGCGGAGCGCCGCGACGACATTCCGCTTTTGATCGAATATTTCATGGAGCAAATATCCCTGGCGACGGGCTTGCCACGGCGCGTCATTGGGGAGGATGCGATGGCTGTGCTGCAGTCCCATGATTGGCCGGGCAATGTGCGCCAGCTGCGCAATAACGTGGAGCGGTTGATGATCCTCGCCGGGGGCGATCCGGATGCCGTGATCAACGTGGATATGCTTCCGCAAGACGTCGGGTCCATGGTTCCCTCCATGCCTGGAGGCGATGGCGGCGAGCACCTGATGGGCTTGCCTTTGCGCGACGCGCGGGAAGTATTCGAGCGCGAATATCTGGTCGCCCAGATCAGCCGGTTCGGCGGCAATATCTCGCGCACCGCGGAATTCGTCGGTATGGAGCGCTCGGCCCTGCATCGCAAGCTCAAGGCGCTCGGCATCGATTAATTGGTAACGCGGTTGCCTCTCTGGGGGGCGGGAACCGAGCGGGCGCTCGGCGGCGGACGTTTAGACTCATGTCCCGGATCGCTTACGTGAACGGTCGTTACCTGCCGCTCGCCAAGGCCGCTGTTCCTGTTGAGGATCGAGGTTACCAGTTTTCAGACGGAGTTTACGAAGTATGCGAGGTGCGGGACGGGCACATCATTGACGGTCGCCGCCACCTGGAGCGCCTTGCGCGATCATTACGCGAGCTTCGCATTGTGATGCCTATGTCGACGGGTTCACTTCATGTGGTCATGCGGGAGTGCCTGCACCGCAACCGTGTTCAAGATGGCATCGTCTATCTGCAGATCACGCGCGGCGTGGCGCGGCGTGATCATGCATTTCCGGCGGTCGGAACACGACCCAGCATCGTTGTAACGGCTCGCAATCTCGACGCCGCAGGTAACGAGCGTGCCGCCGCGAAGGGCGTTTCCGTCATTACGGTCCCGGATAACCGATGGGAGCGGGTCGATATCAAATCGATTTCGCTTCTGCCCAACGTGCTCGCAAAGCAAGCCGCGCGAGAGCGCGGCGCACGGGAGGCTTGGTTCGTCGATCGTGAGGGGCAGATCACGGAAGGCTCTTCCAGCAATGCCTGGATCGTGAGCACCGACGGCAAAGTGCTAACGCGCCCCGCCGATTCCGGAATACTGCGCGGCATCACCAGAACCGTTCTCCTCGAAGTAATCAAAGCTCAGGGACTCGAGCTGCAGGAGCGCGCATTCACGCGGGAGGAGGCCTATCGGGCCCGTGAAGCTTTCCTGACCTCCGCCAGTCAGACCGTATATCCGGTGGTGTTCATTGATGGGCACCAGATTGGTCATGGAGGGCCCGGCCCCGTTGCACGGACTTTACGTGCGCAATTTCATGCGTTTGCAGAAAGCGGCTGAGTTGCCGCTCTTAACAAGGGGAGGGGAATTGCCGTCAAGTTCTGCTTGCACCAGCCGCCGACGTACAATGTAATGGCGGAAGTCCGACGATTGTGCAGCCGCGGTGCTTGCCACGACGCTCGGGGACCGAACCTCGCGCATGACGTCCGAGGAACAATGGAAGAACGACAATGGCGGCAGACCGCTTACAAAATCTGCAGGATACTTTCCTCAACCATGTCCGGAAGAACAAGACCCCCCTCACCATTTTCCTGGTGAATGGGGTGAAGCTACAGGGTGTGGTAACGTGGTTCGATAACTTTTGTGTCCTATTGCGACGCGACGGACACTCCCAACTTGTCTACAAGCACGCCATTTCTACCATAATGCCGGGCCATCCCATTCAGCTGTTCGAAGGGGGCGAAGAGCACCCGGTTGGAGAAAAGGCATAATTGGAGCCGCGCCGGGTTAAACATGGTGGTGATCGGCTGAGCCCCCAACGCGGGTCCGGCACCGGTCGCGCGCTTGTTCTCGAACCCGACCTGCGGATGCGCCCGCGCGCGCGGGTGGAATTGCCGGGAACTCGACGCTCGCGCTCATCTGAGGCGCAGCTGGACGAAACCATAGCGCTGGCTCTGGCTATTGAGCTCGAAGTTGTGGGCTCTGGCATTGTCCCGCTGGTTTCCGTGCGCCCGGCAACTTTGATCGGAAAGGGGAAAGTCGAGGAGATTTCCGGACTTGTAAAGAGCGAACGCGTCGACATCGTCATCG
>JBEVJT010000295.1:0-5589 GCA_040510075.1 Xanthobacteraceae bacterium | reverse complement strand
GGCGATGACCGGACCGTTTTGGCTCGGCACGATCACGCGCGCGTTCCGGTCATAGTCCCAGATCAATTCGCGACAGCTCCCGCACGGCGAAACCACGACGATGGCCTTGTCGGTTTCGGAGGGCTCCGGATGGCGGACCGCGACTATGGTCTCGATTCCCACTTCGCCGGATTCGGTGACCGCGCGCCCCAACGCTACCGCCTCGGCACATACCGCCATGCGTCCCAGATAGGCGTCGAGATTGACCCCCGTATACACCTGGCCGTCGCGCGTGCGCAGCGCCGCACCGACTTCCTGCCAGTCATTGCGGTAGCGGCGCTTGATGGCCTCACGCGCTGCATCGACCAATTGCTGATCGCGTTCGCTCAACATGCGGGAGCATTTCTCATTTCGCGAGTTCCTTGAGCCCGAGGCGGATCAATCGCGCCGCATCTGCACCTTCTCCCGCATTGCGCGTGGCCGCTGCGATTGCCGAGGCGGCCTGCGGCTGTCCGTAGCCCAAGTTGACGAGAGCGGAAACTGCGTCCGTCACCGACTGCGGCGCGCGCTTTTCCTCGATCGCGCCGGAGAGGCGAACAACGGCAGGGTCGATGTCCGCATAGGCGGGCGCGCGGTCTTTGAGCTCCGTGACGATGCGCTCGGCAACTTTCGGGCCCACCCCCGGTGTGCGTGCAACCATGGCCTTATCGCGCATGGCAATGGCCGCGGCGAGCTCTCCGGGCTTAAGCGTGCCGAGCACCGCCAGCGCGACTTTCGCGCCGACCCCCTGCACGGTCTGGAGTAAACGGAACCATTCGCGCTCGGCTTCGGTGAGGAAGCCGAACAGCTTGATCTGGTCCTCGCGCACATAGGTTTCGATGGCCAGACTGGCGCCCTCTCCGGCGCGCGGCAGCTCCTGCAGCGTGCGCGTGGAGCAATGCACGAGGTAGCCGACGCCGTTGACATCGAGGATGATGTAATCCTCCCCGTAGCTTTCGATTATTCCCTTGAGCTTTCCGATCATGAGGCAGCCAGTTTTAGGAGCGCGCTTTGGCGGTGATGCGCGTGGCAGACGGCGATGGCGAGCGCATCCGCGGCATCCTCGGAGCGTGGGTTGGCCCTGGGCAGCAGCACCCCGATCATCATGCGGACCTGCCCTTTCTCGCCGTGCCCGGTGCCGACGATCGTCTTCTTCACCAGGTTAGGCGCGTATTCGGCGACTGCTATGCGGGCAAGTGCCGGCACCAGCATGGCAATGCCGCGCGCCTGCCCAAGCTTGAGCGTTGCGGCTGCATCGCGGTTGACGAAGGTTGCTTCGACCGCAGCTTCGTGGGGCGCGTGTGTGTCGACGACCTCACGCAGCCCGTTGTGGATGACGAGCAACCGCGCGGCCAATGGCTCCCGTTCGTCCGTCATGAGCGAGCCGGAATCGACGTAGCTCAATGCATTTCCCGCAACCGCGATGACTCCCCACCCGGTGCGGCGAAGACCGGGATCGATGCCGAGAATGCGAATCGCTCCGCGCATGCAAAGCGTTGATAGCCCCAGAGGGCATTAGCGCCTAGAAAAAGAGGCTGGCGGAGGGGCCTTGAAAGAAACAGGCCAGTTTACAGACCTCGTGAGCCGGCGGTTGAGTTATGCAACCCTAGGTTGAAAGGCACCTTCAGCCGAAGCGCGGCATCGTGGAGTGTTCACGCGCTCAGCTTTTGCAGCACGGCGTCCGACATCTCGAAATTGGCAAAGACGTTCTGCACGTCGTCGTGCTCGTTGAGCGTCTCCAACAGGCGCAAGAGCTTTTCGCCCTGATCGTCATTGATCGAAACCGTATTCTGCGGTTTCCAGACCAGCGCCGCTTTCCGCGGCTCGCCGAATTTCGCCTCTAGTGCCTTGGCCACGTCCCGCAACGCATCGGGCGCCGTGTAGATCTCGTGACCGCTGTCGTTCGACACGACATCCTCGGCGCCGGCTTCGATCGCAGCCTCCAGCATCGCATCGGCGGTCGCAGCCTTCGCGTCGTATTCGACCAGCCCCATGCGATCGAACATGAAAGATACGGCGCCGGTCTCGGCGAGATTGCCGCCCGATTTGGTGAACGTGGCGCGGATTTCGCCCGCGGTGCGATTGCGGTTATCGGTCAGCGCTTCGACGATAACGGCGACGCCGCCCGGGCCATAGCCCTCGTAACGAATCTCGTCGTAGGTTTCCGCTTCGCCGCCCGCTGCCTTCTTGATGGCGCGCTCGATGTTGTCCTTGGGCATGTTCTCGGCGCGCGCGGCGAGCACGGCTGCGCGCAGGCGCGGGTTGGCCGCGGGATCGGGCATGCCCAGGCGCGCAGACACCGTGATCTCGCGCGCGAGCTTGCCGAACACGCGCGATTTGGCCGCGTCCTGGCGGCCCTTACGATGCATGATGTTCTTGAACTGCGAGTGGCCGGCCATGCGAGTTTTTCCCAGCACAGTTTTAAGATCGTCGGGCGGCGAAATCCACACGCAGGCCAGCGGATCAGCTCCAGAACGCAGGCACAACCTGCTCTAATCTGCCGCCGAGACGCACGGGCCCGAGGTGCCGCACCAGCCCCGTCACGTCATCCGTTTCCGCCGCAACCGCGCAGAGCGTGCCCTCACCGAGCGCCGGCTCGAACCGCGTACGCGCAATCTTGCGCAGAAAGCGATGCAACGGTTCGCTTTTATCCATGCCGATCACCGAGTCGTAATCGCCGCACATCCCCACATCGGTGATATATCCGGTTCCGCTGGGCAGGATCTGGTGGTCCGCGGTCGGCACATGCGTGTGCGTGCCGACGACAAGGCTCGCGCGCCCGTCACAGAAATAGCCGATCGCCTGCTTCTCGCTCGTCGCCTCGGCGTGGATGTCGACGATGATGGCGTCGGCGGTGCGTTTGAGCGCGCACGCGGCAAGCTCGCGCTCCAGGGCAGCGAAGGGATCGTCGAGCGGGTCCATGAAGATGCGGCCCATGGCATTGACCACCAGCACGCGCGCGCCGCTGCGTGTTTCGATCAATGCGACGCCGCGCCCCGGTGTGCCGGGCGGAAAATTGACGGGCCGCAACAGTCTTGGGGCACGCTCGATAAAAACGAGCGCCTCCTTCTGATCCCAGGAATGATTGCCTCCGGTGAGCACGTCGGCGCCGGCGTCCAGCAGTTCGTGATAGATCGCCTCCGTGATGCCGAAACCGCCGGCCGCATTTTCCCCGTTGACGACGACGAAGTCCAAACTCCAGTCTCGCCTGAGCCGGGGCAGGTTCTGCAGCACGACCGAGCGCCCGCTGCGCCCGACGACATCACCGATGAACAGAATGCGCATCGGCTACGTGTTCCGGCAGTCGATGACTTCGCGCTCGGTCAGCACGAGATCAAGCGGCGCGTCGTGCTCGGTATTGGGCACGGCTGCGATCTCCTGGGCGGCGAAGGCGATGCCGGCAGCGATCACGTTCTTGCGCGTGCGCAGGGCGTTGATGGTGAGGTCGAAATAACCGGCGCCATAACCCACGCGATGGCCGCGGCGATCGAATGCGAGCAGCGGCACGATAACGATATCAGGAAACACTTCGGGCGCCTCGGGTGCGGGCTCGCGGATTTTCCAGACGCCCGCGATCAGGCGATCGCCAAACGCAAAGGCGCGCATGCGCAGCGGCTGCCCGCGTCCGGCTATTGCCGGTAGTGCAAGCCTTGCGCCTGCATCTGCCAGCCTGCGCAGCAAAGGCAACGGATTGATCTCGCTTTTAAGCGGCATGAAGCCCGAGACCACGTTGCCGGGCGAGACCGCAAAGGGGAGGAAATGTTCCGCGATGGTCTCCGCGGCGGCGGCGCGAATGTTTGCCGGGATCGCGTCGCGCGTCGATAGTGCTGCGCGGCGGATCTCGGCTTTGTCCATGCAGGAGGATCGTAGGTTGAAGGAAGAGCGCGGAGCCGCAACGGCCGTCGGAGCGTCGATCCCGGGTTCCCTACGAAAGTAGGTGGGCGCCATATGTCCGAGCCCACGAGCCCGGTCAGGGACAGCTCCCTTTAGGATCGATAAGGCCCCGGGGATATGTCTCCTGACGCACCTCGCAGCCCCGCTTTGGCAATGTAATGCATTGCCGACGGTGGTGCTACTGACCCCGTGACTCACCCTATGGGCACTGCCGGGTCGCCAATGGTCTGATTGAGCCGTCTCGTGAGCGCCTCGATGCGCTCGGCGGCCGCATTCAGCGCGGCAGCGGCAGCCGCCTGACTGATCCTGTTCCGGTCGCTGGTTGCCGCATCAGCCCCTTTCAGGCCGGCCAATTCGGATTCGGCCGCCTGCAACTTCTCCTTGGTCTCCGCCAGCTCGTCCGCAACTGTGAGCGCGGCCATGACGGTCAGCCGTGTGTCGCCAATTTCACCGAATCGCGTGCGCAGTCGCGCAATGCGCTGGTCGAGATTCTCAGCAAGGCGCGCGAGTCGCATCTCCTCGCCGTCCTCGCAAGCCATGCGGAACTGGCGTCCATTGATAGTGACATTGACCTGCGGCATGCGGTTTCTGATACCCCGAAGCTCAGCTGCCCCCTGCGTCAAGCAGCGAGCGAATGGACCCGAGCACGGTATCGATCCGTTTGGCAACTTCGCGGTTCACGTGGTCCAAGGCTTGCGCGCGGGCGACGGCGGCATCGAGTTCGCTTGCGAGCCGCGCACGATCGGCGCCGAGCGCATGCAGCTGAACCGAGAGGCTTGACGATTGCCGATCCGCCTCGCCTCTGCGTTCGACGGCCGCCGCAAGCGCATCGAGCGCGAGCGCAAGCCGCTTGTTGGCAGCATCGATGGCGGCTGAATCCGACATGGTCGCTCGCCCCGCTCAGGCCAGCCGCAGGAGAGGGAAAGAGACTGCCAAATATCTTGCAATGGCAGTTGCTTATGACGAGACCCTTACGTTATTTGGCGAATGCTCGTCAACGGCTCGCGAAAAGCGTGGGACGTGCCTGTGCATGGCGAACACGCCCGCGTATCGCCCGTTGTTTTATTCGGCATGCCCGCATGCTAGAGCCCAACAGCCCCGCCGCCGGCCTCCGCATTACGCGGTTCTCAGCCAAGCGTTGCAGCCGGCAAGAACGCGAGTGCGACAAGCATGAACAAGCCCAAGTCTCCTCTCGCTGCAGCCCCGGAGGCGATGACCCGATCAGCCGAAAACAGTGCCGAGCCGCACATGCCGATAGCGCGCGCGCAGCACGACCGGATGGCGAACGCCATACGCGCGCTCGCGATGGATGCGGTCGAAAAGGCGAAGTCCGGACATCCCGGGCTGCCCATGGGCATGGCCGATGTTGCCACCGTATTGTTCACGCGCTTCCTGAAATTCGATGCGGCCGATCCTGCCTGGCCCGATCGCGATCGTTTTGTCCTCTCCGCCGGCCACGGCTCCATGCTGCTCTATGCGCTGCTTTATCTGCTCGGCTACGAGCAGATGACGATCGACGAGATCAAGCGCTTCCGCCAGCTCGGCTCGCTCACGCCCGGTCACCCGGAGCATTCGCCCGGCATCGAGACCACCACCGGTCCGCTGGGACAAGGGCTTTCGAACGCCGTGGGCATGGCGATTGCGGAGCGCCACCTCGCCGCTGAGTTCGGCGACGGC
>JBEVJT010000294.1:0-3102 GCA_040510075.1 Xanthobacteraceae bacterium | reverse complement strand
GCGGGGCTGATCGCACAGAGAAGCCGCGAACGCGACCTCCTCTTCCGCCGCTTTGGTGGCCATTTCCAAATCCGGAGCGCCGAGATGTTCGTGCAGCTGCTTCGCGAGCGCTGCCACGACTGAAGCGCGTTGCTCTTCGCTCGCCTCGACGATCTGCACCAGTGTGGACCACCCTAAGGACGCGATGCCGAGAAAGCCGCTGCGGAACGCGGCGCGCGTTTTTCCCTCGAAGCTCTCGGGCTCCGTGGCCGCAAACAGGAAGGCGCCGGATACGGCCCATTCGCCCGGCTCCGCAGCGCGGTCGAACACGAACGTATCCGAAGGATCGAGCCGGATCGTGCGCAGAAGCTTCGTCATTCTTTATTCTCGCCGCGGGCCGCTCGTTTCCGGGTCAAGCCACGACGTATGGCCGAGCGCCTCGCGCAGGGATTTGCGCTGCGGCTGGGGCTTGTCCGGACGATAAACCAGAAGATCGCCATTTTCTGCGATGTCATAGCGAGCGCCGTCGGGGGAGAGCCGGGCGACATATTCCTTCGCGATTTGCGCGAACCCTGCGTCCTGCCAAGTGTCCATTACGCGCAGGAACGAACGGGCAAAGCTTTCAAGCAAGCGGCCTGAACTGAGATCGTCGAAGCCCTCGTCCTCCAGTGCAGTCGAAAGCGGCCGCAGGCCCGGTTCTTGATTTCCCATCGCCACGGTGCGGATCACGGCGGCAAACACGAGCCAGTCCGGCGGTTGGCTGTCTTGCGCGTTTTGCGGCCACGCCAGGTGAACCCCGCCGACGAGCCCGGACTCAACGCGTATGGCGTCAGGCCAGTCGAACGCGATGAGGCGCTGGGGAGGCGCATGCAGCGCAAGCGCATTGCCCAGGGCCACAAGCCCGGCATAGAGCGCACGGCGAGCACCCCTCAATGGCTCCTCAGGTTCCAGGATCAGTGCGAATTCGACGAGATCGAAGCGACCGACATGGATCAGCGTGCCGGCCCCTTCCTGCTCGGCCACGTTGACCGCATGCGCGAACGCATTCCCCACCTCGCGCAAGCTCACGCACCGGAACGGCGGCGGCAAGTCGAGTGCACTTGTGCGCAGACGCGTGCGTTGCGGGAACGTCATTGGGCTTCCAGATTCGCGCCGATCGTGAGCAGTCATTATATAGGTTGGAAGCAAAATGGCCGAACAGACGCGGAAAATTCTGATTTGCTCGTGCGAGCGGACGATGCCGCTCGACGAGGAAGCAGTAGAACACGGCTGCGGGGAAGCGACCCTCGTCACCGCAAACGAGCTGTGCCGCGGCGAGCTGGACATATTCCGCACCAATGCCGAGGGGCATCAGCCGCTCCTCATCGGCTGCACGCAGGAGGCGCCCTTATTCTCCGAGCTCGCCCATGGCAGGACCGGCGAAATGGCATTTGCCAATATTCGCGAGACTGCCGGCTGGTCGAAGGATGCGGGGGCATCGGGGCCGAAAATGGCGGCCCTGCTCGCCGCCGCTGCCGAGCCGGTACCCGACATTCCGTTCGTCAGCTTCAAGAGCGATGGCGTCATTCTCATCTACGGCCGCGATGAGCAGGCCATTCCAGCGGGCGCGCTGCTCAAGGACGATCTCGACGTCACCGTTCTGATAAAGCCTCCCGCCGCGCCCGCTCCTCCGAGCGTCACCGACTTTCCGGTCGTGCAGGGCCGCATCCGTACCGCGACGGGTCATCTCGGCGCGTTCAAGCTGATCGTCGATGCGTATGCGCAGCCTTCCCCTTCATCGCGCGATGTCTTCCGCTTCGGCCTGCCACGCGACGGCGCGACATCCCAATGCGATCTGGTACTGGATCTAAGCGGTGATCCTTCGCTGTTTCCGGCCGGCGACCTGCGTGACGGCTACCTGCGTGCGGACCCTGGCGATCCCGCGGGCGTGCTCCGAGCAGTCCTCAAGGCACGTGATCTCACCGGCACGTTCGACAAGCCACGCTACATTTCATTCACGGCAGATATTTGTGCCCATTCCCGATCGAAGATCGTTGGCTGTGCGCGTTGCCTCGATCTCTGCCCGACTGGCGCGATTGCGCCTGCCGGCAATCATGTCGCCATTGACCCGTATGTCTGCGCAGGCTGCGGCCAGTGCGCCGCGGTCTGCCCGACCGGCGCAGCCGCCTATGCACTGCCGCCGGCAGACGTGCTGCTCCGGAAGTGGCGCGTATTGCTGGCCGCCTATCGGAATGCCGGTGGTGTTGCGCCGGTATTGCTTGTCCACGACGAGGCGCATGGCACGCCTTTGATCCACGCGCTCGCCCGCTTCGGCGACGGCCTGCCTGCCAACGTGCTTCCCCTTGCCGTAAACGAGGTGACGCAAATAGGCCTCGAGGCCATCGCGGCGGCTTTCGCTTACGGTGCGTCGGCGATGCGTTTGCTGCTGCGCGCCAAGCCCCGCCACGATGTCACTGGGCTCGTGAAGATGCTCGCGCTTGCCGAGCCCATCCTGGTGGGCTTGGGTTTTGGCAGCGGGCGAATAGGAACCATCGAGACCGACGATCCTGAATCGCTCGGCGAGGCGCTGCGTTCGTTCGACTTAGCTCAAGCGGTTGCCGAGCCTGCGAGCTTCATGCCGGTCGGTGCAAAAAGAGATGTCCTGCGCCTGGCGCTGCGCGAGCTCCACCGGGTTGCGCCCGCTCCGGTCGACATCATCGCGCTTCCCGCGGGCGCTCCATTCGGGGCCATCGAGATCGACGTCGCGGGCTGCACGCTCTGTCTTGCTTGCGTGTCCGCATGTCCCACCGGGGCGCTGAGCGATAATCCGGAAAAGCCGATGCTGCGCTTTACCGAGGATGCGTGCGTGCAGTGTGGACTGTGCAAGGCGACCTGCCCGGAAAAGGTGATCACCCTTACGCCAAGGTTGGATTTTCGCGCGGCGACTGCTACCGCCCGCTTTCTGTATGTAGAGGAGCCGTTTCACTGCATTCGCTGCGGCATGGCTTTCGGGGTGAAGAGCACCATTGAGCGCATCGCGGGAAAGCTCGCGGACAAGCATTGGATGTTTCAGGGTTCGAGAGAGCGGCTCGAGGTCATCAAAATGTGCGAGGACTGCCGCGTTATCACCATCACCGAACAGGA
>JBEVJT010000293.1:0-21001 GCA_040510075.1 Xanthobacteraceae bacterium | reverse complement strand
CGATTCAATTCTGGGCGGGAAATGATGACCACGCTGCGCCTTCGGTACGTGCATTCCTTCGTCGATCGACATGGCCACACGCGCCACTATTTTCGCTTTCGAGGCCAGCGTTGGCCCTTACCAGAGATTGGAGACCCCGGCTTCCTGGTGGCCTATGAGGCCTGCAAGGCGAAGATCGCCACAGGCATCGTGCCGTCTGCGCGCGTGCTGTTCGGGCCAGGCACTCTTGGCTGGGCTATCGAACAATTTCTGTCATCTAACGAATATCGCTACCGGGCGGCTGCCACACAGGCGGCGGACCGCCGGATATTCGATGAACTGCGGCAACACGCTGGCACGGGCCTATTGCGTGATCTGCGCGACCGCCATGTGAAGGCGATCCGTGATCATTTTCGGCAGACGTTTTCTGCCTCTAGGGCAGATATGGCGCTTGGGCTTTTGTCCGTGCTGTGGGGGTTTGCGGACGAGCACTTGTCACTGGACCTCGGGGCCAATCCCACAACAGGCGTGCGGCGTGTGCACAGGGCCATGAGCGAGCGCGAGCCATGGCCGGAAGAGGTAACGGCAGCATTCGAGGCGCAAGCCGGGCCCGAGCTGCGACTTGCTATGGCGCTGTTGCTCTACACCGGCCAGCGGCGCTCTGACGTTGTGAAAATGAAGTGGTCGCAGTTCGATGGAGAGGCAATCGAGGTACGGCAGCAAAAGACCGGAGAGCCATTAACCATTCCATGCCACAGACGGTTGAGGGAAGCACTTGAACGCGCACCGCGTAAATCGGAGTTTATCCTTGTTGGCGAACGGGGAGGGCCCTTAGGGCCAGAAAGCCTTTCTGCTGCATTCCGTCGCACACTGCGGCGGGCAGGAATCACGGGCTATTCGGTTCATGGGTTGCGCAAGAATGCCGGCATAGCGCTCGCCGATGCGGGTTGTGACATGCGGGAGATCATGGCGATCCTCGGCCACAAAACATTCGCAATGGCTCTGCACTACACTAAGCGGGCGAATCAGAAGCTACGGGCTCGCTCGGCCATGGATAAGTGGGAAGCCGCAGAAAGTGGCAAACTTCGGAACAGAGCAGGGGGGAACCCGTGACAACCCCTTTGATATATAAGTAAATTGAGTTTTCCGTAACGTATCGCGACTAGGTTGGAGCCGCCGGGGTGCTGGGTGCATCCCGATCGGCTGCCGTCTCGCACCGCTTTTGCAGGATGGGGAATGTCAAAGACGGTAATGATCGTGGAGGATAACGAGCTCAATATGAAGCTCTTCCACGACCTCTTGGAGGCGCAAGGTTATAACACCGTGGGCACACGCAACGGCATCGAGGCGCTCGATCTTGCGCGCAGACACCATCCTGATCTGATCGTGATGGACATTCAGTTGCCTGAAGTGTCGGGGCTGGAAGTCACGAAATGGCTCAAGGATGATCCCGAGTTGAAGGCGGTGCCAGTCATCGCTGTGACGGCTTTCGCGATGAAAGGCGATGAAGAACGTATCCGCCAAGGCGGATGCGAGGCCTATTTGTCGAAGCCGATTTCGGTCGGGAAGTTCATCGATACAATTCGGCACTTTCTTGGATCCGCGTGAGAGCCAGCGATGAGCGCGCGCGTGCTGGTTGTGGATGACGTGCCGGCGAACCTGCGGCTCATCGAAGCGCAACTGGCGGCAGAATATTTCGACGTTGTTACGGCCACAAACGGCGAGGAGGCGCTTGCGATCTGCGAGCGTGGCGAGTGCGACGTGGTTCTGCTCGACGTGGTCATGCCGGGCCTTAGCGGCTTTGAAGTCTGCAAGCGACTGAAGTCGTCGGCCGCGACGCGTCACATTCCCGTCGTCATGGTTACCTCGCTCGACCAGCAGTCGGATCGGGTGCAGGGGCTCGAGGCCGGTGCTGACGATTTTCTGACCAAGCCGGTCTCGGACCTGGCGCTGGTCGCGCGCGTGCGCTCGCTTGCGCGCCTCAAACAGCTGACAGACGAGCTGCGCGTCCGAGCGATCAGCATGTCCGCAAAACTGTTGCATGGAAAAGCATCGAGCGATTCGGGCCGCGACGGCCACATCATGGTGGTGGACGACAGCCCTGCTTCGGCCAAGCAAATTACCGCAATGCTCGCGAGCGAGCACCGCAGCGAAATTGAGCAGGATCCCACTGCGGCGCTGTTTCACGCTGCCGAAGGAAACTTTGACGTGTTCATCGTCTCTCTCGGCCTGAAAAATTTCGATGGCATGCGCCTCTGCAGCCAGCTGAAATCGCTCGAGCGTACGCGCACCATTCCGATCTTGGCGATCTCGCCCCTCGACGACAGAATGCGCCTCGTCCGGGGGCTGGAAATCGGCGTCAATGATTATCTCGTGCCGCCGATTGACAAGAATGAATTGCTTACGCGCGTGCGCACTCAGGTGCGCAAGCGACGCTATGTCGAACGTCTCCGCGATGATGTGCAAACATCGCTGGAGCTGGCCATCACCGACACGCTCACCGGCTTACACAACCGCCGCTACATGGAACGGCATATTGGCACGCTCGGGGAGCAGGCTGCCTCACGCGATCAGCCGCTCGCGCTCCTCATGCTCGACGTGGACCATTTCAAGGTGATTAACGACAGCTATGGACACGATGCCGGCGACGAAGTCCTGCGCGAGTTCGCGCTGCGCATCCGCAAGTCGATTCGCGCTCTCGATCTTGCCTGCCGCTATGGCGGAGAAGAGTTTCTCGTCATCATGCCGGAAACCGATATGTCGGCAGCTGCCCTGGTGGCGGAGCGTTTAAGGCGCGGGATTGCGAGCGAGGCATTCGCCATTCACGGGGGGGGGCGCGCGCGATCGATGTGACCATATCGGTGGGCATCGCGGTGCTTCGCGGCGGGAAGCGCGCCGACGAGGCGCTCTACCGTGCCAAGCGCGACGGGCGCAATCGCGTAGTGCCTGCCGCCGCCTGAACCCCTGCCGGGTCAACCCTAACGCTTTAGGATGCCCCGATTGCGTTCACAATTCACAACCTAAATTGTTGATTTCGCGGTCGGTTGCGGTATTTTTGGCCAGCGCATGAAAAACCCGCCCAAGCGCGTGGGGGCGGCGCGCGCGCCATAAGATAGATCTCAAGCTCTAACCCTGCGGAATGCTCAGGTCCGCCGCATCTCCTGGGTCCCGTGGGGTTCGGCCGGTCGGGAGGCGGTACGAGTGGCCTCCTCATGACACCGCTACCGACCGGCCACTCTCTCTCGCGCGGTTTCCACGAGCGTAGCCCGGATCCCCGCGGCTTCCTTCTCCGCGCTCGGGCGGATGTGAGCCCGGCATAGCTCGCAAGACGAGCGGAGACGGGTCATGCGGGCTACAAACGATTACGTAGCAGCGACTACTTGATTTTCGCTTCGCGGAATTCGACGTGCTTCTTGGCGACCGGATCGTATTTTTTCTTCACCAGCTTGTCCGTCATCGTGCGCGAGTTCTTTCGCGTCACATAGTAAAAGCCGGTATCCGCGGTTGAAACCAGCTTCACCTTTATGGTCGTGGCCTTCGCCATGATGAACCTCGTTTGTTATCGGGCGGGACCCTAGCCGGGGAAGGCCCGATGTCAAGAATTTCTGGCCAGCTCAGAGCGTCTCGCGCAGGAAGCGGCCCCGCGGCATTCGATAAAACGGTACCGGAAAATCTTGCCGAAAACCCGCCGCGATGCGCAGGTCGAGCTCTTCGAGCATCACGCGGGTGACCGCTGGCATGTCGAGGAGTGCCGCTTCCTCAAGCGGCATCCATACGAGCTCGATGAGCTCGGCATCCGGACCAGTTATCCCGTCAAGCCGATGCGCGATGCGGCTCGCATCGATGGCGAAAAATCGGGCATCGAAGCGGCGCGGGCGGCCCGGCGGCGTGATGGCCCGCCCGATCAGTTGCAGTGCGCTGGGATCCGGCAGGATCTTGGCGCGCACGAATGCGTTCCAGGCGCCTTTGGGAGCCGCAGGCGCTTCGTTTGCAGGCGCACCGACTATGATCCCGGTCTCTTCGAACGTTTCGCGGATCGCGGCGAGCGCGAGCGCGCGCGCTTTCGCGGGGCTCGGCCGTTGTACGCGTTTCATCAACAAGGCCTCAAGCTCCTGGGCGAGTGGCCGCGCCACGGGCATGCGCGTATCCGTGCGGTCCACCTGGCCGCCGGGAAAGACGTATTTTCCCGGCATGAACGCGTGTGCTGCGTGCCGTTTGCCGAGCAGGACCTTCGGGTGCGGATCCGAGCGATCGAGGAGGATCAGGGTTCCCGCATCTCTCGCGCGCACGTAAGGCCCTGTGAGATTCCGTTCCACCTCGTTCATGTGGAGGACGAGACCATTGATCCGGTCGATACGAGCCGACGCGTCATTCGCCATCAATGCATGCTGCGTCTGGTTTTTTTCCGGGGCCCGCCCTGCCTCTGGATCGACCGTTCGCCCCTTTGACGACGGCCGGTGCTGCGACCTGGCGACAAAATCTCAAAGCGAAGCGCGCCGGCGACCGGCGCCGCTTCCACCAGCTTTACCACGACCGGATCCCCCAGCCGATACGCTTCGCCGGTGCGCTCCCCCGTGAATTCATGCCGCTCTTCCCGATACCTGAAATACTCCGCGCCGATGCTGCGCGCCGGAATGAAGCCATCTGCGCCTGTGTCGTCGAGGCGCACGAATAATCCCGCGCGGGTCGCTCCCGAAATATGTCCTTCGAAGGTCGCGCCGATGCGGTCGGCCAGAAAATGTGCAAGCAGGCGATCGAACGTTTCCCGTTCTGCCTTCATGGCACGGCGCTCACTGGCCGAGATCTGCGCGCTGATCTCGGCGAGCGCCGCGAAGTCTTGACCTTGTGGAAGAGCGCCAGCGCCCAGTTTGAGCGCGCGAATGAGAGCACGGTGCACAATCAAATCCGCATAGCGGCGGATGGGCGACGTAAAATGCGCGTAGCGTCGCAAGTTCAGTCCGAAATGCCCGTAGTTCTCCGCTGAATATTCGGCTTGTGCTTGGCTGCGCAATACCACTTCGTTCACCAGTTTTTCGATGTCGCGCCCCTTGACGCGCGCAAGAATCCCGTTGAAGTGCGCCGGCCGCGAAGGACCGCCCTTGGGAAACGAAATGTCGAGCGTCCGCAGCAGCTCACGCAACGCGTTCACGCGCTCCGGGTCAGGTTCATCGTGCACGCGGTAGATCAAGGGTACACCGGCGCGCTCCAAAGTCTCCGCCGCGGCGACATTGGCGAGAATCATGAACTCCTCGATCAACCGATGCGCATCGAGGCGCTCCGGAGTGAAGACGCGGTCCACCGTATTGTGGGCCGTGAGCACGATCTTGCGCTCCGGCAAGTCGAGTTCGAGCGGGCCGCGTTCGTCGCGTACCCGCTTCAGCGCCCGGTAAGCTGCGTATAGCGGCTCGAGGGTGTCCGCCAGCAACGGTCCGGTGGTCGGATCCGGCCAGCCGTCGACGGCACCTTGTGCCTGTGCATAGTGCAGTGTGGCGGCTGAGCGCATCAGGATGCGATGGAAGCGATGCGAGCGCTTGCGGCCCTCTGCGCTGATGACGATGCGCGCGGCCAATGCGGGCCGATCCTCTCCATGCCTGAGCGAGCACAAGTCGTTCGATATGCGCTCGGGCAGCATGGGAACGACCCGGTCCGGGAAGTAAACCGAATTGCCGCGCAAGAAAGCTTCTCGATCGAGGGCGGAGTTCGGCCGCACATAGTGAGCAACATCCGCGATGGCCACAGTAATGATGAAGCCGCCACGGTTTCGCGGATCGGGATCGGGGCGCGCGTGCACGGCATCATCGTGGTCCTTGGCGTCCGGCGGGTCGATGGTGATGAGCGGCAGATCGCGCCAGTCTTCGCGCCCCGAGACAGACGCCGGAACTGCGGCTTCCGCTTCCACAATAACGGCGCTCGGAAAGACATGCGGGATGCCATGAGCATGAATGGCAATGAGGCTTATGGCCCGCTCGCTGGCGGGTGAGCCCAGCCTTTCCCGCACCTCGGCGTGAGCAAGTCCAAAGCCGCGCTTCGGCAGAACCTCGGCCATGACCAGATCGCCGTCTTGCGCGTGCGCCTCAGCTCCCGGAGATATCACGAGCTCAGCATTGACCTGCTTTTTTTCAACCGGAATCAGAACAGCTCCGGCTGTGCCGCGCCTACGAAAGATGCCGAGGACGCGCTGCTTTGCGCGATCGATGGCTTTGATTACACGCCCGCTGTACCGGACGGCGTCCTCAACTTCCTCGATGCGCAACAGCGCGCGATCCCCCACCCCGACTGCTTCATTCCTGCGCGGTCGTCGCGGAATGCGCAGCCGAATCTTGGGAGCAGCTCCCTGCGTCGCCTCGTCCCATTCGGTTGGAACCGCCAAGAGCTCGCCATCGCGATCGCGTGCCGTGATGTCGGCCATCACAATCTGCGGCAACGCTCCCGGATGATGCAGTTTCCCACGCCGGCGTTGAACACGCCCATCATCGGCCAATTCACGCAGCATATCCTTGAGCGCTGCGCGATCGGCATTCTTCAGCCCAAAAGCGCGCGCGACTTCCCGCGTGCCGATCTTTCCCGGGCGTTCCCTGATGAACGCGAGGAGGGCCTCTTTGCTGGGCAGACCGGGTTGCGTGCGTGGACGCGCCATCTCGAACGTCAACTACCAGGCCGAGTTCTCGGCCCACCTAGAACATGATCCCGAATAGTGGGAACCGTTTTTCGGAAAATATCATGCTCCACAAAAAGCTAGAGCGGGATGGCGATGCGAAGAGAAAAGTCATCCTGCTCTAGCATCGGCCGCCAGGCTCGGCGCGCCTCAGCCGCTCTTTGCCTTGCGCGCGCGCTTTTTCTCGATCTGCGCTGAAGGCCTCTTGCCGGCCGTCGGAGCTTTCTGTGCCGGCGCTCTCTTGCGTGCGGCAGCGCGCGGATGCGGAACCTTCTTACGCGCCTCGCGTGCCTGCAACAGGTCAACTGCCTGTTCGAGAGTTATGGATTCGGGCGCCGTGTCGGCGGGCAGCGTCGCGTTCACCCCGGCATGGCTGACATAGGGTCCAAACCGGCCGCTTTTCACCAGCACTGGGCCTGCCTTTTGCGGATGCTCTCCAAGGTTGCGGCCTCCCATGCTGCGGCCCTTACGCGGCCCGCGGGCATGTTTTTCTGCAATCAGTGTCACGGCGCGATTAAGTCCAATCGTGAGCACGTCCTCGTCGGCAGAGAGGTTGGCGTAGGTTTTTCCGTGCTGAACATAGGGGCCGAAACGCCCGACCCCCGCAATGATCGGCTCGCTGTCCTCCGGATGTTTGCCAACCTCCCGCGGCAACGAGAGGAGTCCCAGCGCGCGATCGAGATCGATATCGTCGGGCAATACTCCTTTCGGGATGCCGGCGCGCTTCGGCTTTTCACCGTCGGTCGCCTCCCCAAGCTGGACGTAAGGGCCAAACCGGCCGGAACGAAGGGTGACGTCGAGGCCCGTGGCCGGATCCTCGCCCAGCTTCTTGATGCCCTCGGCGCCGCCATTGGTGGGCGCGAACTGACGCGTGTAGCGGCAGTCGGGGTAATTCGAGCAGCCGATGAAGCCGCCAAATTTACCGAGCTTGAGCGAAAGCCGTCCCGTATCGCAGCTCGGACACTTGCGTGGGTCGTTTCCATCTGCGCGCGGCGGAAAAAGGTGCGGCGCGAGCATCTCATTGAGGGCGTCGATGACTTGCGCGACGCGGAGCTCCTTTATGTCGCCAACCGCAGCCGTGAACTCGCGCCAAAAATCCCGCAATAGATCGCGCCATGCGATCTCATTGTTTGAGATGCGGTCGAGCTGCTCTTCGAGGCCTGCGGTGAAATCGTATTCCACGTAATGCGCAAAGAAGCTTTCAAGGAACGCGGTGAGCACCCTGCCTTTGTCTTCCGGAACGAGACGCTTGCTCTCAATTCGCACATAGCCTCGGTCGCGCAGCACCTGCAGGATCGAGGCGTAGGTCGAAGGCCGGCCAATGCCGAGTTCTTCCATGCGCTTCACCAGCGAGGCTTCCGAATACCGCGGTGGCGGCTCTGTAAAATGCTGGTCTGCGTCGATGTGGCGCTTGCTCAGGCGTTCCCCTGCGCTCATGGCAGGCAGGCGCCGCGACTCCTCGTCTTCGGGCTCGTCATCGCGGCCTTCCTGATAGAGCCGCAGGAACCCATCGAACGTTATGACGCTGCCGGTCGCGCGCAGATCGATGGTGCGGCCCCCGGCACGAGCCGTAATGTCCACGGTCGTGCGCTCAACCTCTGCCGATTCCATCTGGCTCGCCATCGTGCGCATCCAGATCAGCTCATAGAGCTTCGACTGATCCTTATCGAGCAAGCGTTTCAGCTGGGTCGGCCGCCGGCCGACGTCGGTCGGGCGAATAGCCTCGTGCGCTTCCTGCGCGTTTTTGGCCCGAGTCTGGTATTTCCGCGGTGCGGGGGGGACATAGTTCTGGCCGTAGTCAGAACCGATGACGCGGCGTGCTCCCGCAATCGCTTCGTCAGCGATGTCGACACCATCGGTGCGCATATAAGTGATGAGGCCGATGGTTTCGCCCTCTATGTCGACGCCTTCGTAGAGCCGCTGGGCAATACGCATAGTATGCGCCGGGGCAAAGCCGAACTTGCGGCTTGCCTCCTGCTGGAGGGTCGACGTGGTGAAGGGGGGTGGCGGGTTTCGCTTTCCAGGCTTTGCTTCGACTGCAGCTACTGAGAAGGCGGCGCTTTCCAGCGCCTGCTTGAACGCTTCAGCCTCCGCGCCGGAGCCGATGTTGAGCCTCTGGATCTTCTTGCCATCGGCCCCGACCAGCCGCGCCTGGAAGACGTCGCCGCGGGGAGTGGCCAAGGTGGCGGCAAGCGACCAGTATTCTCGCGGGATGAACCGCTCGATCTCCAGCTCGCGGTCGCAGACGAGTCGCAAGGCAACCGACTGCACGCGACCGGCCGAACGCGCACCGGGGAGCTTGCGCCACAATACCGGCGACAGCGTAAACCCAACCAGGTAATCCAAGGCGCGGCGAGCCAAATAGGCATCGACGAGGGCGTCATCGATGCTGCGGGGATGCTTCATGGCATCGAGTACCGCCTGCTTGGTGATGGCGTTGAACACCACCCGCTCGACCGTCTGACGCTTGAGCGCATTCTTCTCCTTGAGCACTTCGAGCACGTGCCAGGAGATGGCCTCGCCCTCACGATCGGGGTCGGTGGCCAGAATGAGCTTGTTGGCTCCCTTTACGGCCCGCGCAATCTCGTCGAGGCGCTTCTTCGAACTGTCGTCGACCTCCCAGACCATGCGAAAATTGTGGTCGGGATCGACTGAGCCATTTTTGGCGGGAAGGTCGCGTACATGACCGAACGAGGCGAGGACCTCGTAGCCGGAGCCAAGATATTTATTGATTGTCTTGGCTTTGGCCGGGGATTCCACAACAACTATATTCATGAATTTCCAATGATTTAGGGCCATATCGGGAAGTAGCCCCATGCGAATGGGCGGCGTTTGTCGCCGGCCGGACATGGGAATGTCAACCCTCCATGTCAAAGGAACCAGTTGTTCGAGGCCTGCGCACTCGCAAGAACCTGCAACTTAAGAGAGACTAAGAACGAAAATACAACCTTTGCGAGAGCGCGGCCGTGTTACACAAGCGCGATCAACCCGCCCCCAGCGTCGGCGAGCGCGCGCGCCAAGCGGTCGGCAAAGCGCATTCCAGCCGCAGAAGCATTGCGAGCCCCCACCACCGCGACCGTGGGCATCCGCAGAACATCAAGATTGCCGCGCATGGCAAGCAGCGGGGGCGCATCGTCGATCACCTGCAAGCGCGCCGGATAGTCGGCCTCCCCCACGGCGAGCAATGCGATGCCCGCGGCCTGCATGCGCGCGAGCTCGCGCTGCGCCTGTGCGCGCGAGCAGACATGTGCGATCCGAACTGCACCGCCTCTGCGGGCTAATTCTGGAAGAGCATCCAGGGCGGCACGAACGCTGCCGTAGCGCTTCACCAGCTGATGGAATGTGTGCGGTCCGACATTGTCGCTGCGGATGAGGCGCAGCCAATCGAGCCGCTCCTCATCGTTCAATGAACGGTGGGTTGCGGTATTCACGAGAGGCCCACGAGTCAACTGACCAGGGTTTCCTCAAAACTCGCACGGAATGGATGCGCCGGATAGACGCCCAGGATTTTCATCTCCTTCGAATAAAACGCGAGCTCTTCAAACGCAAAAACCAGGCGGCGGTCCTCGGGATGCCCTTCGATGTCGGCATAAAACTGAGTGGCGAAAAAATTCCCCTCAATCATATAGCTTTCAAGCTTCGTCATGTTGATGCCATTGGTCGCAAAACCGCCGAGTGCCTTGTACAACGCTGCGGGCACGTTGCGTACCCGGAACAGGAAAGTGGTGATCACCGGGCCCTGCTCCCTTCTCGCCCACTGGGCTTTCCGGGAGAGCACGATGAAGCGGGTTGTGTTGTGATCCTCGTCCTCGATGTCCTGCGCGAGGATATCGAGGCCATAGATTTCAGCGGCGAGGCGCGATGCAATTGCGGCGCGGTGCTTGTCTCCTGCCTCGGCGACTTCGCGCGCGGACCCCGCGGTATCGGCGGCGACAAGTGGCTTGAGTCCGAGCCTGCGAATGATCTTCCGGCACTGGCCAAGCGCATGCACGTGGCTCTCCACCGTATCGATCTCTTCCAGCTTGGCTCCCTTGACGCCGAGGAGTTGATGCCGCACCGGCATGAAATGCTCGGCAACAATGTGCAGCCCCGAATGCGGCATGAGGTGATGGATATCGGCCACGCGGCCTGCCACCGAGTTCTCAATTGGTATCATCCCGAGCTCTACCTCCCCGGCGCTGACGGCGGAGAAAGCATCCTCGAAAGTCGGGAACGGCATCGCCTCGTATTCGGGGAAAGCTTCGTGGCAGGCGAGATGCGAATTGGCGCCCGGCTCTCCCTGAAACACGATTTTCTTGATCGCAGCCATTACTGGTCCAGTGCAACTGGCCCCTAGAGCATGATTCCGAAAAGTGGGTGCCGGTTTTCGGAAAGGATCATGCTCAAACAATAACCTGGAGCGGGATGGCAATTTCGAACAAAAATCATCTCGCTCTAGGCAGGGGGTAGGCTCAAGTCAATCCGCCCGGAAAGGATTTGGCGGGCACGTTCGAGCTCGGCGGGCGTATCCACGCCAAGCGGTACGGAGTCGACGATTGTCACGTCGACTCGCATCCCCGCTTCCAGCGCCCGCAGTTGTTCAAGCCTCTCGCGCTGCTCGAGCGGGGAGGGTGGAAGGCTTACGAAACGCGCGAGGCTATCGCGCCGATACGCGTAGATTCCGATGTGGTGATACAGCGGACCGGGCCCGTGGGGTGCGGTTGCCCGTGTGAAGTACAATGCACGTAAATGTGCCGGGCCAATGGGAGTGCCGACGACTTTCACCACGTTGGGATCCAGCCGCTCCTCCCCTCGCTTGATCTCCGCGGCAAGGGTCGCAATGTCCACCGCGGCGTCGGTTAGCGGCGCAACGGTCTTTTCGAGGTCCCGCGGTTCGAGGGTGGGAAGATCGCCCTGCACGTTGACAATGATCTGAGCCGAGCAGTTCGCATCGACGGTGGCGAGCGCCTCGAATATCCGATCGGAGCCTGAGGGATGATCGGCGCGAGTCATGATCGCGCGTCCGCCGGCCTTTTCCACGCACGCGGCGATCACTTCAGAATCAGTTGCAACGACGACTGGCCCAATACCGGCCCGCTGGGCTCGGCGCATCACGTGCACAATCATGGGTTCGCCTGCAATGTCGGCGAGCGGTTTGCCGGGCATCCGCGAGGAGGTCATGCGTGCGGGAATAAGGACGAGAATATCCGCCATGTTGCGCCTGAGCCGCAAACCTGCGCACACGTTGTGGCCGCGCGCCTTATACGGGTTGCCAGAATCGAGGCAAACCGGCTATTGGGTGCGCTGCCAAATCGTCGGGGGAACTGGAATCATCCCGTTCTGATCCGCCGTTGCAGGGCAGGCGATGGACTCCTTCGAACTCAACAAGATCCTGGGCACTCTCCTCGGTGCCTGCCTGTGTTTGCTTGCGCTCAATATTGCTGCAGGCGCCCTTTTTGCGCCGGTAAAGCCGGCAAAGCCTGGCTATCAGATCGCAGTGCCAGAGCAAAAACCTGGCGGCGAAACCAAGCCTGCCGAACCGGAGCAATCGATCGAACAGTTGCTTGCGAGCGCAGATCCCAAGCGAGGTGAAAACGCTGCCAAGATATGCGCGGCCTGCCATACCCTCAACAAGGGCGGCCCGACCGTGGTAGGGCCTAACCTCTGGGGTATTGTAGGGCGGTCGAAGGCGTCCGAATCTGGCTTCAATTATTCGGCGGCGCTGAAGGCAAAGGGAGGCAATTGGAGCTTCGATGAGCTGAACAAGTTCATTGCCAATCCGCGCGGCGACATCCCCGGTACGGCGATGACTTTCACGGGTATTCCGCGTGCCACCGAGCGTGCCGATGTCCTCGCCTACCTCAACACGCTTTCTGATAATCCAGCACCTCTGCCCAAGGCGGCGGAAGCTGGGGGTGGCGCAAAGGCGCAGTAGCGGCGGGCGCATCAGGCCGCTGAAGCGTGATCCCGAAAAGTGAGAACCGGTTTTCGAAAAAGATCATGCTCCACTAAAAAGCCAGAAGCGGCATGGTGGTTCGAAGAAAACTCATCCTGCTCTAGGCTCGAAAGCGGCGCGGCGAAAAACTGCGCTCACGCATTCTTTCCTGACGTTAACGTGCCCCAGGGCCAAAAATCCGGCATAAGAGATCGTCATCTCCCCTTGTTCGCCTGAGGAGACCCGGCCTTGCACTTTACCCGACGCGTGCTCCTGCGCTCAAGCGCCAGCGCCCTTGTTGCGCCTTTGCTCGCGTCATTCGGCACGGCCGCTTCCGCTGTCGAGGATTCGGAACAGATCCCGTGGCGGCACGGCTTGTCCCTGTTCGGCGATCTAAAATATGCGCAGGGATTCAAAAACTTCGATTACGTCAATCCGCAGGCGCCCAAGCGCGGGGCCGCGCGCATGATTGCATTGGGCACGTTCGACAATTTCAACGAGGTCGTGGCGGGAGTGAAGGGATCGCTTGCTGCGGGCGGCGGACTGATTTCCGACACGCTGCTGGTCGCCTCCTTGGATGAAGTGTCCGCGGAATACGGTCTCATCGCCGAAGCCGTACGCCACCCGCCGAACTTCAGCTGGGCGGCGTTTCGCCTGCGCGAAACCGCGCGCCACCATGACGGCGTCCCGATCACCGTGGAGGACGTGATCTTCTCGTTCAATTCGTTCAAGAAGCACAGCCCCGGGCTCGCTGCCTATTACCGACATGTCTTGCGTGCGGAAAAGACCGGCGATCGCGAAGTGACGTTTGTATTCGACACGGGCGGCAACCGCGAACTGCCGTTGATCCTGGGACAGCTCAATGTGCTCGCCAGGCACTGGTGGGAGGGCGCCGATGCGGCAGGCAAAAAGCGCGACATCGGCGCAACCACGCTAGAGCCGCCGCTCGGCAATGGCGCCTACCACATCAGGGATTTCAGCCCCGGGCGCACCATCACCTTCGAGCGGGTGAAGGATTATTGGGCCAAGGACCTCAACGTCAATCTGGGGCGCGACAATTTCGACGAGCTGCGCTTCGAATATTTCCGCGATTCGACCGTCGCGCTTGAAGCGTTCAAGGCCGACGCCATCGATTGGCGAAGCGAGAACAGCGCCAAGAGCTGGGCGACCGCATACAGTTTTCCGGCGGTGAAGGACAAGCGCGTAGTGCTCGAGGAATTCCCGCAGCGCAACCGCGGGATCATGCAAGGATTCGCCTTCAACATACGCCGCGGCAAGTTCAAGGATGCGCGCGTGCGGCGGGCGTTCAACTTTGCCTACGACTTCGAGGAAATGAACAAGCAGATCTTTTTCGGCCAATACCGCCGGATCACCAGCTATTTCGACGGCACCGAGCTTGCGTCATCGGGGCTGCCTGAAGGGAGAGAACTGGAGATTTTGCAGAAGCTGCGCGACAAGGTGCCGCCGGAACTGTTTACCACGCCTTACAGCAATCCGGTCGGTGGAACGCCGGAAAAGGTGCGCGCCAATTTGCGCGAGGCGATGCGGCTCTTGCGCGAGGCAGACTTCGAGATTCGCGACCAGAAGCTTGTCAACAGCAAGACGGGCGAAGCAATGAGCGTGGAAATCCTCACCGAGGATCCGAACGTCGAGCGCTACGTTCTGTTCTACAAGCCGTCGCTCGAGCGACTTGGGATCGCTGTGAGCGTGCGCATGGTCGACAATCCTCAATACGAGAACCGATTGCGCAATTGGGATTTCGACATGATTGTTGCGGTGTGGCCCGAATCGCTCTCGCCCGGAAACGAGCAACGCGATTTCTGGAGTTCGGCCGCGGCGGAACTGCAAGGCTCGCGCAACTATGTCGGAATCAAAAATCCAGCGGTCGATGCGCTCATAGATCAGCTGATCTTCGCCAAGGATCGCGCAGAACTGGTTGCCACGACCAAGGCGCTCGATCGCGTGCTCCTCTGGAATCATTACGTCGTGCCCCAGTTCACGATCGATCGGGTGCGCAGCGCCCGCTGGGATCGATTTGCGCGAAAAGATCCGTTGCCTGACTATGCGGGCGCGGCATTCCCCACGGTGTGGTGGTGGGACGCCGAAAAGGCTGCAAAGGCGGGTAGTCGCCAGTGAGCCGCCCTCTCCATCATGCCTTCCCCTTGCGGCAGGAGGCATGGGGACAAACCCGGCGCCAAATCCTGCTGCTGGGAAGCAGTGCGCTCCTCTCGCCGCTGGTCAAAAATGCGGGGGCTTCCGAGGGGTCGGTCTCGCACGGGATCTCGGCATTTGGCGACCTCAAGTATCCGGCCGAATTCTCTCATTTCGATTATGTCGATCCGCGCGCTCCGAAAGGCGGCACATTTTCTCATGTGGGCTCGACACGCGCCTTCAATCAGAACTTTTTGACTTTCAACTCACTCAACAGCTTCATTCTCAAAGGAGACGCCGCGCAGGGGATGGAACTCACCTTCGCGAGTCTCATGGTCCGAGGCCAGGATGAGCCGGATTCGCTGTACGGGCTGGCGGCGCGCGCGGTGCAAATCTCGCCCGATGGCCTCACCTATCGATTCCTCTTGCGCCCTGGCATCGCTTTCCACGACAGTACCGCGATCACCGCGCATGATGTCGTGTTTTCGCTCATGGCGCTCAAGGACAAAGGACACCCCATCGCCCAGCAACTCTTGCGCGATTTCACGAGCGCGCAAGCTGCCGATGAAGAGAATGTAGTCGTGACCTTCGTGCGCGGACGAGCGCGAGACGTTCCGTTGTTCCTCGCTTCACTCCCGATCTTCTCGCGCGCCTATTACGCGAGCCGCGCCTTCGAGGAGACCAGCCTCGAGCCTCCGCTTGGTTCCGGCCCTTACCGGGTCGGGCGCTTCGAGCCAGGCCGTTTCATAGAGTATGAACGTGTGAAGGACTGGTGGGGTGCCGATCTGCCGGTGACACGGGGGCAGAACAATTTCGATGTCGTGCGGTACGAATACTATCGCGACCGCGATGTCGCTTTCGAAGGCTTCACCGGCAGGAGCTATCTCTTCCGCGAGGAGTTCACCTCGCGCATCTGGGCGACCCGCTATGATTTCCCCGCGCTCCGCGATGGACGGGTGAAACGCGACGTCATTGCCGATCATACGCCGTCGGGCGCGCAAGGTTGGTTCTTCAACACAAGACGCGAGAGGCTCAAGGATAGACGCCTGCGCGAGGCATTCATCGACGCTTTCGATTTTGAATGGACGAACAAGAGCATCATGTATGGCTCCTATGAAAGAACCCAGTCGGTCTTTCAGAACTCGGACATGATGGCAGTGGGCAAGCCGTCGAGCGAGGAGCTAGCATTGCTGGAGCCGTTCCGCGGCAAGGTCGTCGACGAGGTGTTTGGTGAGCCCTATGTGCCGCCGGTCGCGGATGGATCGGGGCACGACCGCGCCCTTCTGCGCAAGGCGAGTGCGCTGCTGCAGGAAGCAGGCTACCTGATCAAGGGCGGCAAACGCGTGACACCTGCGGGCCAGCCCATCAGCGTCGAGTTCTTGATCGATGAGCCTTCCTTTCAGCCCCATCACATGCCGTTCGTCAAGAACCTGGCGACGTTGGGCATTGAGGCGAATCTGCGCATCGTGGACCCGGTCCAATATCGCAAGCGCCTGGACGACTTCGATTTCGATCTCACCGTTCAGCGCATGAGTTTCTCCACCACCCCTGGTGATTCCCTGCGCAGCTATTTTTCTTCGCAGGCAGCGACACTGAAGGGATCACAAAATCTCGCCGGCATTTCGGATCCGGTCATTGATGCGCTCATTGAGCGCATCATCGAGGCTCCCTCGCGTCCCGCTCTGGTCAATGCCTGCAGGGTTCTTGACCGCGTGATCCGCGCAGGGCGCTACTGGGTCCCGCATTGGTACAAAGCCTCGCATTGGCTTGCTTACTGGGATGTCTTCGGCAGGCCCCCCACGCAGCCGCGGTACGGCCGTGGCATCCCGGAAACCTGGTGGCATGACCGCGAGAAGGCCGCAAAGATCGAGCAATAGGATTGGCGTGACCTGTCCCTTGCGATTCTTGCACTGCAACAACTCTGCTCGCGACCGCGGGGAGCGCACTAGCCGAGCGGCACCAGCACTTCCACATGAACAGGCGGAAGGGCCGTCATGACCGCCTATATCGCCCGCCGCATCCTCCTGATGGTGCCTACGCTGTTCGGCATCATGCTGGTTTCCTTCATCGTGGTTCAGTTTGCCCCGGGAGGCCCCGTAGAGCGCATTATTTCCCAGCTCTCGGGCTCCGATACGGGCGCAACGTCGCGCATTTCCGGCTCCCCGGGTGGCGATCTCGGATCGCGCGCGCTGCAGGGTGCCTCGGGGGTCGATGCGTCGACGTCGAAATACCGGGGCGCGCAGGGCCTCGACCCTGAATTCATCAAAAGCCTCGAGAAGCAGTTCGGGTTCGACAAGCCGGCTTATGAGCGCTTTTTCCTGATGCTGTGGAATTATGCGCGCTTCGATTTCGGCAAGAGCTATTTTCGCGATACTTCCGTTCTGCAGTTGATCAAGGAGAAGCTGCCGGTCTCGATTTCGCTTGGGTTGTGGCTCACCTTGATCACTTATCTGATCTCGATCCCGCTCGGCATTCGCAAGGCGATCAAGGATGGCTCGCGCTTCGACGTATGGAGCTCCGGGGTCATTATCGTAGGCTATGCCATTCCGGGTTTCCTGTTTGCGATTCTCCTCATAATCTTGTTTGCGGGAGGGTCGTTCCTGAACATATTCCCGCTCCGCGGCCTTACCTCGGATAACTGGGCGCTGCTCTCAGTGCCAGGCAAGATTCTCGATTATTTCTGGCACCTCATACTACCGATCACTGCCATGGGTATGAGCGCATTTGCGACCATGACTCTGCTCACCAAGAATTCCTTCCTCGACGAGATTCGCAAACAATACGTGCTTACAGCGCGTGCCAAAGGCTGCACGCAAAACCAGGTGCTCTACGGCCACATCTTCCGCAATGCCATGCTCATCGTGATCGCCGGGTTTCCCGGGGCGTTCGTACATGCCTTCTTCTCCGGTTCGCTTCTGATAGAGACGATCTTTTCTCTCGACGGCATCGGCCTCCTCGGATTCGAAAGTGTGCTCAATCGCGATTATGCCGTGGTATTTGCTACGCTCTACATCTTGTCGCTCGTCGGGCTGCTGGTGAATCTCATTTCCGATCTCACTTATACGTGGGTTGATCCGCGTATCGATTTCGAGACGCGGGAGGTCTAGTTGGATGACCGCACCAGCATCGTTGTGCCTGAAACCAAGGCACAAGGGCCGCTGGGGCTTGCGGTCCCGCCGGAGGGACATCTACTGGCGATCTCGCCGCTCAACCGGCGGCGCTGGCAGAGTTTCAAAGCCAATGAACGCGGTTACATATCGTTCTGGCTCTTTCTCATCCTGTTCGTGATCTCGCTGCTTTCCGAATTCATTGCCAACGACAAGCCGCTGTACCTCCGGTACGAGGACAAGTCCTATTTCCCCGTATTCGTCACCTATCCGGAAACCGCCTTCGGCGGCGATTTTGAAACAGCGGCGGATTACCGCGACCCGTTCCTGCAGAAGCTCATAACCGACAAGGGAGGCACGATGATCTGGCCTCCCATTCGGTACTCCTACAACACGCATAACCTCGATCTTCCCACGCCGGCGCCTTCCAAGCCGACCTGGCTGCTGAGCGAGGAGGAGTGCAAAGCCGTGGTGGAGCGCAAGCAGCTCTCCGGCTGCCGCGATCTCGAATACAATTGGCTCGGTACCGACGACCAGGGCAGGGACGTGGTTGCACGTCTGCTCTACGGCTTTCGCATCTCGGTGCTGGTCGGCCTGCTGCTCACCACCATCTCATCCGTTGTCGGCGTCGCGGCCGGCGCTTTGCAGGGCTATTTCGGCGGCTGGACCGATCTCCTGTTCCAGCGGTTCATCGAAATCTGGACCGCCGTGCCCGCGCTTTATCTGCTCCTGATCATTTCCTCGGTGCTGGTGCCCGGCTTTTTCGTGCTGCTTGGGATTCTGCTGCTGTTTTCCTGGGTATCCCTGGTGGGGCTCGTGCGCGCCGAGTTCCTGCGCGGCCGCAACTTCGAATACATTCAGGCCGCACGCGCGCTCGGCGTATCCAATCGGGTCATCATGTTTCGGCATCTTCTGCCCAATGCCATGGTGGCCACCATGACGTTCCTTCCGTTTATTCTCTCGTCATCAGTGATGACGCTGACCGCCCTCGACTTTCTTGGATTCGGATTGCCCCCGGGCTCGCCCTCGCTTGGGGAGATGTTGTCCCAGGCCAAAGCGAACATTCAGGCCCCGTGGCTCGGCCTTGCTGGATTCTTGACCCTGGCGGTGATGCTTTCGCTTCTGATTTTCATCGGCGAGGCGGTGCGCGACGCCTTCGATCCGAGAAAAACTATGGCCTGATCAGATGGACGCCAGCTACCAGAACCTGCTCGAAGTGAGCGATCTCTCCATCGCTTTCCGGCAGGGGCAACGCGAGACGCTCGCAGTCGACCGCATTTCATTCTCGATTAAGCCGGGCGAGACCGTTGCGCTGGTAGGCGAATCAGGGTCGGGAAAATCGGTCACCGCTCTCTCCATTCTCAAGCTCCTGCCGTACCCGGCCGCGCATCATCCTTCCGGAGCCGTTCGCTTCAAAGGCCAGGAGCTGCTGCAGCTCTCGGAAAGTGAAATCCGTCACGTGCGCGGCAATGACATCACCATCATTTTCCAGGAGCCGATGACTTCGCTCAACCCGCTGCACACGATCGAGAAGCAGATCGGGGAAATCCTGCTCCTGCACGCGGGGCTGACGGGAGAGGCGGCACGCCGGCGTACCATCGAGCTTCTCGGTCAGGTCGGAATTCCGGATCCCGAGGCGCGGTTGCAAAGCTATCCGCATCAGCTCTCGGGCGGGCAGCGTCAGCGCGTCATGATCGCGATGGCGCTCGCAAACGAGCCAGATCTCCTGATTGCGGATGAGCCCACCACCGCGCTGGATGTAACCGTGCAAGCGCAGATTCTCGCGCTGCTCAAGAATCTGCAGACGCGGTTGGGCATGGCCATGCTGTTCATCACGCACGATCTCGGCATCGTGCGCAAAATTGCCGATACCGTATGCGTGATGAAAGACGGAAAGATTGTTGAGCGCGGTCCGGTCGAAGAAGTATTCACCGCGCCGCGCCATCCCTACACGCGCGCCTTGCTCGCGGCAGAACCCAGGCCCGATCCAGCGCCCATCCGCAGCGACGCTCCGGTTGTCGTCGAGACCGACGATCTCAAGGTCTGGTTTCCCATCAAGCGCGGTTTTCTGCGTCGGGTGGTGGGGCACATCAAGGCCGTGGACGGCGTGAGCATCGAGGTTCACCAGGGGGAAACGCTGGGAGTGGTCGGGGAGTCCGGCTCCGGCAAGACCACGCTGGGCCTGGCGATCCTGCGCCTCATCTCCTCGGACGGGCCGATCGTGTTTCTCGGCAAGAACGTCAATGGACTTTCCTTCCGGGAGATGCGCCCCGTTCGCCGCCACATGCAGATCGTGTTTCAGGATCCCTACGGCTCACTCTCCCCGCGCATGTCGGTGTCCGACATCATCGAGGAAGGGCTATGGGTGCATCATCCGAAAATGACCAAGGAGCGCCGCGAGGAACGCGTCATCGGCGCGCTGCGCGATGTCGGTCTCGATCCGGAGACGCGCTTTCGCTACCCGCACGAGTTCTCCGGGGGTCAGCGGCAGCGTATTGCGCTCGCCCGTGCCGTCGTGCTGGAGCCTACATTCATCGTGCTAGACGAGCCGACGAGCGCGCTCGACATGCTTATCCAGACGCAAATGGTCGAATTGCTGCGCGGCGTACAGCGGCGGCATAATCTCACATACATGTTTATTTCGCACGATTTGCGCGTGGTCGCGGCGCTGGCAAGCCGGCTCATGGTCATGCGCCATGGCAAAGTGGTGGAGGAAGGTCCGGCGGCCACGCTTTTTGCCAACCCGAAAAGCGACTACACGCGCGCGCTGTTCGCCGCCGCCTTCAGGCTGGAAGTGGCGGCCGAGGACGTGGTGGCGCAGTGAGTCAAACTCCTCAACTCGCGAGCGGGAGGGGGCCGCCTGCGGTCGCGACGGCAGCCTGCGGCGCGGGTGCGTCAGGTGGGCTCGGTGGGTTCGTTTCTAAAAGTGTGCCTTTAAGGCCGTGGGTTCGTTTTTCCAATCTGCCCGAGGACAGGCCGAGACCGCGCGGCTTGTAAAATACAGGCTCAAATACAGGCTTCCGGCTGCGACGCATCTGATTTGTCGAAGAAAATCGGCCTGCGCAAGCCGCCGCCGACGCGACTGCGCTGATGCTTGCAAAAACTGCCTCGTCTCTCACACCAGACCAACTCGTCGTGCAGGCAACGAAGTACTTCAAGTCGATTTTCACGCGAAACGAAGTTACCGGGGTTCAG
>JBEVJT010000292.1:0-10627 GCA_040510075.1 Xanthobacteraceae bacterium | reverse complement strand
CCGCGTCTCAACGACTGGCGTTCCGCCCGCTCCCAGCATCCCGCGACCTCCGCGTTGATCTCGGATGATAGCGGACGGATGACAGATTGCAGCAGCTGAAGGAGAGAAAGCCGCTTCCGACGATCTGTGCTTTCAGCCGTCTGTCGTCCGTCCTCTGTCCCGTGCCTTCCGTCATAGAGCATTAACCATTTGGCCGCTATTGTGCAAAAATCGTGTAAGTTTTCGAAAACGTTTTACCGATCGGGGCTTTTACTCGGACGCATGAGCACCGACGAATTACGACACCGCGCGGCCAATTGCCTGCGCTGGGCACAAGACGCCGCGAACGAAAGAACCAAGGCGCTGTGGCTGACCATGGCGCAGATCTGGCTCGATCGCGCCGACAGGCACGCAATGGCCCGTGAGGGCGCGCGAGCCGTCCCGGTCCGGTTTGACCGCCGCTGACCACGCCAGCGACCTTCATTATTTTCAATGCGGCATGCGCAGGACCGGCTTGATCGTCCTGCCGCTCGAGGAATCTTCGGCAGCGCGGTTGATTTCGGCGAGTGGATAGAACGTCATGAGCCGGTCGACCGGCATCTTGCCCTGCATCAGGAGATCGACCAGCTGAGGAATGAATTCCTGCGGGTGGCTTTCTCCCTGAATGACGCCGCGTACGACACGACCGAACTGCAGGTACGGCATGTCGAAGCTGACCTCCGTGCCTTTGCGCGCGCTGCCCAGAAGAACACAGGTGCCGCCCGGCATGAGCGCCTCGACGGCCTCGCGGAACACCGCCGGGTTGGCTGATGTTTCGAGCGTAAAGCGCGCGCCTTCGCGGGTGATCTGGCGAATCTGGGGCACGACCTCATTGTTTTCACTGTGATCGATGGCATGCGTCGCGCCAAGCTGGCGCGCAAGCGCGAGCCTCTGTGGATGAATGTCCACGGCGATGATCGGCTCGCAGCCGGCGATTTTCGCCGCCATCAAACCGGACAGGCCGACGGCGCCCACTCCGAACACGACGAAGGCATCGCCCGGCTTTGGCCGCATCGAATTGAACACCGCGCCGGCGCCGGTCTGCCCGCTGCAGGCGAAAGGGCCAAGCAGATCAAGGGGTGCGTCCTTGCGCACCTTCACCGCAAAGCGCTCGTTGGCAATCGCGTAGGTGGCGAAGGACGATTGCTGGAAGAAGGCGCTATAGATCGTCTCTCCGTTTCTGCGCATCAGTGTCGACCCGTCGAGCCGCGTGCCGCGCATTTTCAGGTCGAAATTGCGCAGGCAATGCGATTGCATGTGACGTTCGCAATTGGCGCAGGCGCCGCACCACGGAAACGAGATCACGACGTGATCCCCCGGAGCGAACCCGGTCACCGCGTTGCCGGCGGCGGCGACAATCCCGGCGCCCTCGTGTCCGAAAACGGCAGGGAGCGGCGTGTTGTAATAACCGTCGCGCCCGTGCTGGTCGGTTTGGCACATCCCGCAGGCGAGAATCTGAACGAGCAGTTCGTCGGCGCGCGGGTCGGTGAGCTCCACCTGTTCGATGCTGAACGGCGCAAATCTTTCCCGCGCCACTGCCGCCGTGATTTGCATTGTCTACTTACCCCTCCTCGAGCTTCTTGATGGTCACTTTGCGAAGGGCTGCTCGACCTCTCCGTCCTTGTACTCCGGGGGATAGACGATCACCTGCCGATGGCCGGTCAGGTATTGCTCCAGCCCGCTCCCCTGGACGTTCTGGAACTGGATCATAAGCACGCGAGCCTTGGCCCACTCGCCGAGCTCGTTGAACCTGACCTCGCCGACGATGGTATTGAAGGCGTTTGCGTGGATATAGATGGCGAGCTTCTCGTCATCGAGACTGCCCGTCGCCTTGATTGCCTGCTCCAGGATCTGCATCGCCGCATAGGCGAACGGCGGCTGATAGAAGCCGAGCGGGTCGACCCCCGCGTCCTTCGCCTGCGCCTGAAACTTCTTCAAGAATTCGTCGATGCCGGGAAAACTCATCTTCGCGCTGGGAACATAGAAGTGATAATTGACGACCCGGTTGATCTTCTCGCCCAGCTGCGTGATCAGTGATGCATATTGCATGCCCACCATGGCGCCGCCGAATAGTTGTGTCTTGAGCCGCGTTTCCGTCGCCGCGCGGACCATGCCCACGGAATCCGGTGGATAGGAAGCGAGCAGCACCGTGTCGGGGTTCGTTGCCGCAAGGGCACGCACGATCGGGGTGTAGTCAACAGTCGCGGGCGGATAGGTGCGGTCGTACACGATCTGCAGGCCGGCTGCCTTGGCGTTGGCGCGCGCTCCGACGAGCACATTATTGGAGAATTCAGCATCCGCCCCGACGAGGGCGACCGTTTTCGGCAACGGATTGAGCGATTTTGCCACTTCGAAGAAGCTTGCTGACAGCACGCCTTTAGGATCGGGACCGAAAGGGGAGTTCTGGAAATAGCGCGAATACTTGAACTCGGCATTCGAGCCCAGCGCCAGCAGCACCATGACCATCTTCTTGCGTTCCATGATCAGCGGCATGGCCGCGACGATCAGATTGGTGGCGGCTCCCATCAGGACATCGACTTTGTCGACGTCGACAAGCTTGGCATAAATTCCGGGCACGGTGGCCGCATTGGTCTGATCGTCATAGTAGACGAGCTTCACCGGGCGGCTGAGCACGCCGCCTCTGGCATTGATCTCTTCCGCCCAGATCTGCTTCGAGAGAAGATGCGCCTTACCCGAGGAAGCAAGCCCGCCCGTCAGGGAGACGCTGAAACCGATCTTGATAGGCTCCTGTGCGGCGAGCGGGCTCGCGCCGAGCCCCATAAGAATTACCGCGATCACAAAAGTAATTCGGGCTGGAAACAGCTTCATTTGATTCTCCTGATGGCGAAATACGCTGTGCTATTCCGCTCTGCGACTGTAGAGGGACCGACGTACCCGGATGTCGCTACGCTCATTCGGGCTGCAGCCCTTGATGCAAGTGACAAGCGGCCAAGTGCCGCGGCGCCACTTCGACAAGCGCCGGCGTCTCAATCCTGCAACGCTCCATCGCGTGCGGGCAACGGGTGTGGAAAGCGCAGCCCGGCGGCGGATTGATAGGACTGGGGACATCGCCGCCGACATGGCGGCGTGGCCGACGCAGCGTGGGATTGGGCACCGGCACGGCGGCGAGAAGGGCTTGCGTGTAGGGGTGCAGCGGCTTGAGGAAAAGTTCGCGTTTGTCCGCATATTCCACGATTTTACCGAGATACATCACGGCGATGCGGTGGCTGATGTGCTCGACCACGGCGAGCCCATGCGCGATGAAAAGATAAGAAAGCCCTTTCTGCCGCTGCAGGTCCATCATCAGATTGATCACCTGCGCCTGAATCGACACATCGAGTGCGGAGACCGGTTCGTCGGCGACGATGAGTTTCGGACTGAGCGCGAGCGCACGGGCAATTGATATGCGCTGGCGTTGGCCGCCGGAGAACTCGTGCGGGAAGCTCTTCATCTGCGCGGGGCTGAGCCCCACCTGCTGGAATAGCGAAGCGACCAGCGCCGTGCGCTCGTTCCCACGCGCGAGCCCATGCACGGAGATCGGCTCGCCGACGATGTCCCCCGCGCTCATGCGCGGATTGAGCGAGGAGAAAGGGTCCTGAAAGATGATCTGCATCTGTCGGCGGTACGGCCGCAGCTGCGCCTTGCTCAGATGAGTGATGTCGCGGCCGTCGACCTTGATGCTTCCGGCGGTGGGTTCGATCAGCCGGAGCACAGTCCGGGCAACGGTCGATTTGCCGCAGCCGCTTTCGCCAACGAGCCCCAGCGTTTCGCCCGCTTCAACTGAAAAGTTCACCCCGTCGACCGCAAGCACATGGGCGAGCGTGCGGCGAATGATTCCCTTCTTCAGGGGGAAATGTTGCTTAAGATCGGTCACCTCGAGGACGGGCACAGAGCCGGCCGGTGGGGGGTCCCGAGCTTGAACCATTTCCACGCTACGCACCGGTTGTTCCGGCGAGTTCTTCCGAATGCCAGCACGCGGACCAGTGGCCTGGATGCTTCTCCTCGAGCGGCGGGTAGGCGCTGCGGCATTTGCCGTCCGCAAACGGGCAGCGCGGCGCAAAGCTGCACCCGGGCGGCAGGTTCGCGAGCGAGGGGACCATGCCGGGGATCTCTTTGAGACGCGAGCCCACGCCCGGCGGCGCGCCACCCATCAGCGTCAATCGCGGAATGGAAGCGAGAAGCCCGGCCGTATAGGGATGACGCGGTTGCTCGAAGAGTTGTACGACTTCCGCTTCCTCGACCTTCTTGCCAGCATACATCACGACCACGCGCTGCGCGGTTTCCGCGACCACTGCGAGATCATGCGTGATGAGCATGATGGCGGTGCCGAAGTCCTGCTGCAATGCAAGCATCAGGTCTAGGATCTGCGCCTGGATGGTGACGTCGAGCGCCGTCGTTGGCTCGTCGGCAATGAGCAGCTTGGGATTGCAGGCAAGCGCCATGGCTATCATGGCGCGCTGGCGCATGCCGCCGGAGAGCTGGTGGGGGTATTCCCGCGCCCGTTGCGCCGGCTCCGGGATGCGCACGCGACGAAGCATTTCTATCGCCTTGTCGCGGGCGGCAGACCGCGACAGTTTCTCGTGCAGCGCCAGCACTTCGCCGATCTGATTTTCGATGGTCAGCACCGGGTTGAGCGAGGTCATCGGCTCCTGAAAGATCATGGATACTTGCTTGCCGCGGATCTCTCGCATGGCCGCTTCATCGAGTTGCAGCAGGTCTCGGCCTTCGAGCTCGACCATGCCGCCGACGATCCGCCCGGGAGGATCGGGCACAAGGCGCATGATCGAGAGCGCGGTCATGCTCTTGCCGCAGCCGGATTCACCCACCACCGCGAGCGTCTCGCCCTTGCGCACCTTGAATGAGACGTCATCGACGGCTTTGAGGATGCCTGCGCGCGTGAAGAAATAGGTCTTGAGCGAGGCAAGCTTGAGGACTTCGACGGCGTTGCTCTCGCCTTTCGCTTCCGGCCTGGTCGCGATGTCCTGCATCAGCTGCGTTGTCTCGGATCGAGCAGGTCGCGCAGCGCGTCGCCCAATAGGTTGGTGCCAAAGACCGCGAGACTGATGGCAATCCCCGGGAAAATCACAAGCCAAGGAGCGGTGCGCACATATTCGGCTGCCGATTGCGACAGCATGCGCCCCCAGGACGGGTAGGGCTCGGGTACTCCCAGCCCCAAGAACGAGAGCGCTGCTTCGATCAGGATTGCGGAGCCAAGCTGGGCGGTTGCGAGCACGATCAGCGGAGCGAGCGCGTTGGGCAGGATGTGACGAGAGGCAATGCGAAACTCGCTCATTCCCAACGCCTTCGCGGCCTCGACGAAGGGCAGCTCGCGCAGCGCGAGCGTATTCGAGCGAATGACGCGCGCAACATAGGGAATGAGCGGAATGGCGATGGCGGCAATCGTGTTCTGCAGCGAGGGCCCAAGCGCGGCTGCCATCACCAGCGCCAGAACAAGGAGTGGAAGCGCCTGGAGCACATCCATGACGCGCTGGACCGCGAGATCGATCCAGCCGCCGAGATAGCCGGAAGCAAGCCCGATCATGGTGCCGAGGCCGCTGCCCACGAGCGTTGCACCAATTCCGACAGCGAGCGAGATGCGCGCGCCGTAAACGATGCGGCTGTAGACGTCGCGGCCGAAAGGATCGACGCCGAGCCAGTGCGCGGAGCTCGGCGGCGCCAGCGAGATGGCCGGGTTGGTGGAAAGCGGATCGTAGACGGTCAGGAAGTCTGCAAATATCGCTGCGAGGACGAAGACGAGCATGATCACCGCGCCCGCGGCGCCGAGAGGATAGCGGCGCGCGAGATAGCGCAGATGCGCGCGCCGGCCTTGCGCGAAGGCGCCGGCCCGCATCAGCTCGGCACTGAACTCGATCTCGGTCATGAAAGCTCAGCTGCGGGAGTATTTGATGCGCGGATCGAGCACGGCATAGAGCATATCCACGACAAAATTGATGAGAATGACGGTGGTTGCCACGAACATGACGAGATTCTGTACGATCGGGTAATCGCGTTGGGTGAGCGCAGTGACGAGGTAGCGCGCGAGGCCGGGGACGTTGAACACTGTTTCGGTCACGATGAGGCCGCCCATCAGGAAGGCTGCCTCGATGCCGATGACGGTGATCACCGGCAAAATCGCGTTGCGCAACGCATGGTGGTAGTTGACGCTCGCGTCCGATGCGCCCTTGGCGCGCGCCGTGCGGATGTAGTCCTGCCGCAGCACTTCCAGCATCGAGGAGCGGGTCAGGCGCATCATCAGCGCCGAGCTGCGGAAACCGACCGCCGCCGCCGGCACGCTCAGGAGCGCGAGCTCTCCCCACCAGGTCGCCGGGGGCTCGGTGTAGATCGGGATGCTGCCGAACCAGCTCACGAACGCCATCAGGAGGAGGAGGCCAAGCCAGAACGAAGGCATGGAGAGGCCGCTCAGGCTGAGCACGCGCAGAACATAATCGACGGTGGAATTCTGCCGCACGGCGCTCAGCACGCCCAAAGGGACCCCGAGCAGCACCGCAAAGGCAAGCGACAAAGCCGCAAGTTTTGCCGTGACCGGAATGCGCGGCAGGATTTCGTCGACGGCAGGCCGCTCCGACACATAGGAGTAACCGAGGTCGCCATGAGCAAGGCCGCTGATCCATGTGGCGTACTGCACGACGATAGGCTTATCGAGGCCGAGCTCGGCCTCGATCTTCCCCTTCTCCTGTGGGTTCACGTAACCGGCGGCGTCGTAGAGAATATCGACGATATTGCCGGGCATGATGCGCAGCAGAACGAAAATGATCACCGAGATCCCGAACAGCGTCAGGACCATCAGCATCAGCCGCCTGGCGAGATATGCGCCCAAGATCAGAACTCAGATGTCAGATTCCAGAGGTCAGACGAGAGTTCGTGATCTCTGTCATCTGATCTCTGACATCTGTCAGTGGTCGAGCCACACGTCTTCGAAGCGCCAGCCGTTATAGAAGCTGTTCACCATCAGGGTGAGGTCCTTGACGCGAGGCGACCAGCAGGTGCCGGCGCGCTGATGAAAAATGATCGGCCGCGCCATGTCCTCCTGCAGCTTGTGATCGATCTCCCATGCGAGCTTCTTGCGTTTCTCACGATCGGTCTCGCTGGACTGCTGATCGAACAGCTTCTGCAGATCCTTGTTGCAATAGTCGGTTACGTTGCGCTCCGACCCGCAGGCATAGTTCTCATAAAAGTTCTGATCCGGATCGTCGACTGCGTTGCCGGTGAGATTGAGTCCGACAAGATAGTCCTTGCGCGTGATCTTGGCGTGCCAGTTGCTCGTCTCGATCACGTCGAGCACACCATCTATATAGACCCCCTTGAGCTGATCGATGAGGATCACCGCCGGATCACGGTAAACGGAAACGTTCCTGGTCGAGATCTTCACGCTCAGACGATTGTCACGACCGTAGCCGAGCGTCTCCATGATCTTGCGCGCTTCTGCGCGGTTCTTCTGCGCGTCGGGACCATAGCCGGGCAGGGTGGCGAGCATCTCCTTCGGCATTCCCCAGACGCCTTCCGGCGGCGGCAGCATGGCGCCGCCGATCTGCGCCTGGCCCTCCGTGAGGATGTCGACGAAGGCCTTGCGATCGAGCGCGAGCGCCATGGCGCGGCGCAAATCGGGATTGTTGAAAGGAGCCGCATCCCGGTTGACTATCAGGTTGATGCTCACATTGGTCGGAACCATCTGGCAAACTGCCTGAGGCGCCTGCGACTTGATGTCCCGCATCAGGGGCGGCGTTACTTCGGCAGGAAACGTCATGTCGAAACGTCCGGCGACGAAGGCGAGGATTGCGGTCGAACGATTGGGAACGACGGTGAACTCGATGGCGTCAAGGAAGGGTCTGCCTTGGCGCCAATAGTCCGGATTGCGCACGACTTTCATGGATTCGTTCTGCTTGAACTCGACGAATTTAAAGGGGCCGGTGCCGATCGGCTTGAGCCGCATGTCGCGCGCAGAGACATGGCAGGGATAGACGGGCGAATATCCGGAAGCGAGCAACGAAAGCAGCGCCGGCTGCGGACGCTTGAGGTTGAAGCTTATCTCGTAATCGCCGTTCGCGGAGACTTCCGCAACGTTGAAGTACCAGCCCTGGCGCGGGTTCTTGCGGAAGCTGTCCTTCGCTTTCCCCATCAGCAAGTCCCAGGTGCATTGGACGTCCTTGCTGGTGAAGGGCTTGCCGTCGTGCCACTTCACGCCCTCGCGCAAACGGAACGTGAGCTTGGTCTTGTCCTCGTTCCAAGACCAGCTCGTCGCAAGGTCGGGCACGATCGTTTCTTCGCTGTTCTGTGGCACGTGCTGATTGAAAATGACGAGATTGTTGAACACCGGCATGAATGGAATGACGGTCGAATAGGTCGCTTCCTCGTGGATCGAGGCGCTGGCCGGGCTGTCGCGATGGTAGATCTTCAGGACGCCGCCCGGCTTTGGCTCGTCCGCCCGGCCTGGAAGAACTGAGATTGCGATCGTCAGCAGAATGCAGCCACACAAGGCCAGAAACATCGCGCTGTCCTCCCTTGGTTGGCCATCGCCCGGCATGCCGTGAAGCCGACCTGGCATGGCCTTTTTTACAATTCTAGACGAATGCGACGGCCTTGGCAGGCTCTCGGCAGCCTTGTCAGCGCAATTGTCGCAGGGGAACTAGAGGGCAATTAACCGTTTTTGTATCCGCCCCGCGCCTAATCCGCCCGATCGGTTCATAACTGCTCAGGGCTGGTTGAACCTGTGGCCCTTGTCCTGCGACGAATTCTTTGGAGTGCGGAGGGCTGGGATGAGTGAGAACGACATTACGCGCCTGTTTGCCTTGGGCTTGGGCATCATATTTGCCTGCTCGCTGATGCTGAACGCCTTCGCGTATTAGGCCCGTTCGCGCAGCGCAAAGCCCTGCAAGGCGCCACCGACAAGCGAAATTCTTGCGGTGTTACCCGCGCGGCACAGTGCGCAGATTTGATCGCGTGAAATGCAGGAGGGCTCCCTCCCGCAGTCGCCGCTGATCCAACTCGCCCTGCTTCGCCTGTTCGATCATGTATTTGGCAAGGGTGTCGCGTGCCTCCTCGGCGCGGCGGTCGGAGCCGAATTTCGCGCCGCTGCGCAGCAGCGATTGCCATGCCTCCTCGAAGGCTTCGGTCAGTACGCGGACTGCCTCCGGGCCGAAGCTCGTATCCCCGGCGTATTTCTCCAGCCGCTGGCGCATGGCCGCTCCCCCACCGTCCGACGGTATTGTGCGAGTTTGTTCCCAAATTGGCGAAGGTGCCCCGCCGCGGACCTATGGCACGCCATAGCTCGTGAGCAAGCGGAGGCGGGTCGCTCCTGCGGGCTACACCACAGGCCGCTGGGCTACAGCTCTTTCATCACCTGCGCGTAGGAAATCAATGCAAACAGCGCGGTGCCGCCGACAATGTTTCCGAGCAGAACGGGTATGAAGAAGTCGGCCAGCATTGACCAAGGGCTGAGTTCGCCGCCTACGACGAGGAGAAACGCTTCAACGCTGCCGGCAACGATGTGCGTGAATCCTCCGGCCGCGATCAGATAGGTCATCAGCGTTACGACGTGAAACTGCGCTGCATTCGCGCCCGGCATGAGCCAGACCATTGCGGCGATCAAAAACCCTGCGGAAATTCCCTTGAAAAACATGTCAGCCCAGCCATGCCCCATGAGGGAGCGGCTGAGTTCGAGCATCCCGTCCCTAAGTTCCGGCGTCAGAACCGGGGTGAATGTGCAGAACAGGGCGGCAAACAGCGTTCCCGCCATATTTGCGACGAGGACAATCGACCAGATGCGGCCTAACAGCAGCAGATTTCGGGGCGTGGGCTCGGCCATGACCGGCAGGACGACGGTGAGCGTGTTCTCGGTGAAAAGCTGCTGGCGTGAAAGCACCACCATCATGAACCCGACTGAATAGCCGAGGCTCGATACCAAGTGAGCCCACGGGGCATTTGGCAAATGGGTGTGCAGGATAGCCTGGCTGAGCAGCGAGAAGCTGATGGAGAGGCCCGCTGCAACGCCGGACCACCACAGCGACGTGGCCGGCCGGCCCATTTCCTCTTCGCCCAGCTTACGAACGACTTCGTAGATGACCGGCGTAGGCGGGCTTGAACGCTCCTCGATTTGCTCCGCTTCACGTTTGTTCTCTTGGCGCTGCTGCTGTTGTTCTTTTGCGCTCTCGCCCCCTCTCGCCTGCTCCGATCTCCCATTTTTCTTTCGCTGTCGAGCCATGGAATATCCTCGGTGAGCTTGAGGTGCGGCAGAGCGACTAGACGGTCGATACCCGTGTCAGAACCGGCTGTGTCCCGGTCCGAGACCCTATAATTCCAGCCGCAAAGTCAATGCGCGGCTTACATGACGCACGATAGAGTTTGGGAGTTTCTGTCCCTGATGCTAGCAGTGCGCAGAGCAGGGAATTAGAGCGGCTGATTCCGTCTTAGCGTTGGACACGCCATTTTCATTTCTTGCGCAGTTCCGAATGAGGCAGGGAAGAAAAACGTCGCGGCGGCGGACGTTACCTCACATCATGGTCGTTGAACCGGAAGATCGGCGACATTTTCTTCAGTTGCCAAAATCTCGATAGTGAAAAGGGTATTGCCAAGACCCCCAGGCTGATCGGTA
>JBEVJT010000291.1:0-14495 GCA_040510075.1 Xanthobacteraceae bacterium | reverse complement strand
GCTGTTCGTCATCTATGCGGTGATGGCGCTCGTCCTCGTCTTCCGGCCCTACGGACTGTTCACGCGCGCGGCGCCGCGGAAGATCTGACAAAATGTCCCGCCGCGATCTTCTCGGCGGCCTTGCCTTTCTTGTCACGGCTGCGATCGCCCCTTTGCTCCCGCCCTGGCTGGTGTCGCTCGCCACCATCGCCTTTGCCAATGCGCTCGTGGTGCTTGGTCTCATCATCCTCTGGCGTGCCGGACTGGTGCCGTTCGGACAGGCCCTGTTCTATGCCGTCGGCGCTTATTGCGTGGCCCTGCTTGCGCGCTATGCGGGTCTGCATGATGCGTTTGTGATGATCCTCGCGGCCGCCGTATCAGCAGGTCTTGTCGCTTGGGTGCTTGGTTTCCTGCTTGCCCGTTACCGCGACATCTTTTTTGCCATGCTCAGCCTCGCCACTTCCATGATTCTCTACGGCATTCTGGTGAAGACGGAGGCGCTCGGCTCTACCGATGGCTTCCACGTCGAAGCCGGCACGTTCCTCGGCTATCGCCCCTCGGGAGATATGCGCAACTTGGTGCTGTTCTGGCTCGTGCTCGGCACCTGCGCCGTCGCTGCCTTCCTGGTCGGGCTCTATTTGCGCACGCTTGCGGGCGCACTTGCAGTGCCGGTTCGGGATAACGAAATCCGCGCGGAATTCCTCGGCATATCGGTCAATCGGCTGATTCATCTGAAGCTGGTGATCTCGGGCATTCTCGCCGGCATTGCCGGCGCGCTCGCCGCGCTTGTCATCGAACATGTGGACCCGAGCATGGCCTATTGGACGACGTCCGGAGGGTTCGTCTTCGTCACCATCCTGGCCGGCGCCGGTTCGGTTGCGGGCGCGTTCGTGGCGTCGCTCATCTTCGAACTGGTGCGCTCGATCGCCGTCAATCTTCTCCCCGGCACCTGGCAGATGATCCTTGGCTCGGTGTTGCTGTTGACGATCCTGTTCGTGCCCGAAGGACTGAGCTCGGTCTGGCAGCGGTTGCGAAAGCAGGAAATAGCGCCGTGACGCCCATTCTTTCCGTGCGCGACCTGGAGAAGAGCTTCGGCGCCGTTGTCGCCGCCCGCGACATCACGCTCGATGTGCCGCCCGAGCAAACGGTCGGCATCATTGGAGCGAACGGCGCCGGCAAGACTACATTCATCAACATGATCACCGGGCACCTCCGTCCCAGCAAGGGCAGCATCTTCTTCGACGAACGTGACATCACCGGGCGACCCTCGCGCGAAATCACCCGCCTCGGCATCTCCCGCTCATTTCAGGTGGCGCAGGTGTTTCCTTCGCTCACCGTGTTCGAGAACATGTGCGCCGCGGCGGCTGTCGCGCAGGCCGGCGGCGGTACCCTTGGGCGCATGCTCATGCCGCTGCGCTCGCCCGCGTCGCTCCGCGAGGCGGGGGCAGCGATCGAGTTGTTTGGCATCGCGCCCTATCGGCACACGCGCGCATCGACGCTGCCGCAGGGCGTGCGCAAGCTTCTCGACATTGCCATGGCGGTCGTCGGCACCCCGCGCATTCTGCTCCTCGATGAGCCGACCAGCGGCATTTCCATCGAGGAAAAATTCGATCTCATGGAAGTCGTGATGGCGGCGCTCAAGAGCCGCAAACTGACAGTCCTCTTTGTTGAACACGATATGGACATCGTGGATCGATTTGCTGACCGCGTGCTCGCTTTCTACGACGGCACCGTCATTGCCGATGGCGCACCCTCGGAGGCGCTCGCCGATGCGCGCGTGCAGAACCTGATCAGTGGAACCAGGCCCTTGCGGTCGGAAGCTTTCGGTCATGCTTAAGGTCAGCAAACTCGACGTCGCCATTGGACCCTTGCCCATTGTGCGCAACGTCTCGCTCGACGTGAGAGAAGGCGAGATGTGCGGGCTCATCGGCCGCAACGGTGCGGGCAAAACGACCTTCTTACGCGCACTGATGGGCAGCATTCCGGCGACCGGCACGGTCGAGCTCGACAAGTCAGATTTGCTTGCTTTACCGGCGCATCACCGGGTCCGGAACGGCATCGGCTATATGCCGGAAGATCGGCGGCTCGTCCCGGAATTCACCGTCGAAGAAAACATCTTGCTGCCCACCTGGACGACGAGCCGGCAAGGCTCGGGCGAGCGCCTGGACTGGATTTTTTCCATCATGCCCGAGCTCGCCGCTTTTCGCCGCCGCAGCTCGCTGCAGCTATCGGGCGGACAACAGAAGATGGTCGCCCTTGCGCGGGCGCTCATGGCCGGCACCCGCATGCTGCTGCTCGACGAGCCGTTCGAGGGGCTCGCGCCCGCACTGGCGCGCAGATTGGGAGAGGTGATGGCGAGCCTGAAAGGGCAAGGCCGCTCCATGCTGATCGCCGAATCCAACGAAGTGCACGTGGCCGACCTCCTTTCGCGCACGTATCGGATCGAGCGCGGCACGGTTGCGCCGGTGTGAAAAATAATTGATACAGTCTTTCTCGGCAGGCAGGGAGAAATAGTCATGAGGAAAGCGTCCAAAAAAACCGGCAGCAAAAAGGCTGTGAAACGCACCGCAGGCAAGTCGCGCTCGAAGTCCAGGGCAAAGTCCGCGGCGAAGGCCAAGCGGGCATCAGCCACTACCAGGAAGCCCAGCACCGGCTCCAGGGCGCCAAGCAAGAAGTCGCGAAGCAAAGCGAAGCAGCCGGCGAAGAGATCCCCACAGCTCAAGGAGGTCGCGAAAAAAGCGGCGAAAGCGGCCGCGGTGGCTGCAGGTCTGGCGGCCATCCAGACCGCGGTGAGCGCGCTCAAGCCGGTCGCGGAACAGCCGTCCCGGGCCAGTCCGCCGACTGCGCCAGAAGGCGGTGAACAAAACAAGGGCTGATGTTGGCCATTACTGGCCGCGATAGACCGTATAGCTCCAGGGGCGTGACGCGGCGCGGCGCGACGAAGAACGCCGCAAACAAGGCCAGCAGCGGCAGCGCCAGCGCGGATCCGCTCGTTTACCGCTCGCTCACATCTTGATCTCGCGATTGAACCGCTCGATCAGCGCTCCCCGTGCGGGTTCCTCACCCCGGCCGCCGGACGCCCGTTACTCGCGTCGAGGAGTGGGTCGACAGATGCCCCATTCTCACAAGCTCCTCAACACATAACGCCTATGCAATATCCAGGCCGGAATGCTGGATACAATCGCACTTTGTGGAATCGCTCAATGCAGGTTGGCGACCGCATTCTCCAACTGGCCGATCATCTGGCGCAATGGTCGGAGACGCCGGGCGGCCTGACCTGCACGTATTTGTCGCCCGCGCATCGCGCGGTGGCCGCCGAAATTTCACGATTCATGCAGAATGCCGGGCTGGAGACACATACGGATGCGGTCGCCAATGTGATCGGCCGCTACGCCTCAAAGGACGAGCGCGCCCCGACGGTCATCGTTGCCTCGCATTACGACACGGTGAGGAATGCGGGCAAATACGACGGCCGCCTTGGCATACTCACGGGCCTCGTCGTTGCCGAACAAATTGCGCGATCGGGCAAGCCTTTGCCATTTCATCTGGATCTCATTGCCTTCTCGGAAGAAGAGGGTGTCCGGTTTTCTGCGCCTTACATCGGCAGCAGCGCGATTGCCGGCCGATTCGAGTCCGCATGGCTCGAGTGGCCGGACACGAAGGGCATTTCGCTCGCGCAGGCATTGCGCGAGGCGGGCTGCGATGTGGCCGCGATTCCAAGCCTCGCCCACCGAAAATCCGATCTTGCCGCCTATTTGGAGATTCATATCGAGCAGGGCCCGGTGCTGCTCGACGCCGATCTGCCCGTGGGCATAGTCACCGCTATTGCGGGGAATTCCCGCTTCGGCGTGACCATTGAAGGGACGGCGGGCCACGCTGGCACCGTGCCGATGGGCGTTCGGCATGACGCCGCGGCGGCGGCCGCCGAACTTGTCCTCTATGTCGAGCGGCGGTGCAGCGCGCCGGGGCTTGTCGGGACGGTCGGCCGGCTTTCGCTACCCGACGGCGCGATCAACGTCATCCCAAGCCGCTGTGAGCTGTCGATTGACATCCGTTCCGAGGACGATGCGAACCGTCTGGCGGCGGTCGACGATGTTCTCGCCGAAATGCACGAGATCGCAAAACGGCGCGGAGTGCGTGCGCACGCCACTCTCCTAATGGACGCCGCCGCCGTGCAGTGCTCGTCCAGGCTGCAGGATGTGTTCGCGCGATCCATTGGACAGTCAGGCCTGCCGGTGCGTCGGCTCCCGAGCGGCGCCGGCCATGACGCCGTGATGTTTGACGGCATCACGGACATTGCCATGCTGTTCGTGCGATGCGGAAATGGCGGCGTCAGTCATTCCCCGCTTGAAACGATTACGGCGCATGACGCCGATGTCGCGGCACGCATTCTTCTCGATGCGATTGAAAGGCTGGCACGATGAAACGATATAGCCCGCATGAGCGCAGCGATATGCGGGACGATGTCCCCCGGGTGTCGCTGACGCTCATCCGGGCTACGCAGCTCGAGGAAGGCGCAGGATGGACAGGCTTCGCATCATTTCCGGATCGTATCGTTTCGATGCCCGCTTCGAGACACAGGCCGCGCCACGCACGGCCGCCGCGTTCAAGAAATTGCTGCCCTTCGAAAACAGGATCATTCACGTGCGCTGGAGCGGCGAAGCGGTCTGGATTCCTCTCGGTGAACAGGATTTCGGCCTCGCCTATGAGAATCACACCAGCTACCCGGCGCCGGGGCAGATGATCTTCTATCCGGGCGGGATCAGCGAGACCGAAATCCTTCTCGCCTATGGGGGCGTGCGATTTGCAAGCAAGATGGGCCAGCTTGCCGGGAATCATTTCATCACCATCACGTCGGATCTCGATCGCCTCGCCGAATTGTGCAAATCGGTTTTGTGGGAGGGCGCCAAGCCGATCCGCATTGAGCCAGCGTGATTCGGGAGGGGCGGCAGAAGTGACCGCGCGCGAATCGGTTGTGTGAAGTTCCCGCCCTGCCGCTCTGATTCGCAGCGCGGTTGGAGGCCCTTGCCGCTCGGCAACTGGCGCTCGTCTCCTGCCGATTCCTCCACTGCGTAAACGCTGCCGGAATATTCACGCCGATCCCGAGCAAACTGTGTGATTTTTGCAACGCCTCGGACTTATTTTATTCGCGTCACACTGCAGAGCCGATTTTCTGCTCCCGTGTTACGAAACGACAACAGGGGGCGTTGTCATGACGATTTCTACGCTGATGGTACTGCTGCTGCTCACATTCGGACAGATTCTGGCTTTGTCGATCGGTTTTCTCGTTCTATGGCTCGCCGGCGAATTTGATGAGGAGACTGATGCTCATCGGCGATACTCCGGGCAACGAACTTCGGCGCTCATGGCTCGACGAATCAGCGAGACAAGAACAGCCGTAATGCTTCGGTGGCAAAGACTCCTGCGCTTCAATTGGATGCGCGGTTACCGGCCTTTCATCGCCGGATGCGTGCTGGTGCTCGTCGCCGTTGGAATTTCGATCGGAGTGGGCAAGCTCAAGCCCTGGCAGATCGCGCATTTTCTGCCGCAAAGCCTGACTGATGGGTCGAAGCCTGCGTCGAGGTAGCGCTCTCTCGTCCTCGCTCGTTTTGTCACTATGCGAGGCGAGGATGGAGTGACTTACCCTCTTGGCGCGCGTTTTTCGACAAACGCGCGCAGGCCCTCTTGCGCGTCGGCGCTGGCCGCAATGTTGCAGAACAGCTCGACTGCGTTGCCGATACCGCTGCGGTAACCGCGGTCGTTTGCGCGCAGGAAAGCCGCACGACCCAATCGCATCGTGTTTGGCGGCTTTCTCGCAAAACTCTGGGCCAATGCTCTTGCCTCGTGCTCGGCCTTGTCATCCGGCACCACCCGGCTCACCAAGCCGAACGCGACGGCTTCGTCAGACCGAAAGGAGCGGCCGCTGAACAGGAGCTCGAAGGCGCGATGCCGCCCCACAACGCGGGGCAGATGCAGAAAGTGAATTGCAGGCAGCAAGCCGAGGTCGATTTCCGGGTAGCCGAACGTGGCGTTTTCGCCCGCCATGATGACATCGCACGAAATCGCGAGCGTCATGCCACCGCCGCGCGCCGCTCCATTCACCACCGCAATCGACGGCTTGCCCAGGGCGTATTGGGCTTCCACGAGTTCGATATAGAGCTTCTCGAGCAATGCTCGCGCTTGCTCGGGTGACTTGAGCAGGCCGTGGAGGTCGAGCCCTGCACAGAACCGCGATGGAACAGCACTCGTGAGCAGGACAGCGCGCACATTTGCGTCAGTCCCCGCACGCTTGAGGGCGGCAACGAGCTCCTCGATCATGGCGAGGCTCAAGGCATTCACCGGCGGGCGATTGAGACAAATCTCAGCCACGTGCTCTGAGACTTTATATTCTACAGCGGCATCGATCATATCGGCTCCCCCTCATGGATGGATTGTGTGCTGCGGCGGGCGCTCCGGCTTGATATGTAGAACAGAGATCAGCGGCGACGAACGGAAAAAGAGATTTCATGACGGCTGGCACGGGCGAGGCGGTCCTCACGACGCGGTACGAACGCCGCGCTGCCGCCGTCTCCTGCGGCGCCCATGCGCTGCACGACGGCTTCACCGATCTTATCTACGTGATGCTCCCCGTCTGGCAGGCAGAGTTCGGCATTGGCTACGCCGAGCTTGGATTTCTGCGCGCGCTCTATGCGGGCAGCATGGCCACCTTCCAGATACCGTCAGGGTTGCTAGCGGAACGCGTCGGCGATGCGGCGCTGCTTGCGTTGGGCACGGCGCTCGCCGGAATCGGTTACTGCCTTGCGGGGGCGAGCGCGGGCATCGCGCCGCTGATGCTTGCGCTTTTTTTCTCCGGCCTTGGCTCGAGCACCCAGCACCCGCTTGCCTCTTCACTCATGGCGCACGCTTTCGCCGGGTCGCGCTCGATGAAGGCGATCGGCGCGTACAATTTCGCTGGCGACATCGGAAAGATGACGGTCCCTGCAGTCGCCGCGCTCCTGATTGCGGTGATGCCGTGGCGGCCCGTGCTGGCGCTTCTCGGCGCCGTTGGTGTGCTTGCCGGAGCCGCCATATTTGTTTGCATGCCGCGCGCGCATGGTCCCGCCGCGCGCCCCGATGCAGCCCATGCGCAGCCAGAGCTGCAGCCAAAGTTGCAGCCAGAGCAGGCACATGCCTGGAGCGGCGCAAGCCGGTTCGCTTTCCCCCTCCTGGTGGCAATCGGCATGCTCGATAGCGGCACGCGCATGGGGTTTTTGCTATTTCTGCCTTTCGTATTGACCGCCAAAGGCGCGAGCCTGCCGACCCTGGGACTCGCGCTGACGCTGGTTTTCACCGGGGGCGCCGCCGGCAAGCTGGTATGCGCGTGGATTGGGGCGCGCATCGGGACTATCGCCACCGTCTGGCTGACCGAAAGTCTCACTGCCCTTCTGATTCTTGCGTTGCTGATATTGCCGCTGGAAGCCGCGCTCCTGCTCCTGCCCGCGGTCGGCATCGCGCTCAATGGCACGTCATCCGTGCTCTACGGGTCGGTTCCCGATTTGGTGGCTCCCGAACGACGCACACGCGCGTTCAGCGTCTTTTATACGGGCACCGTAGGCACGGGCGCGGTCGGGCCGGTGATCTACGGAGCAATCGGGGATCTCTTCGGCGTGACAGCGGGGGTCGTCAGCGTTGCTCTCATCGTGCTGCTCACACTGCCGCTGTCGCTCGCGCTGAAGACCACGGCGGGTGAGGGCTCAATCCGGGCTGCGGGCCAGCGAAGCTAATCGAATGCCCATTGAGGAGGCGGACCCGTGGCGGTGGCAATATTTCAGGGGCGTGTCCTGTCCGCCCGAGGTCCGCATTCCAACCGAGGACGCTGATTCCTGGCTCTGGTATCCGAGGCATCGCTGGGTCTACGACAAGCTCGCGGTCGCCTTGAGCCAGGGCCTTGCAGCCGGCCCGCATGGAACGACGCCTCCGTGCTTTCCCGTATTCTCAAAGCCGATGATGAACCTTCGCGGCATGGGGGTGGGAAGCCGGATGGTCAACTCGGCTGACGAATATCAGCGTCATCTCACCCCTGGGCACATGTGGATGACGCTGCTTGAGGGGGAGCACGTGAGCTCGGACGTGGCGGTCGCCGCGGGAGAGCCGATCTGGTGGCGGCATGTGACGGGAACGCCGGGTCCTTTGGGCACATTCGATTACTGGACCATCCATGCGGCTGCGAAGCCCGCAATCGAGCGCTATTGCGGCGACTGGATTTTTCGCCATCTGCGCGATTACACCGGCATGCTCAATTTCGAAACCATCGGCGGGCGCATCATCGAAGTGCATTTGCGATTTTCCGATCAATGGCCCGATCTTTATGGCCGCGGGTGGATCGAGGCTCTGATCGAGCTTTATCAGAAAGGGACGTGGAGTTTCCCGGATGCTGATCGGCGCGACGGCCACAGCGTCGTGCTGTTTGGCAAAAACGGCAGGCGCTATCGTCATCCGCCGCCAAAGGTGATCGAAGCCGCGCTGCGTCTGCCCCATGTCTCGAGCGTGCAGATTACGTTCCACGAGGATCGTGATCCGGAAGCCCACGCCATGCCGCCCGGAGGATTTCGCCTGGCCATCGTGAACGCCTGGGATCTTGGCGTGGGATTTCAGGCGCGAGAACACTTGAAAAAAGCGATCATCGGGAAGGCAACAGCCTGACACGATGCGCGCGGCGGTGCTGACCGGGCATAGTCACGGTGTGAGCAGGCCTCGGCGGAAGATCTAACCTCGCAGCGAGACTTCGCGCGTGTGCTGCGCTTCCGGCGGATTTTCGAAGCAATGGCCCACCAGCTTGCGCCATTCCTTGAAATCTTCCGAAGATCTAAAATTCACCGTGTGGTGCTCGACCGTCTCCCATGCAACGACGAGCAAATAGCGGTGAGGGTGCTCGATCGAGTGTTCGAGCCGCACGCCGTGGCAGCCCTTGGCGCGCAAAAACAGCGGCACCGCTTTCACCACGCCGGCTTCGAATTCAGTCTCCAGGCCCGGCTTGATGCTGATCTGCGCGATTTCGGAAATCATGAGCGTCCTCGTGATTCGCAATAGTGTTCTGAAGTTTTCCGTGTAGTTATGCACACGCAGTGCGCACGGCGCATTTGCGTTGCCCCGCATGGCGATTCGTTTTAACGTTTTCATTGCCAGCTAGCGAGTCCTGCACGCCACGCATGGAGGACACTTTCACTGAAATGACTTGATGCTTCAGCAATGGAGCGGTCAAGACGCAGAGGTGACAGGGCTAGCATCCGCAAGGAGGTGAAGCGCTCGTATGGTCGCGTGTTTTCGGATGGCGTATCGCTGCATTCGGAGTGCTGAGGCGTTACCCGCAAGGCGAGGCTTCGGCGTTCGAGTGAGGCTGATACGTCGATGAGGTAAACGGCGCGATCGTACACGTCCGCGGTTCATTCCGCGAACAGCACGACGGCTCCTTGTGGGGCAAACGGAACGGTCGGAGCGCGCATCCGACCGTTCTTTTTTTAATCATTCCCCACGAAGTGAAACGAAGCAGGGAAGGGGAGCCGTGTCTCAGCGCAGTGGAAGGGCGAGACCGGTGTAACCCGCAAATCTGATGATCGCGTCCACGCTTGCCTGCGTGCTCGTTCCGATTTTCCTCTGCGCTGCGACGGGGTCGGCAATTGGCAGCCGAGCCCGTCTGCCGGGAGCAGACACGCTGGTCGGATGCGGGCTTCTGGGCGGCCTGCTCGCGATTCTTGCGGTCACAACGCGCCTGCCACTTTCCTGGATAATGGCGGGGCTCGCCATAGGCTCGGGGCTCGCGCTGCTCGTGCGCCGGCAATTTCCTGGGGCACGCGCCACCTGGATCGCAGTGGCGCTGCTCTCGCCAATTCTCGTCAAAGCGGCGGCGCATCAACCTGCGGCCTGGGACGATTTCTGGAATTGGCTGCCCAGCGCCGCCTACGAATACTATCACAATTCGCTGCCTTGGCCCGATCTTCCGCCATCGCTCTCCATCTTTCCGGGCTATCCGCAGGGCATGCCGCTCATGATCGCGGCAGCGTCGTTCATTGCCGGGCGCTTTCTCGAATCTGCCGGGCCCGCGATCAATGTCGTGCTGCTTGCGGCATCGAGCGCGCTTCTCGCGGAAACCTTCACGGCGGCGCTGATCCGACATGGGCGCTTGCAGCAAACGGCAATCCCGCCAGTTTTGATTGCAGGCGCAGTCCTCGTCACCACGCTTCTCAATCCCGGCCTTGACGGAAGCGTACTGCTGTCGTCCTACGCGGATTGCGGAACAATGGTCGCCGTCGGTGCGCTTGGACTTCTCGGGGTGGAGATACTGGCGCGCTCGTCCCACGATGCTGCCGATGTGAACGGCCTGGCTTGGCGCTTCGGATTTGTCGGAGCGATGCTGGTCAATCTCAAGCAGGCCAATGCGGTCCTTTTCGCCTTGGTCATGGTCGGTCTCCTCATCGTCGTGTTGCGCGATGCAAGCATCCGAATACGCGACGCATTGTTGCAGGTTCCGCGCATGCTCGCTCCGGCAATTCTCGTGTTCGGAGTCTGGCGCTGGTACGTGGCGAAATACTTGCCGAACTCGGAACAAGCGTTCCGGGACTTCGCAAGCTGGAATTTCGACGCGCTACGCTTCACCTTGGCTTCCATCGGCGGCTACATCGCCGAGGCGCCGGTGTTCCACGCGTTGATGTGGTCGGTCACTGTGGCCGGCGTGTACTTTTTGTTCCGCTCGCCCCGAAAGCCGGGCGAAGTGCAATGGCTGGCGATAATCTGCGCCACGGTCTGGCTCGGCTATAACGTCTTTCTCCTGACCGTCTATATCGGTGCGATGTCGCAATCCGATGCTCATGGGGCAGCGGATTATTGGCGCTATACGCCGCATGTGGCGCTGCTCGGGCTCTATGTACCATTTCTCGGCCTGGCACGCGCGCGCTGGCCGGCATGGATGAACCCCCGAAACGCTGTGGCAAGTCTCGCGGCGATGGCGCTCGCACTTTGTGTTCTGTCCCTGCGCAGTGATATCGCCAAGCCTTCCGGAACGGCGTGGTTGCGCTTTGTCCGCGATGCCGTTGCCGAGATGAAACCCCTGATACCGCCCGGATCGAAGGTGGCGATCTTGTCCTTCTCCTTTCCGAATTCGTCTCCCTTCGGCGTTGCGGTACGCTACCATCTCTGGCAGCTCGATGCCGCGGAGCAGCCGATTGCGACGACCATTCGCTGGGACGAGCGCGACCTGGCAGCGGTAACAAGGTCGGCCTCGCCGGGTGATTATCTGATAATCCAGGACGCGGATGGCGACATGCGCGACGCGACCAACACGCTTGGGCTTCCGCCGCTCAATCATGAGCTGGCGCTGTTCGGCTGGCGTGCGGGTGCATGGGAACGCATAAAATCGTGGCCGATCCCGCCGGCTCTGATCCACTCCGATTCATAGAAGCGGGCTGCGGTTTGACCTGCGCTGCGACGTCGCTTTAGGCTTCCACTCATCACAAGGCCGGCAAATCTGGAGGAGAACCGTGCATCGCATTCTTGCCGCTTGTCCTGCACTGCTCGTTTCAACAGTGTTGCTCGCCCAGGCGCAAGCGCCAGGCGTAAACTCCCCAGGTTTTGAGAAGAAAAACTACAATTACAGTGAGTGGACGCAAGGGCTGTTCTCCGAGGTCGTCACTGTCGCGCATCCAGGGAAGATGATCTTTCTCGCCGGCGTGGGTGCCGAGGATGAGAGCGCCGCGCGCGGCGCAATCCGGCACATGGGCGACTTCGCAGGCCAATGCCGATATGCCTATGACAAGATCAAGCGGTTGTTAGCTGCCCATGGCGCGACGATGAACGATGTGGTGAAGGTCGTCACCTATGTGACGGATGTTCGAAATCTTCCCGAGACCGGAAAGTGCCGCGCGGAGGCGCTCGAAGGAGCCCCACAGCCGGTGCACACGTTTCTGAACATCAACCAGCTCGCATGGCCTGGAATGCTGGTCGAAGTAGATGTGATTGCAATTACGAAGGCCCCGTAGAGCATGATTAGGACTTCCACTACTCGATGACCTCGTCAGCGGTCGCCAGCAACGTGGGCGGCACAACGAGGCCAAGCATCCTGGCGGTCTGATGGTTGATGACCAGCTCCAGCTTGGATGACTGCACCACGGGCAGCTCAGCGGGTTTGGCACCGCGAAGAATGCGGGACGCGTATATCCCCAGTTGCCGATAACTCTCCGCGATATCGGAGCCGTAGCTCATCAGCCCCCCGACCTCGGCATATTCGCGACCCGAATAGGTCGCGGGGAGCGCGTATCGTGCCGCAAGTTGGACCAGCTGCACACGGCGGCCGTTGAAGAAAGGGGCATTGGCGACGAACAGAGCGTCCGCGCTCGCCCCTGCGATGCTTTTGAAAGCGGCATCGATCTCGAGGCTGGTAGTGGCTTCGTAGATGTTGGTCTGCAAGCCCATGGTGCGCGAGGCCGCCTGTACATCTCGCAACGTGGGCTCGGTGTTTGCGATGTCCAGAGGACTGACAAGGACGGCTATGCGGTGCAGGCGCGGGAGCAGTTCGCGAAGGAGTTCCAGGCGTTTTGCTACCAGTTCGGCGGCCACAAAATTCACTCCGGTCAAGTTTCCGCCCGGACGCGCCAGGCTTGCGACGAGACCTAGCCGGACCGGATCTTCGGAGACGATAAAGAGAATCGGCATCGTGCTGCTGGCCGCTCGTGCAGCAGATGCGACGGGCAATCCGCCACTCGCAACGATCATCGCCACGTCCCGGCGGACCAGGTCCGCGGCAAGTTCCGGTAAGCGCTCGAGCCTGTTCTCCGCCCAGCGGTACTCGACGGCTACGCTTTCGCCCTCGACATAACCTCCGTCTCGCAACCCCTGACGAAATCCGCGCAGGCGATCGAAAAGACCCTCCGGCGACCTGAAGTCCATAAAGCCAATGACGGGCAAAGACGCCCGTTGCGCTAGCCCCGCGAGCGGCCAAGCGGGCGCGCTGCCGAGGAGTGCAATGAACTCGCGCCGTTTCATGCAAATTGGCCCTGCGCGCATGGTCCAGATGAGGCATGCTCACACTGTTATACCGAGCTATGTCGATGGTTGGCAGCTGCGTTGAGCGAAATGCCGAGCCGTGCTTTTGCCGAGCGCGGCCGGTAACATTGGCGGAAATGACGGTTGCACCGGAGCTCCAGATGACCAGCTACACCATTCGCGTCAACCAGTTTACGCGGACCGTCGACACGGCGGATCCCGATAAGCCGCTGCTTTACGTCTTGCGCGGGCTTGGGCTCACCGCCGCCAAATTCGGTTGCGGCCTCGGCCAGTGTGGCGCCTGCACGGTGTGGATCGACGGCCAGCCCGCGCGCTCGTGCGTCGTCACAATAGCCGATGTGAAGGACAAGACGGTCACGACCCTCGAAGGTCTCAGCTCTGCCTCAGCGCTGCACCCGATCCAAGCCGCGTTCATCGAAGAGCAGGTGCCCCAATGCGGCTACTGCACGAGTGGCATGATCATGAGCGCCGCGGCCCTTCTCGCCCAGAACGCAAAGCCCAATGAAAATGAAGTGCGCACGGCGCTCGATGGCAATCTGTGCCGCTGCGGCACCCACACCCGCGTGATTCGCGCAGTCATGCGAGCCTCGGGCCAGGGAGGCTGAAATGACAATCATGGAAAAATCGTCCCGGCTCTCGCGTCGCGCGGTGCTCAAAGGTGGCGCGCTGACCATTGCGTTCGCGTTGGGCGGGGGTCGAGTCGATCTGTTCGCTCAGGACGGCGCGTCGCGCACGCTGGATGCAACGCAGGTCGATTCATTTCTTGCCGTGCATGGCGACGGCACCGTGACTGTCTTCTGCGGCAAGGTCGATCTCGGACAGGGTCTTCGCATCGCCATACGACAGATTGTGGCCGAAGAACTCGGCATCGGCCTCGACAAACTCAAATACGTCGAGGGCGATACCGCGCTCACTCCGGACCAGGGGCGGACATCGGGCTCGACCGGGATTGCGCGCGGCGGCATGCAGATCAGGCAGGCTGCCGCGACCGCGCGCAAGGCGCTTGTCGAGCTCGCCGCCCAACGCCTTGGCGCAAAGCCTGATGACTTCGTTGCCGCAGATGGCCAGGTGCGGCCCAAGGCAGGCGGGTCCGGAATGCGATTTGCTGACTTGATCGGAGAGCGCCGGTTCGAGTTGAAGCTCGATCCCAAAGCGCCTCTCAAGAATCCAGCCTCTTACACGATCGTGGGCAAACCCCTGCCACGGCCCGATGTCCCGGCCAAATGCACCGGGAGTCATCGCTACATGCAGGATCTGACGGTGCCCGGGATGCTGCACGCGCGCGTGATCCGGCCGCCGGCAATCAAGGCCGAGCTTGTATCAGTCGATGAAACATCGATTGCGGACCTTGGCGCGAAAGTCGTGCGCATCAAGAACTTTCTCGCCGTTGTTGCCGAGGACGAATGGACCGCAGTGCGCGCCGCTCGCCAGCTTCGCGCGCAGTGGAGTGAATGGTCGGGCTTGCCCGAGCAGGCCAGTTT
>JBEVJT010000290.1:0-9660 GCA_040510075.1 Xanthobacteraceae bacterium | reverse complement strand
GTGGAAGCGCTGCAAACGCCAAAATATCCTGCAACATGCCGGTGCTCAGTCCGACAGAGTGGCGAAGGTGCGCGCGAGCATGCTCACGTCATGATCAAAGAGGGAGATGTAATCGGGAACTTCCGGCACACTGCCTACGGATGGTGCCAGTTTCAGGACCACCGCTCCGGTGCGCCGGGCAAGGAGCTGGGAGGCTTCGTCGGGCTCGTATGGCTCATGCACGATCAGTCGGATGTTGTCTTTACGCATCAGCGCCGCGAGCTTCGCGAGACGCGCAGGACTCGGCGGAACGCCTTCCTTTGTCTCGATCACGTCGACGATGTCGAGACGAAAACGACGCGCGAAATAGGGCCAGGTATTGTGATACGCAATGAGCCGCGCCGCACGGTACGGCCGCAGCATATCCTCCCATTGCGCTATTTTTTGCTTGACGAGCGAGACGAAAGACTCGCGCTGGCGAATGATCTTCTGCCTCCGTTCAGGTGCAACGGCAAGCATGGCCTCGGCAATCCCGCCGGTGATCGTTTCGGCATTGGCCGGATCGAGCCAATAGTGGGGATTGGCAAGCCCATGCGCGTGGCCGTCCGCCGTTGCCGCCTCGATGCTGCGACCTTTGATTTCCAGAAGCGGAACGCCCGCTGATGCATCCACATATCCGGCGCCGCCACGCTGGACAATCGGATCGGCGTGAGCGGCGAGAATCTTGTCGAGCCAGTGATCATAGCCGAGGCCGATGCGCACGACGAGGGAAGCTCCACGAAGTTTCGTCAGATCGGACGGTTTGGGCTCGAACGCTTCCGGATCGACCGCTGCTGGGATGATCTGCTCGATTTGCGCGAGGTCGCCGGCCAGCGACCGGGCGAGGCTTGCGAGGTCGGGTGTGGTCGCGACAATGCGCAGACCTTGTGCCGTTGCAGGCTGCGACGGCCATAGAATAGCGAAATAAAAAGAGAGAAAGCTCGCAAGGAAGCGCGCCGCAAATGCCGCGCGCGTCACCCTCTCCCCGCCGATGAAACGGGGAGAGGGAGAGGCTGTGTCACCGCTGCGCAACGAAGATGCTCTTGGGCAGCAGACAGTGCACGTTCTTCTCGGTATCCGAGACCGCACCTACGCGGCAGTCCATGGCCACGCTGGCAAGGCCATAGGCGTCTAGTCGTGCGATCTTCTTCTCGTTCTCGAGCCATTTGATCATGCCCATGGAGGCCGTATCCATGGCCTTGTTGAGATCGGCATCCTTCGCATGCGAGACGAAATATTTGGGCGTCTCCTTGGTCGGACGCTCCATGTCCTCGCGGCCACCCGTGGTCTTCGGATTGAGACAGTGAATTCCCTTCTTGATGTTGACGACCTGACTAACACGGCAATCCGATGACGTGGTCATCAGCTTTGCCGCCTGGTCGGCGGGCACATTGCGCAATTCGGAGATGAGCTTGACTGTCTGCGCCTTAGCCTGATCCCAGGCCTTGTTCAGATCCTGGTCAAAGCCCATGGAGATCCATGAGGTCTTTGTCTCGATGCGAGGGAAATCGTGCGGCTTGCCCTTGATCACCTCGAGCGTGAGGTTGATTTCACGGTAGGCCGTCTCGATGGCGGTGAGATTTACTTCCCCGTTGCCTTGCCCTGCATGGGAATCTCCTGTCCAGAGCAATGCGCCCGGCACGAAGACGGGAACATAAAGGCTCGCGCCTTCGCTGAAGTCGCGGATATCCATATTGCCGGCGTATTCGCCGGGCGGGACGCTGCTGTAACGGCCTGGATCTCGCCGCGCCACCCCGAGGGTGCCCGGAAATGGACGCAATGGAAGCTGTACCCCGGGAAGGAATTCGGTCACCTTCTTGTCCCAATCCAGATAGAGGTATTTCACCTGCCCGTCCGTGTACTCCTTTGGAAACTCGCCAAACATTCCGGGCACATTGAAGTTCGCCGCATAGGCGCGCGGCACGATCTTGTTGATCGTAACCTTGAGCACGTCGCCAGGCTGCGCGCCCTCGATGTAAATGGGCCCGGTAAGGGTATGAGGCCCGCGTCCGGGAAAGTCCGTGCGCAGCTTTTTGATCTGCTCGATCGTGGTACCGGGCACTACCAGATTGTGGCTGTGCATCATGGTTTCCAGCGCCACCGTGTCTCCGGAGTTGACGCGCAAGACAGGCGGTTGCGCATTATCGAACCAGCCCCACTGCGTCGTCTCCAGTGTTGCCGGCAACACATACAGCTTCTTGCCGTTTGGCAGCAGCACGGAGCGCAGATTGGGATCGGGAGGCCCCACCTGAGGCAGCTCAGTGGTTGAGGTTCCGGTTTGTGATTGCGCGAGCGCCGGGCAAGCGAGAATCAGGCCGGCGATCAGTCCGGTAAGCAAGTGGGCAAGAACACGCGGTCCCTTCATGGGCTCCCCCTCTGCGGAGATGGTTATCGGAGAACTCTAACACGCGAGAATACGAGAATTCAGCCTATTTCGTTTGCAGTGATCGCTCTTTCCGGCGGCAAAATGTTGCAGCTCGGTACGACCCGGAACGGATAAGCATCCGCGAAAGCTGTGGGAGTCTGTTTACCGAAATTTTTCCGTTCAAGAACAGTTAACGGGAGGCGGCCTATAGATGGCATCCGTGGAAGAGGGACGCTCGGACCTTGACAGCATGACTCCACCGCCGCGCATCGAGATTGACGAGGCTTTGCGCAACGGCTGGTTCGAAATGTGGTACCAGCCCAAGATCGACCTCAAGCGCAAATGTTTGGCGGGAGTCGGAGCGCTGGCGCGCATTCGTCATCCCCGCTTTGGCGTGTTGCCGCCGAGTAATTTTCTGCCGGGAGTGCACGACAGTATTTCCCAGCTGGCTGAGCACGCCTTGATTGCGGCGTTACATAACTGGACCAAATTCGATGAAGCCGGGTTCAACCTTCACCTCGCCGTCAACGTGCCGGCAAGTGTGCTCGTAACCCTGCCCATCCTGGCGCTGGTCGAGAGGCATCGGCCCAGGTCGGACCGCTGGCCCGGGATCATTGTCGAAGTGACCGAAGATCAGATCGTGCGAGAGGTGCAGCGCGTGCAGGCGATCGCGCAGCAGCTGCATGGCAGCGGCATCAAGATCGCCATCGACGATTTCGGAGCCGGATACTCCTCCTTTTCAACTCTGCGCGAAATACCCTTCATCGAGATCAAGCTTGACAGCAGTTTCGTGAAGAACTGCGCCCTTGACGCAACCAATGCGGCGATCTGTCAGACTGCGGTTGACCTCGCATACCGGTTTGGCAGCGCCGCTGTTGCCGAAGGCATCGAGAGCGCGGCCGATCTGCAGGCGCTGATGATCATGGGCTGCGATTTCGGGCAGGGAGCTTTGATCGCGCCGCCCATGCCGCAGGAGCGTTTCCTCGAACTTTTGCGCCAGCGCGCCAGCGCAGCCTAGCCGGAGGCCAGAGACCAGATGTCGGAAGTCAGATATTCCGGCGCCTGCGTCTGACTTCTGATTTCTGATCCGTGATCTCCGGAAAAGGCAAAGGTTCGCTCGCGGGTGGGGACATGCGAAAGACGTTGAGGATCATCGAGATCAGCGCGTAATAGCCAATAATTCCGACCAGCTCGATCGTGCCCTTCATTCCCAAAAGCGTATGCACGCGCGCGAAGTTTCTGTCGCTGACCCGTTTGCTCTCATAGAGCTCCGTGACAAAATCGTAGATCGCCCGCTCGTCCTTCGCGGCCGATTTTGGCACAGCGCCCCGATGCAGATCGCGGATCGTCTCTTTCTTGACGCCGGCGCGTTCGGCCATCGGCGCGTGCGCAAACCACTCGAACTGCGCCCGCCACAGCCGGGCCGTAACCAGGATTGCGAATTCCGACAGACGCGGCGGCACCAGCGTTTTGTATCGGCAATGGCCTCCGAGCCGCTGCGCAAGCTCGCCGAACGCCGGAGCGTGCAGGAAGACCGCGAAGGGACCGCGGATGGTTGTGCCCGGCCCGCGCGGTCCGGAGCGGATGGCAGCAAGCAGTGAACGCTGCTCGGTGTTGAGTTCCCCTTCGGTGAGCACGGGAATGCGGGGCGAGGGCAGCTTGATTGCGCGCTTTTTCGCAGGCATTCGGCGGTTCTCCGGGGATGGCTGTTCGGTGAGCTGTCGTATAAGACGCGGTAAACGGCAGACGGACGACACACGACGGACGGATTCGTCCGTCCTCTGCTGTCCTCGGTCATCTGCATCCGAGCTGAGAAAGTGGATACAATCAACGACCTCAAAGAACCTGCTCCGCTCTGCTTCGTGCTGATGCCGTTCGGGCGCAAGCTCGATGCCGGCGGCCGCCTGACGGATTTCGACGCGGTCTACCGTAACGTGATTGCGCCCGCCGTCGAGCAGGCAGGTCTCGATCCGGTTCGCGCGGATGAAGAACGTATCGGCGGCACGATTCACAAGCCGATGTTTGAGCGGCTGATGCTCTGCCATTACGCCGTGGCGGATATTACCGGCGCCAATCCCAACGTGTTCTACGAGCTTGGCATTCGCCACGCCTTGCGCCCGCGCAGCACGGTCATTTTGTTTCGCGAAGGCACGGTTCTGCCCTTCGACATCGTGCTGGTGCGGGGCATCTCGTACAAGACCGACGGCTCGGGCGAGCCGGTTGAAGCGGAACCCACGATTGCAGGTGTTGCGGCGCAGCTGAAAGAGGCACGCTCAAATCCCCACGACGATAGTCCGATTTTCCAGCTGATTGACGACCTGCCGCGCTGGGAGATCGATCACACCAAGACGGATGTCTTCCGCAGCACCGTCGATTATTCCAAACGCTACAAGAACCGCTTGGCCAAGGCGGTCGAACAAGGCGCATCGGCCGTGGAGGCGATCGCCGCTGAGCCGGGACTGGGCAATCTCTTGGAAGTGGAGACCGGGATAGTGGTCGATCTTTTCCTGTCGATGCGAGAAGTCAAAGCGTACGACGCAATGATCAAGCTCTACGACCGTATGCCGCTCCCGGTGCAGCGCGCGAAGATGATGCGGGAGCAGCTCGGCTTTGCGCTCAACCGGGAACGTCGCTTCGAGGAAGCCGAAAAAATTCTAAAAGGAGTCATTGCCGAGTTCGGCCCCTCGAGTGAGACGAATGGCCTGCTTGGCCGCAACTACAAGGATCGCTCGGACAAGGCCAAGGAGGAGGGTCTGCCGGAGGCACGGGCGCTGCTTAAGCGCGCCATCGACACGTATCTTGAGGGGTTCGAGGCCGATTGGCGTGACGCGTATCCGGGCGTGAATGCGGTTAGCTTGATGGAAATCCTCGATCGGCCTGATCCCAGACAGCCCATTATTCTGCCCGTCGTGCGGTACGCAGCTTCACAAAAAGCGAAGAAGAATCCCGATTATTGGGACCATGCGACGCTGCTTGAGCTTGCCGTGCTCGCGCGGGACATCGATGACGCGCAGAATGAATTGGGCGAGGCACTCGCGCTTAAGCCACATGGCTGGCAGGTTGAATCGACGGTGAAAAATCTCGAACGCATTGCCAAGAATCGCTCCGCGCGCAGCGAGGATGTTGGATGGATCGAGCAGTTGAAAAATGATCTCGTTCAATACACAAGCCGCTTGCCGGCTGCGCCAAAGCAGTGACGTGAGCCGCGCCGAAGAATTTAACGCCATTGTGACGTGAGGAAATACGAATGCCGCTGCAAATCGGGTTTCTCATCTTTCCAGACATGATGCCGCTCGACATGGTCGGGCCGTATGAGGTCTTCACGAAGATGCCGGACACCAGACTGCACCTTGTCTGGAAGAGCTTGGCTCCCCTCACCGTAGCGGGCGGCATGCAGATGCTGCCGAGCATCACGTTCTCCGAGTGCCCGCCACTCGATTTGATCTGCATTCCGGGCGGCTCCGGCATGAACCCGCTGCTCAATGACACGGAGACGCTGGAATTCATCCGTCGTCAGGCAAAGAACGCGCGTTATGTCACCAGCGTGTGCACGGGAGCGCTGGTGCTTGGCGCAGCCGGCCTGCTCAAGGGCAAGCGTGCCGCCACGCACTGGATGAGCCGCGACATGCTGTCGGAATTCGGCGCCACGCCCGTTACCGACCGCGTGACGATCGACGGCAATATCATCACCGGCGGCGGGGTAACCGCGGGCGTGGACTTCGGGATCACCGTTGCGGCGGAGTTGTTCGGCCCTGAGGTCGCCAAAACCATCCAGCTGGCGATCGAATACGATCCGGCTCCGCCGTTCGACACGGGCTCGCCGGAACGCGCGGGTGCAGCGATCGTGGCGGCGGCCCGCGCGAGCGCCGCAAAGCGCCAGGCGGACCGCCAGATCGCAGTTCAGCGCGCGGCGGCAAGATTGCGTGAGCTGGAACTGGTGGAAGCGAAGTAGACCCCGCTCCGTTTCAGCTCGTCGGCAACGGCAGCCGGGGTTGCTGGCCGACGTATACCGGAATGGTGAACGAAAAGGTTGAGCCCTGCCCGAGACGGGAATCGACCCAGATCTTGCCTCCGTGCAGCTCGATAATCCGCCGCGAAATCGCGAGGCCAAGGCCGGTACCGCCCTTTTTTTGCGTGAGTGGGTTGTCCGCCTGCTGAAAGTCCTGAAAGAGCTTTGCCTGGTCAACAGCTGAAATTCCGGGCCCTGTATCGCCAACGGCAACATTGAACGCCCCGTTAGTCGAGGAACCTTTAACCGATACGCCCCCGATGTCGGTGAATTTGATCGCGTTCCCCACCAGATTGAGAAGAACCTGGGTGAGCCGGCGCTCATCGCCGTGCCCCTGCGGCAGCTCGGGCGCAATCTCGACGGATAGCGTAATCTTCTTTGCGGCCGCCAAGGGTTCGACGGCGCTGAAGACGGTCTGAATCACGCTCCTAAGCGAATAGTCCGATAGCGAAAGCGTAAGCTCGCCGGCCTCGATCTTGGAGAGATCAAGGACATCGTTGATCAGGCCCAGAAGGTGACGTCCATTTTTCTCGACGCGCTCGAGCACGGCGCGCGCCTTCTCCGGCAGCTCGCCATAGACGCTGTCGAGAACAAGCTCGGTGTAACCGAGAATGGCGTTGAGCGGGGTTCGCAGCTCGTGGCTCATATTGGCTAAAAACTGCGATTTGTGCTGGCTTGCTTCCGCCAGCTCTCGGCTCTTTTCCGCGATCTCGCCGAACAGGCGCGCGTTCTGGATCGCCAATACCGATTGCGCCGCGAAGGTCTGCAACAGATCGACAGTGCGTTTGGGAAATTCGCCGGGCTGCCTACGGCGAACCACCAACGCCCCGAGGGTGCGATCGGGGCCGATCAGTGGGACAGTCAAATGCCCGCGGAACCCGGCGCGCAGGATCACCTCGAGCACAGGAGTGGACTGATCTTGCTGCAAGTCATGAATCTGCACCGGCTTGCCTTGCGCCACAGCCCGGCTGACCACGGTCTCGCTGAGCCGAATTTGCTGAGTCTTGATTTCTGAGATAAGCGCGGCGTCCATGCCGTAGCTCGCGCGCAGCCTGAACTCGTGCGATGCGTCATCGTACACATAAATTGTGCCCGCCTCGGTGCCTGAAAGTTGTACCGCCTTCGTGACGATGGTGGAGAGCACGGTCTCCAGATTGATGGTTGAGTTCACCGCCTGGCTCACGTCGCCGAGCGCGCGCAGCTCTTCGACGGATTGCGCCAGCTCCGCCGTTCGCTCCATGACTTCATGCTCAAGCCGATCAGCGGCTTGCGCCTTTTCCACCAGCAGCTCGTCGCGTTCCAATGTGTTCCTGCGGAAAATCTCGACCACGCGCCCCATCTCCGCGACCTCGTCTGTGCCGGGGATTTGGATCGGACCCTGATGGTTGCCCCCGGCAATGGCCAGCATGCCACCGCTCAGGCGTATGAGGCGGCGGAGCAGATTGCGGCTGACATAGAGCCAGACGATCAGGATCGAGCTGATAAGACTCAGCAACGCGAAGCTGAGCAGAATGCGCGCGCTCAGGCGCTGCACTGACAGCGCGCTGCTGGCGGCCGCGCTTACATCATTGGCTGCATCCGATACCAGGCGGTCCACTGCGGCGGTGGCGCGCTTCGACAAATCGGCATTTTCGGCAATCAGTTTTTCTGCCTTGCCAAGCAGATCGAGCTCCTGGCCGCGAACGGCAAGGATCGCATCCGGCCCAATGGCAATAGTACGCACGCGCGCGAGCTGATCGGTGAAGAGGGCGCGCAATTTTGGATCGAGTTCTTTTGCTTTGGCATCGAGATCGTCGAGACTTCGGCGCAACTGGAATTGCACCACCGGAAGGCGTTGCTTTTCGCCCACCGTGGCGGTCTGCACCAGCTGGTCAATGACGGCAAGAAAGCCGCGTTGGGCCACTTGCGCCGAGCGCTCGAGAAATATCAATCCGGCGAGGTCGCGCCCCAACTGGGAGCTTGCTTCAGCGCCTTGTTTCTTTGCCTCTTGCAGCGAACTGGTGATCTGCATCTCCATGACCTGGAGCCAGGGTGCAAACAGCCGCTGCACTTCTTGATTGGCTTGGAACGCCGACTGCAGCATTCCTGCGAGCCGCTCCTTCGCCTTGAGTCGCCGCCCCATCAAATCTTCCAATTCCCCCAGATTGGAGCGCAGTGAGGCGACGAGTGATTCAATTGCTGCAGCGGCGTCACCGGCCGTTCCGGCCCGTAGAATATCGTTCAAGCCGATAACGAGACGGTCGATTTCTGACCGCATCCGGCTCGCCGCTTCGTCGTGCTCCTTGGTTGTCGCCGCCGCGAGCAGGGCGGGGGCCGCCGCGATGAGACGATCGGCCGCACGCGAGATTTCCATCGAGCTGACGACCTGCGGCACGCGTGCATCGATGAGATCGAGCCGCTCTCCTACCTCGCGGAAAGCATAAATCCCGGCGCCAGCGGCCAGAAACGAGAAGCCGCTGATGCCGAAGAACGCGAGCAGCAGGCGCGCGCGGAGGCCGAGATTCCACCTCTTCGGCGCCGGAACGACCGCATTTTCCGCTTCCGATGCGCTCACGTTCAACTTACCTTCAGCCGATTTTCCTCCGCGCCTAAAGTAACACGAGCGCGATCAAGTTGTTGCAGTAAACAGTTGCACGTGGTCGGATGGCATCTGCCGGAGCCCAGCCGGGCACTCCCAATGCACATATCGCAAAGACGATTCTCCATGAGACGACGCGATCTTCTGGCCGCCACGGCACCATTTGCAGCAGGTGCAGGCGTCAGCCTTCCGACACCCGCGATCGCTCAGGGACTGCGGCAGCTCAAGATGGTGACCGATTGGCCGGAAGGAACGCCAGGCCTTCATACCAGCGCCGTTCGTTTTGCGCACACGGTGGGGATCGCAACCGACCGCATCAAGATCGAGGTTTTTCCGGCCGGCTCGCTCGTACGAGCATTCGAAACCTTCGACGCGGTGGGGGCCGGCGTTGCCGACATGTATCATTCCTTCGAAGGCTACTTCGAAAAGAAATCGGGCGCGTTGCATTTCTTTGCCGCTGTCCCTTTTGGGTTCACGGCGGACGAGCTGTTCGCATGGATTCACTATGGCGGCGGTCAAGAGTTATGGGACGCTGTCAGCGCGCAGTTCAATGTCAAGCCGATCCTATGCACCAGCACCGGCTGCCAGATGGGCGGGTGGTTCGTCCGCGAGGTCAAGTCGACGGAGGACTACAAAGGGCTGCGCTACCGCATGGGAGGTCTTGGCGCCGAGGTGCTGCGGCGGATGGGC
>JBEVJT010000289.1:0-18344 GCA_040510075.1 Xanthobacteraceae bacterium | reverse complement strand
TTTTGTGTCGCCTGGAGGTCAAAATGATCGCAGTTCGTGTGGCAAAGATCGCGATGGTCGCAGCCATTGCCCTATTCGCCAGCCTAGTCGCGTTCGGAAATTTGACCGATTACAACACTAATTTTGTTTTCGTTGAGCATGTTTTATCGATGGATACGATTTATCCATTTTCGACTATTAAGTATCGCGCGATCACCAATCCTAAGCTGCAGCATGCCGCTTACGCAGTGATCATCATCGCGGAAGTGATTACCGCTGTTCTGTGTTGGATTGGCGCTATCTCGCTTGTGCGCAACATCCGCGCGGATGCAGATCTGTTCAATGCACGCAAGACGCTCGCAGTATTGGGGCTCACTCTGGGCTTCCTGCTCTGGCAGGTCGGTTTCATGTCAGTAGGAGGAGAGTGGTTCGGAATGTGGCAATCGCAGCAATGGAACGGTATTCCAAGCGCATTTCGATTTGTGATGAGCATCTCTGCCGTTCTCATCTTACTGGCCATGCCAGATTATGACTTCGAGAGAAGCGGGGCGAAAAGGTGAGCGAATAACTGCTTCGAATCAACACCGGCGGTTAGCACTACGTCCCCGTTAGGTCTGCTTCATCTCCATGTTCCGAGATTCCTGGCGTGCCCCAGTGATCCGCGGCAGCTGCTTTTCCCGGACATACTGCCGCGCAGTATCCCGGATCATCCGTTCGACCTCGGTGAGCTGCTGTTCCAGCAGAAACGCGTCGTCCCAATGAAGGTCGTATAAAAAGGGTGTTATATCAATTATTTTCCAATATCACCCATAATTTCACCAGGAGTATAAATCATGGGGAAGGACCCGAGTACGCCGGAACTGACATCCCGTCAGCTCCAGACAGTCGTTGCGTTGGCTGAGTACGGCAGCTTCATCGCCGCAGCCGCTTTGCTCAAGACATCGCAACCGGCCGTGACCCGGTCCCTCAAACATGTCGAAGAGGTACTGGGGATCAAGCTCTTTGACCGCAGTACGCGATCGGTTCAGATCACCGCCGCAGGCAAAGAGTTCGTCGGCGTCGCCATCCGCATGTTGAACGACCTACGCATCACGATTCGCAACATGCGTGAGCTGTCGGACCAGCGGCGCGGTCAGGTCATAATTTCGAGCATCATGTCCGTCGCAAACGGAAAGCTGCCCGGATTCGTCTCAGCATACCGTCTTGATTATCCGGGCATCGAACTCCAAGTGCGGGAGGGTGTCCACGGAACGGTCATGGAGGATGTCAGGAGCGGCACCGCCGATTTCGGAATTACCTATCTCGACGACGTTCCTGACGCTTTTTCAGGTGTCTCGTTAGGCAAAGAAGAATTCACGGTTGTGCTCCCCCGCCACCACGAATTTGCAAAAAAGAAAAGCCTATCCTTGTCAGACCTGAAAGACGAGCCGCTAGTCGCCCTGCCAACGGATTCGCGAACAAGACGCATCATCGATGGTGCCGCCTCTGCCGTCCGTTTGAACTTGAACCACGTGGTCACCGTCTCACAATTCTCCACCATGTTGGCATTCGTGCGCGTCGGCATTGGCCTGGCGATTGCGCCGAGGAGCGCAGTCGCGAACTTTCTCGGGAAGGAATTAAGTGCAGTGCCCATTCGTGGCAGACCTCTCGCGCGCGAGCTCGGGATCGTAACGCTCAAGGTGCGAGAAGCCGGCCCCGCGGCATCCGGTCTCATGGCACTCATCAAGCGATCGTGGGGTGTTCCCGCCCGCTAGCTCACGGGTCAATCTGCCCAGGAGCCAATGAACACATCTAATCGTGGAACTGACTTATAAGTAAAACGTATCAATATCCGATATCAGGTTTGTCTTGGCATATACCGGATTGCTCTTACATTGTGCGCAGGGGGAACAGCGGAGCACCACATGGTCACACAGACACTGGACCAAGTAGGCGCGGAAACAGCTGTGGACAGCGTGCCCGCTTGCACTGATCTTGTCGAATACTATTACGAGCGGGGATGGCATGATGGTCTTCCGGTCGTTCCGCCCACCGAGGAGAAGATCGACGCTGTCGTCGCTGCTCTGGGCGGTGATCCGCAATTCGTGGAATGCAAGGTGGCGCCGCGTTGGGGAGCGCTCACCCGTGAGGTCCTTGCCATCAATATGGTGATGGCAGGATGCCGCCCGGAATATGCCCCGATCGTGCGAGCCGCGATGCTCGCACTGACTGATCGCGCCTTCAACCTGAACGGTGTCCAGGCGACGACTCACGTGGCTTCGCCCCTCGTTGTCGTGAACGGCCCGATCGCCGCCCAGGTTGGCATGAACGGCGGCGCTAATGCGTTCGGATCCGGCAATCGAGCGAACGCTACAATCGGTCGGGCCGTTCGGCTGATCATGCTGAATGTTGGCGGTGGCTGGCCACCTGATTTCGACAAGAGCACTTTGGGGCATCCCGGCAAGTACACGTATTGCGTCGCCGAGAACGAGGCGGACAGCCCATACGCTCCCTACCACGTGGACCATGGCTACAATCCAACCGATTCAACAGTATTCGTGATCGCTGCAGAGGCGCCTCACAGCGTAACCGATCATCAATGCAATGACCCCGAAGGCATCCTCGATACGATGTGTTCGGCTATGAGCACCATTGCTTCCAACTCAGCCGTTCTCGGGGGGCATTGCACAGTGGCGCTTGGGCTCGAACACGCCAAGACCATCGCGAAGGCCGGCTGGACCCGCTCGGACATCCGCCATTACCTTTGGATGTACTCGGGCAACTCCTTCCGCGCGATCTCCCGCGATAACTGCTATGGCAAGGTCTATAACCGCAACTTACCGAAGTGGCTCAAGCGCGATCCCGACACCCGGATCCCGATCGTCCCTTCCTCGGACAATATTCATCTGTTCATCATGGGGGGACATGCTGGTCGGTTCTCGGCCTTCATTCCGGGATGGGGCCATATGAGTACTCCCGTCCTGAAGCCCATCGATTCGGCTGCAGGTCCTGCCGGCAACGGATGCACCGACGGCGTGTGCGCGCTTTAAAGCAAGGAGGAGACGCCAATGTTGATGAAGGTGAGCGACGCCAATTCGGTATTGGTATTCGATCCTCGTGGCCTGGTGGACTCTGGGGATACTCCGATTGCCCCTCGTCCTAAAAAGCTCGACGGGCTCCGGCTGGCCGTCCTCGACAACTCGAAGTGGAACGCGAACAAGGTCCTGCGTACCTCAACGGCGGCGCTCGAAAAGAGCGTGAAGTTCGCGAAGGTGAACTACTACGTGAAGCACAGCTTCTCGAAGGATGCGGAGCCGGAACTGATCGCTGAGATCGCCGCGAATAACGATCTCGTCTTGACTGCAATCGGCGATTGCGGCTCCTGCTGCTCGTGCTGCATCCGGGACTCCGTCGCTCTCGAGAAGCTCGGCATCCCTGCGGCCGCCATCATCACGACCGAGTTCGAACGCGAGACAGAACTCACCCGTACGGCGCTTGGTATGCAAGGCCTGATCCCAATCGTCATCGACCACCCGGTTAGCTCAATCACCCAGGCCGAAATAGAATCGCGTGCCGCGCAGGTGGCCTTGCAAGCGCCGAAGGTATGGCTGGGCCGCGAAGAGTGACGAGGAACGTCCTTGAAACATACGCGCCGCCAGTATTTGCAATTCACCGCCGCTGCCGCAATCACGCCCGCGCTACTTCGCGTTAGTTGCGCGCAAAGCTGGCCCGCCAAGCAGCCGATCCGCGTCGTTATCCCGTTTACGGCGGGGAGCACGATCGACATCGTCGCCCGTATCGTGTTCGAGCCGCTCGGCCGGCAATTCGGACAAACGCTGGTCATCGAGAACCGGGGCGGCGCCGGTGGAACGGTCGGCGCTGCGGCGGTCGCGCGCGCGGATCCCGACGGTTACACGCTAATGGCCCATTCCTCCGCGCACGTAACCACGCCGGCAATTTATCCCAACGCGCCCTACGACACTGCCAAGGATTTTGCGGCCGTGGCCGCCTTCGGCAGTTCACCCAACGTCACCGTCGTAGCGTCCGAGAAGGGCATCAAGACGCTGCAGCAGCTTGTGGCTGCCGCCAAGGCGAAGCCCGGCTCGATCACATTCGGCAGCGCCGGCGTCGGCTCGGGGACGCACATCTCCGCCGAGATATTACGCTTCAGCGCCGGGGTTGACGCTTTGCACGTCCCGTTCCGCGGGATGCCTGAGGTACTCACCGAGATCATGGCCGGGCGCGTCGACTTCACCTGCTCGACCATCGCCACCGCGCTGCCTTTCATCCGCGAGGGCAAACTCGTGGCGCTCGCGGTGAGCACCCCGCAGCGCTCGTCCGCGCTGCCCGATGTACCGACCACGCTCGAGGCGGGCTACAAAAATTCCGACTACACGTTTTGGACTGGGCTATTCGCTCCGGCCAAGACGCCGCGCGAGATCGTCGACCGGCTCGCCCAGGAGACGCAGAAGGCGCTAGCCGCGCCGGGCGTGCGAGAGAAGCTCGCGCAGCAAGGCATGGATCCCATGCCAATCACGCCTGCTGACTTCGATGCGCAGATCAGGCGTGAGATCGATTCAATTCTCGCCTTGGCCAAAACGGCGAACTTAAAATTCAACTGACCAGGGTCGGTCTATCCGGACGTGCTAGTGTCCGCTTCGTAATCAGAAGCTGCCTAAAGCGAACAAGCTTGCCTGGCTAAGATTTCTTTTTAGGAGCCTTTTTGCCCTTCTTGCGTGCCTTCGACAGGGCAATGGCGATCGCTTGCTTGCGACTCTTTACCTTCCCGCCTTTCCCGCCTTTGCCGCTCTTGGCAGTGCCCCGCTTATAACGGTGCATCTCTCGGCGGACTTCCTCACCTGAACCTTTTGAGTATTTTCTCTTTCGCTTCTTCGCCAACGTCATCTCCCTGTCATCGAGGAACATGTCGGTCACCCGCCGCGTTTTGGCGGTATGCACCGATACCCGAACAGGATTCCTCCGCGAGTGTTAAGCAAAAGGCGGTTTCGCATCCGGCACGAAGCCGAGGACGACGAGAAGCTGGACGCTATCTTCCTCGGCTGTGCCGAAAAGCAAACCGCCGCGGACAGCCAGCATTGACCGCGCGCGAGTTCGCAACGCGAGTGATGGTATTTGGTTCCCCATGGACCAGCACCGATTGGAACTGTAGGGCGGATAGCGCGAGCGTATTCCGCCATTCTTCTTCCGGCACAATACGCAACGCCAGCGGATTTCGAATGAGGTTGACGCGGTCTATTCTGCTCAGCTCATTCTCGCGCAAGCGGGCTCCAGAAGAACCTGGGTCCCCGCTTTCGCGGTGACGAGCGGATCTGAGTCATTGATCCAACCCGAAACGAAATATCCTCTAGACCGGCATTGCCGCCTTGATGCGGTCGCGCGACAGCGGCAGATCGCGCAGGCGCTGGCCAATCGCGTTGGCGATCGCATTGCCTAGCGCGGCCGCCGCGGGGCCCTGACCGCATTCGCCGCTTCCCAGGAACCGCTGGCCGGGACGGTCGATCACGTGCACATCGATGCTCTCGGGCACTGCGTCAAAGCGCATGATCGGATAGGTCGACCAATCGATGCTGGTGATGCGCCTCTCGTCGAAGCTCACGCGCTCGTACAGCGTCCAGCTCATGGACTGGATGATGGCGCCCTCGACCTGATTGACGAGTCCGTCGGGATTGATCACCTGGCCGCTGTCCACGGCGGCGACGGCGCGGATGGGGCGCACGCGGCCGCTCTCTCGCGCCACCTCGACTTCCATCGCGACCGCGCAATAGGCGGCGTAGTTCTTGTAGCGCGAAAAACCGAAACCACGCCCGCGCCCACGTGGCAACGCCTTGGCAGACGTCCAGCCGAAGCGCTCCGCCGCGACGCTGATCACATCGCGCGCGCGCGCGTCTTCAAGATACTGCAGGCGGAATTCGACGGGATCGACGCCGGCCGCCTGCGCGAGCTCGTCCATGAAGGTCTCGATCGAGAACACGTTGACGTAGGCGCCCAACGCGCGCAGCGCCGAGACGCGCACCGGCATCGTCGGAATGAAATGATGCACCACGCGCGCGTTGGGAAACTTGTAGAGCGGGATCGCATTGCGGTCGCCGCCGCCGTCCGGAAGCGGGAGCGGCTTGGGCGCGGGCTCGGCGAATGCTTCGCCGAAGTCGCGTGCGGCAAGCAGACTTCCGGCTCCGCCCGGCCGCGTGGAATGGGTGTTGCTCCACACCTCGTATTCCCAGTTGGCGACACGCCCGTTCGCATCGAGCGCCGCGCGCGCCTTGCCCACCATCGCGGGGCCGTAGGGCTCCCATGCGTGTTCCTGCTCGCGCATCCACTGCACGCGCACCGGCCGGCCCGGCAATGCGCGAGCGATGAGCGCGGCGTCGGCAGCCGCATCGTCCGCGCCGTTGTGGCCGTAACAGCCTGCGCCTTCCATGTGGATGCAGCGCACGCGCTCGGGCGGCAGATGCAGCATTTGCGCAATGGCCGCGCGGTCGGGATAGACTCCCTGCGTATGCGTCCACACGGTCAGGGTGCCGTCTTCCAATTTTGCCACCGCGCAGGCCGGCCCGATCGAGGCATGCATCTGATAGGCGCGTGTGAAGCTCGCCTCCAGTTTCTTTCCCGCCGCGGCGGGAGCGCCGTGTTCTTCAAATATGACGCTATCCTGCGCCGGCAGCCGCAAAAGCAGGGAAGCGAAATCGTCCTGTTTGGGCAGCTTGGCAGTTTCCTGCCAACGTGCAGAGGCTGCGAGCGCGCGCATGGCCTTGATGGCCAAAAATTCGCGCTCGGCCACGACGGCGAGGAAATTACCGTCGCGCACGACCTTCACCACGCCCGGCATTTTCTCGACCGCGGCTGCGTTCACTTCGACAAGCCGGGCGCCGTAACTCGGCGGCCGCACTACGCGCGCATGCAGCAAGCCGGGCAGCCGCAGATCGTGCACATAGGCAGTCCCGCCCGTGACTTTCGCCGGGATGTCGATGCGCGGGATGGGCTTGCCGATCACCTTGAACCCTTTTGGGTCCTTCAGCACTGAACGGGGTTGCGCCTCGACATGCAGCATCTCCGCGCCCACGAGCTCGCCATAGCTGCGGCGCGTGCCGTCCGGCGCGATCACTGCGCCCGCTTCCGTCCTGAGCTGATCGACGGTAACGCCGAGTTGTTGGCTTGCCTGGTCGAGGAGGAGCGCGCGTACTTGCGCCGCGGCGTTCTGGATGGCGGTGCCGCTGTCGTGCATGGAGCGGCTGCCGGCGGTAAAGCCTTCATTTGCGGTCTGGCCCGTATCGGCGGTGACGAGAGTGATTGTTTCGAGGGGCACATCGAGCTCCTCGGCCGCGATCTGCAGGAGCGCGGTTTTCACTCCCTGTCCGAGCTCGACCTTGCCGGTGAGCACGGTGATGCGGCCGTCCGCCGCGATGCGAATCCAGGAGTCGAGATATGGGCTCTGCTTCAGGCTTCCGGGGAGTGGCGGCGATCCTTGACCTTCGGTTGCGCGCAGGAGGAGCGATGGCGCCGAAGCAAAGCTCATGACCAGCGCGCCGGTGCCGGCAAGCACCTTGCGACGGGAAAGCACGAGCGAGGGCATCGATCTCATGGCACGGCTCCTCGTGCCGACGCAGGCGCCTGTGCGGTGCGCATCGTCTCGGCAGCGCGGCGCACCGCGCGCAGGATGCGCATGTGGGTGCCGCAGCGGCAGAGATTGGGCTGCAGCGCGGTGCGGATCTCGGCGTCAGTTGCGCGCGGATTGTTCTGAAGAAGGGCGTGCGCGCACATCATCATGCCGGGGATGCAGTAACCGCACTGCGCCGCCTGCTCCTGCATGAAGGCGCGCTGCATGGGCCCGGGTTCGTGCGCGGTGCCGAGCCCCTCGACGGTGGTCACCGACTTGCCGGCGACGAGAAGGAGCGGTGTCACGCAGGAGAGCACCGCAGTGCCGTCGACCACGACCGTGCAGGCGCCACACTGGCCGAGCCCGCAGCCGAACTTGGCGCCGTTGAGTACAAGCTCGTCGCGCAGCACGTAGAGGAGCGGCGTGTCGGGCGCGGAGGATATGTCGTGCTCGCGGCCGTTCACGGTGAGCTTGGTCATGGCTTTCCTCGTTGGCTCGCATCATCCGGAAGGGCGACGTGCGTGGGATGGATCGCGACGGGGCGCCTGCCGCTGTGTGCGGCGCGGATGTCCTGGTCGATGTCGTTCCATTGCGGCTGATCGCTAAACCGCCGGCGCAGATAGGAGACGAGCGCCGAAAGCTCATCGTCCCCGAGGGCGTCGGCAAAGCCGGGCATGATCGGGCTCTGTTCGCCTTCCGCGCCAGGCAAGCCGAAGAGCGTGACATTGATCAGATTTTTTGCGTTTGGCCCATACATCTCCGTGCTCAGCGCAAAATGGATTCCCCCGAAGGGGAGCGCCCTCTCGCCGTCATGGCAAACGGCGCATGCGGATGCATAGATTGCGGCGCCCGCGCCATCATTATTCGCGCCACCTCGCTCGGTCTCGCTATCGCCAGAAGATTCGGTCGCGCCGGCCGCGTTCTTGCGCGCTTCTGCAAGCGCCGCCTCGCCGCGTTTGCGCCGCTCCGCGCTCGGCTCTCCCATCACACTCATTATATATGTGGCCATGGCCCCCACGTCGGAATCGGAAATCGAGGCGAGGCTCTGTGTGACTTCCGCCATCGGGCCACGGGATATGCCGTGCGCTTCGTGCCAGCCGTTCTTCAGATAGAAGGCGAGAGCGCGCGCATCCCACGGCACCGGCGCGGGAGATGCTTGGTTCAACGCATAGGCCGTCCACCCTTCCGCTTCTCCGCTCGCGAGGAGTTCGCCCCGGCGTTCTGCGCCAAGTCCGTTGCGCGGCGTGTGGCATGCCCCGCAATGGGCGATGCCTTCGACCAGATAGGCGCCTCTGTTCCAGGCGTCGCTCCGGGACCGGTCCGGCTGATACGGCCCCTTGTGCAGGTAAAGAAGTTTCCAGGCGGCGAGGCCGATGCGGATGTTGAATGGAAAGCGCAGCTCGTTCGCGGGCGTTTGTGCGCGAACCGGTTCGCGCGTCATCGGGTAGGCGTACAACGCCCTGTTGTCGTCGTCCGTGAGCAAGGTGAAGTGATCGTACGGGAACACCGGATAGAGGTGACGGCCGGCGCGGTCGACGCCTTGGCGCATCGAGCGCTGGAACGCCTCCCCCGGCCAGCTGCCAATGCCGGTATCCGCATCGGGCGTGATGTTCGTCGAAAAAATGGTGCCGAATGGGCTCGGCAGCGCGCGCCCACCCGCCAGAGTTTTACCGCCGGGCGCGGTGTGGCAGGCGATGCAGTTGCCTATTTCGGCCAGCGCGGCGCCCCGGCGCACCAGCGCTTGATCGAAGCTCGCCGCCTGCGGCGGTGCGACCGGGGCGATCGCCGGTTTCCACGCGACGGCGAAAGCTGCCGCAACGAGCAGGATGAGGACGAGCGCGACGAGGAGTGCGATCAACCGTCCGGTCATGCGTTACCGCTGGCGTGACTACGGGAAATCGTCTCGAGGAAAATCTGTTCCGTCAGCATACGCCGCGCCTTGCCGCCGCGGTACTGCCACATTCGCTTCCCACCTCACGTCCCGCTTCGTGGAGCGAACCATGTTCTTTGCCCAAGCACGCGTTTTCGCGACCCGAACATCCCGATGGAGATCGTCGGCGATGTGCTGGTCGTACCATGGGCAAGCAGATAAAATAGAGAAAGTGTGCCCTACCACGCTGAAGCCTGCCGACATGCTGGCGATTCGAGGCCATTGGACAATTTCGAGAGTCGCGCCGTTCCCGACGCGCCTTCGTCTACCCGTTCGAGCTGTTCGCACGGTTGCTCCAGGAAAGGAGGAGCGTGTCAAAATTGTAAAAACGAACCCACCCGGGATGCGGAGGGGAAGCGCGCGTCAATTTTGTAAAAACGAACCCACCGAGGATGGTCCGATGGTCGCTCTTGCCAATTTTGTAAAAACGAACCCACCGTAATCCCTGCCACGGTGGTGCGCTGCATCTTAAGGCAAGTAGCCTCCCTCCTTGATCTTTTGTTTGGCTTGCGTGCCGATGACAACCGGCTGAAGCAGCTTGTCCTGCTGCGCTCCCTTGAACAGCAGCACTCGAAACACAAAGAGGGTGGGCTCTGGCGTGTAAAGCCAGGGATAGTGTTCCCGGGACACGATTTGTGCGGGAGCGAGGATGATGAGGCCGCCGGTATCGGTCGGCTTGGGCGCATCGTCGAAGATTGGAACCGCGGTCGTGCCCGATACCTCCTGCACGGTGGCTCGATTGATATCGCGAAGGAGCGGGGGTGAACCCTTGGCCTTGAGAATGACGTTCCAGTTTAGCCGGGTACCGCCCGCTTCAGGCACGAATGCCGGACCGGCGCCCTGACATATGCTCCATTTGCTTTCCGCCGGGAGCGGCACTCCACCCTCGAACGGGTGAACTAGGACCTCACCCGTGGCAAGCTTGAGGGTTCTGACCTCCGCGGCCGCTGCACACGTCATGAATGCCAAGAGCCAGACGAGCGTCCTCATTCTCGGTGCTCTTTGCAGAAATGCGAGCTAGTCTAGGCCGCCGCCACGGCAAGGCCTTCCTGCTCGCACGAATTGGCTACGTCCTGCACGGTGGCGCGCTGCATGTCGCGTTTGAAGCGCAAGTCGTCGAAGTCGGTCCCGCGATGCATGGTGCAGCGATCGTCCCAGATGACTAGATCATTCTGCCGCCAGCGATGCGTGTAGACGAACTGGCGCTGGGTCGCGTGCTTGATGAGTTCATCGATCAGCACACGCCCGGCGCTTTCCGGCATGCCGAAGATGCGACCGGCATGCGATGCGACATAGAGCGTCTTGCGCCCCGATTCCGGGAGCGTGCGGACAAGCGCCTGCGGCACGGGCGGCATGTCCGCGCGCTCTTCATCGCTGAATTCCGTAAACCCCAGCCGCGCGCGTGAAGTGAAGATCGAGTGCTCCGCCACGTGCCCTTCGAGCCGCCTCTGCCTGGCGTGGTCAAGCGCGTCATAGGCGGCGCGCAAATCGGCAAATTCGGTGTGGCCGCCGACGGGAGGAATGGCGCGCGCATAAAGGAGCGAGGCGCGTGCGGGAATGCGCTTGAACGAGCTGTCCGTATGCCACAGCCGGTTGGCGAGCTGAAACATGCGCTGCCTGCTGTCCTTGCCCCAAACTTCGTTGCGCGGGTCGAGATTGGACACGTCCGCGAATTCCCTGGGCACGCGCAGCTGGCTTTCCTTAATGTAGAGACGCGCGATCGTTGTCTCGAGCGGCCCGAACTCGCGGGCGAAATCGAGATGCTCGTCCTGGCTTAGATACTGATCGGGGAAGATCAGCACCGCGTATTTGGCGAACGCTTCCCTGACGGCGGCGAGGTCAGCCGCGTTCAGCTTGCGGCTCAGGTCGATATCGCCGACTTCCGCGGCGAAATTTTCGGTAACCGGAACGACGTTAACTGGCATGACGCGGCCCTGGTTGGGAACACGCAATCGTAGCCCGGATTGAGCACCAGCGAAATCCGGGATCCACCCACCCGGCCGCCGCTCAATCACCTGTACCTTGCACGTTGAAATGGCGCCTTATGGTTTGCGTCAGCTCGAAGAAGGCGGGCGCGGCCATCACTTCGAGCGCGCGCGGGCGTGGGATCGGCACAGTATAAATTGCAGCGATCCCGCCAGGCCGCTCGGTCATCACCAGCACGCGATCGCCGAGAAACACTGCCTCCGGGATGGAATGCGTAATGAACACTACCGTCTTTCGGGTTTCTCCCTGAATACGCTGCAGCTCCACGTTCATGCGCTCGCGCGTCATGGCATCGAGCGCGCCGAACGGCTCGTCCATGAGCACGATCTTGGGATCGTGCACGAGCGCCCGGCAGATCGCCGCGCGCTGCTGCATGCCGCCGGAAAGTTGCCAGGGATATTTCTGCTCGAATCCGGCAAGACCGACCATACGCAGAAGCTCGGTCGCGCGCGTGCCATAGACGTCCCGCGGCAGGTTCTTGACCTCGACCGGCATCATGACGTTCTGCATGACGCTGCGCCAGGGGAGCAGCATTGCGGTCTGAAAGACCATGCCTACTCCGCCATGCGGTTTGGTGATGCGTTTGCCGTCGACGCGAATCTCGCCCGCGCTCGGCGGCAGCAACCCGGCGATCATCTTCAGGAGCGTGGTCTTGCCGCAGCCGGAAGGGCCGACGACGACGAACAGTTCTCCCTCGCCGATGCTCAGATCGAGCGGCCGCAGCGAGACCACTTCGCCGTCGCGCGTTCTATACGTCTTTGCCGCGCCCGCAATCTCGATAATCGCTCGCCCGGGGGCGCTCATGTGCGTAGGGTGGGCAAAGGCGCGCGGTTTAGCGTTGACGCGTGGGCAAAACCGGGCGCGCGCCGTGCCCACGCAGAATGGGCAGGGGCGATTTTGCCCACCCTACAAGATCCAGAATCACAAAGGCATGTCGGGGGGCAGATACTCGTTCGTGTAGAACTGTCTGGAATTGTCCTTCGCGGCCGAGTCAAGCCCGCCATATTCGACCATCACCGCGACCGTGTCGGCCATGTTCTGATCGCTGACCTTGAAAGGTTGGCGCGAGGAGCCGGTGGGATCGGCATAAAGCGGAATGGTAAGTTCGAATCCCTGCGTCAACGTCTCGATGCGGCCGCCCTTGGGATTGGCATTGAGGATGGCTTGGGCGGCTGCTTTTGGGTCTTTTACCGCGGCGATGACGGCCTTCGTGCTCGCGAGCATCATGCGGCGCACCAGGTCGGGATTGTCCTTGATCAGGTCCTTGGTCGTGATGAGGCCCGAGCTCACGAGATTGACGCCGTAATCGGCGAACTTGATCGCGTAGACGTCGCGGCCGGTGGCGTCCTTGATCTTCATGCTCTGATCCATGACATAGCCGAGCAGGAGATCGGCCTGGCCGTTGATGACCGCGTTGAGTTTTGTGGTTGCATCGCCCGAGACCGTCTTGAAGTCGCTCTCCTTGAGCCCCGTCTTCTTCAAAAAGAGCGGCCAGATCTGCGACATGGAATCGCCCGGCGTGGTGGCGACCGTCTTGCCCTTGATGTCTTCGGGCTTTTTGATGTTCTTTTCGATGAAGCCCATGGCTGACATGGGGCTCGTCTGCAGCAGCACGCCCGTTGCGACCACCGGCGCGCCTTTCACCGCCGCGCGCATCATGGTCGGCACGTCCACATAGCCGAACTGCGCGGTTTTGGCGGCGACCGCCTGCGTGGTTACACCCGAGCCGCGCCCCTCCTGGATGTCGAGATCAATGCCGGCTTCCGCAAAAATTCCCTTCTCCTTGCCGTAGTAGAACGGCGCGTGCTCGCCATAGACGTACCAGTTGAGCATGAGCACCACTTTGTCCGCGGCCGCTGCCGGCGCTGCCATGAGCGCGGCTGCGAACGTTGCGAGAAGCAATCGGATCATCGGTTTCCTCCAAGGTTGTGTTTGTTTGCAAGTGGCTCAGGCGGCGATGATGAAATCCTGGCGCTGGCTCGCATGCCATGGGATGGCAAAGCGCTCGATCACGTCCAGAAGCCAGAACAGGATCACGCCGATCAGCGCGAGCACCACCAGTGCCGCAAACATGGTCGGCAGCTCGAAAGTTCCGATGGAACGCTGCAGCACGAAGCCGATGCCGGAATTCGACCCGACGAATTCGCCCACCACGGCGCCGACGACGGCAAGCGTGATGGAAACCTTCAGCCCGGCGAAGATCGCAGGCAGCGCGTGCGGCAGGCTGACCATGCGAAAGGTCTGCAGCCGGGTCGCTTCCATGACGCGGGCGAGGTCGAGCATGTCGGGCTCGACCGACTTGAAGCCCTGCACCGCCGAGACGACGACCGGGAAGAAGCCGAGAAGTAACGCGGAGAGGACCTTGGGCAGCATGCCAAAGCCGAACCATACGACAAAGAGCGGCGCCACTGCGATCTTGGGAATGGATTGAGAAAATACGAGCAGTGGATAGACGTAGCTCTCGACCGTGCGCGAGCCCGCAATCGCCATCGCCACCGGAATGCCGAAGGCCGCGGAAAGCAGGAAGCCTTCAAGCGTCGCAACAGTGGTGGGCACCGATTGTTCGAGCAGCATCGGCCATTCCTGCCACAGCGTGAGCAAAACATCCTTCGGTGCCGGGATCTGATAAGGCGGAATGCGGAAGATGCGGATGGCGAGATCCCAGACCACCACCAGCAAGGCCAGGAACAAGAACGGACGCAGCCAGGCGGCGTTGCGGGGCAGCCAAGCGGTCGCTGCACGCATGTTCTTCTCTACCGCTTGCTCATGCGCCGGGTGCCATATAACGCTCGGGCATTAAAGGAGCTGGCTCCTTTGCGGTCAAGCGAGCCGCGCGTCTGCGCAATGATCGGATCAGTGCGTCTTTCACTCCTCCATGCCGAGTTCTATGAGCGTCCGGTCAAGCTGCGCCTGCCCTTCCGTTTCGGCGTGGTGACGCTGAGAGAAGCGCCGCAGCTTTTCGTGCGCGTGCGGATACGCCTCGCCGACGGCCGCGAAGGGGAGGGCATTGCCGCCGAATTGCTCGTTCCGAAATGGTTCGACAAGTCGCCCGAGCTTTCCAATGAGCAGAATTTCGAGCAACTGCGCCAAGCCGTCCGGCTCGCATGTGATCATCTGATCGCGGCCGGCACGACAACGCCCTTCGGGCTCTCGGTTGCCGCGGAACGGGAGCATCGGCCGGCGTGCCACGCTTTGGGACTGAATGGGCTCATTGCGTCGTTCGGCCTCGCGTTTCTCGAACGCGCAATTGTCGACGCGCTGGCAAGACTGGAAGGGCGGCCTGCATTCGATCTCGTGCATGAGAACCGCCTGGGCCTCACCATCGAGACGACGCCCGATCTCGCAGGTTTCGACCTTGGTGCCTTCCTTGACAGTCTGCAGCCGGCGTCCTCGATTTTCGTGCGCCACACGGTAGGGCTGCTTGATGCGCTGGCGCGCAACGAGACGCTGGGCCACCGCCTCGATGACGGCCTCCCTGAGAGCCTAGAAGAAGCGATCGCCGCTTACGCTCATCGCTATTTCAAGCTCAAGCTCGGCGGCAACATTCCTGCCGATATGGATCGCCTCGTTGCCATCGCCGGCGTGCTCGATCGCATTGAAGAGCCTTATTACGTGACCCTTGACGGCAACGAGCAGTTCGAAGGCGTGGCACCGGTCATCGAGCTCTGGCGGCGCATCGGAGGGGAATCGCGCCTTGCGCGGCTCAGAAGCGCGGTCCTTCTGATCGAGCAGCCGATTGCGCGCGCTTGCGCGCTCAGCGAATCCATCGAGGCGCTCGCGCGCGAAGTGCCGGTCGAAGTCGACGAGTCCGATGCTGATATCGGCGTCTTCCCCCGCGCCCGCGCGCTGGGCTACCGGGGCATTTCTGCAAAATCATGCAAGGGGTTTTATCGGGCGCTGCTCAACCGCGCGCGCGTGGCGCATTGGAATGCACAGCAAGGCGGAGCGCGATATTTCATGTCGGCCGAGGATCTCACCACACAGGCAGGCACGGCAGTGCAGCAGGATCTCGCGCTTGCCATGCTGGTCGGCGCCAAACATGTGGAGCGCAATGGGCACCAGTACGTAGACGGGATGGCGGGCGCGCCGCAAAGCGAGCAGGACGCTTTCTTTGCTGCCCATCCGGACCTCTACACGCGTGCCGGAAACGGTCGCGTTCGCCTCGCCATCCGCGCCGGTGTCGTGTCGCTCGCCTCGCTCGCGCGCACGCCGGGATTGGCCGTTGGTCCGATGCCGGAGTTTGCCGCGATGCAGCCGTCCGCCAGCTGCTCTGATTGAGAGCTGTGGATAACTCGAATAGCGAGCACAACGGCGTCGGGCGGGTTGACGGAATTTACATCCGATTTCGTATTCCCGGCAGAATCAATTTGTATGTGCCGGAGTGCGCAATGATCTCATTTGAGCTCGCGAGAAGACTCAAGCAGGCAGGATTTCCGCAGAGCGAGCTGGCGCGCAGGCAGTGCGACGCGGGGTACGATTATGTGAGCATGCCGGGGCTCGCGGCGTTGATCGAAGCGTGCGGACGGGATTTCGGCGCTTTGGGCAGAAAGGGAAGCGGATGGGTCGCCTGCGGCTATGTCGCTCAATACGGCGAATGGAAGAACGCGCACTCCGGTCACAGTCCCGAAGATGCCGTCGCGCGCCTCTGGCTCGCCGTGTACGCCGAAGCGGCCGCGGAGGACGCAGTCGCGTAATTTAAGCACCGTCAAAGAAATGCAGGTTGTCGGTGGACACGGCGGCCTCGATCTGCGTGCCTGAGGCAAGCGTCAGATCGGGGTCGACGCCGGCGATGCGAATCTCGCTTTTCCCCACCCGCACGGCCAGGAGCTGCTCGTCGCCGAGTTGCTCGGTCACCAGCAAGGTGCCGGTGAAGCCGATTTGATGATCGCCGGCCGGCTTGCCCAGCCGGATATGTTGCGGGCGCATGCCGACGCAGACCGATCCGCCGACGCGCGGGCCCAGGCTCGGAGCCGCGGCGGCCGGAATTTCGAAACGGAAATCCTCGCCCGTGAGCGAAAACCTTCCGTCCGCCGCCGCCACGTTCAGCATCATGAAATTCATCGAAGGGGATCCGATGAAGCTTGCCACGAAACGGTTGGCCGGTTTGCGGTAAAGCTCGAGCGGCGTGCCCACCTGCTGCACGACGCCGTCTTTCATCACCACAATGCGGTCTCCCAGCGTCATCGCCTCGACCTGGTCGTGGGTCACGAAGACCGACGTGGTCTGCACCCGCTGCCGCAGCTCTTTCAGCTCGAGCCGCATCTGCGCGCGGAGCTGCGCATCGAGGTTCGACAAGGGCTCGTCGAAGAGAAACACTTTCGGGTTGCGCACGATGCAGCGGCCGAGCGCCACCCGCTGCTGCTGTCCGCCCGAGAGCTGCCGTGGGCGGCGGTCGAGCAGCGGTTCGATGGAAAGGATCCTCGCCGCGCGCGCGATAGCGGCGTCGATCTCGCTCTCCGGCACCTTTCGGTTACGCAACCCGAACGCCAGGTTGTCGCGCACGCTCATGTGCTGATAGAGGGCGTAGTTCTGAAACACCATGGCGATGTCGCGGTCGCGCGGAGCGAGATGATTGACCACGCGCCCACCGATGAGGATCCTTCCCGCGCTGATCTCCTCGAGTCCGGCGATCATGCGCAAGGTCGTTGACTTGCCGCATCCCGAGGGGCCGACCAGGACCACGAATTCACGGTCCTTGATCTCGAGCGTGATGTCGCGCACGGCGGGCACGTGGCCGTAGGACTTTTGCACGTTGATCAGCGCGACTTCCGCCATGCTCAGACCCGCAGCCCGCGCAGTACGTATTTCTGCCCGAACAAAGTGACGATGAGCGCAGGCACGAGCGCGATCACCGCGGTCGCGCTCATCAGATTCCACTCCATGCCAAGCTCGTGCACGAACTGCGCCATCACCACTGTGAGAATCGGGGTCTCGTGCGCGGTGAGAATCAGTGCGAAGAGAAACTCGTTCCAGGTGAAAAGCCAGCACAGGATGGCAAGCGCGGTCAGGCCCGGTACGGCGGACGGCAAGGCAACGCGCAAGAACGCCCCCCAGCGCGTGCAGCCGTCGATCATCGCCGCATATTCCATGGACGGATCGATGCCGTCGAAGAAGCCTTTCATGATCCAGGAGAAGAAGCAGATGTGCACCGCCACATGCGGCAGCAGAAGACCCCAGTAGGTGTCGAAGATGCGCAGCTGCTGGGTGACGAAATAGAGCGGCAGCACCCAGGCGACGTAGGGAACGCAGCGAAAGACGTAGATGAGAGAGAACCAGGCGTTCGGGATGGGCCCGCGGAAGCGTGAGAGCATGTAGCCCGAGGTTGCGGTGACGCCGAGCGACAGCACGGTGGCGAGGGTGGAGATGGCAAAGCTGTTGAACAGAGCCTTGAGCACCAGTTCGTGCGAAAGCACTTCGTTGAAATTGTCGAGGGTAAACTCGGTCCCCCGGTGCACATAATAGACGCCGCTGGCCGGACGCAGCGAAGTCAGAACGAGCCAGAAGACCGGGAAGGCAAACAACAGACACACGGCCACGGCCGTGAGCGCAAACAGGACACGCTTGCCGCCCGGCGCGAGCAGCGAGAAGAAGCCTGCGGGCTCCGCCGCAGTCGCGAGCGCCGTTGCGGGCGCGCTCATCGCGATACCTCGACGAAGCGATTGAGCAGGCGATAAAGCAGCATCGCGAAGACGACTATGATGATCGCTCCGATCACCGCAGCTGCGGAGCCGCGCGCGAGATTGAGGAACTGGAACGACTCGACGTAGGCGTAGATGCTGAACAACTCGGTGGCGCGCGCAGGCCCCCCGCCGGAAATCGTCCATACGGTGTCGAATGTGCGGAAGGCGTCGATCG